>CAIVVQ010000147.1 GCA_903909465.1 uncultured Opitutia bacterium | reverse complement strand
AGGAATAAAATCGGGGCGTCGAGTTTATGGCTCTTGGCAATTTGGCTGAGGGAGTCGGTCGCACGGTAACCTTCGACGGCATCGCGTCGGGTTTTGAGGGAGGCGATGGTTGCCTCAGGATTTTCAGCGATGGATTGTCCGAGTGTGCGATTGCGACTCCAAGAGCCATGGGCGGTGGCCATGAGGTCGCCAGTGCCGCTGAGTCCGAGGAAGGTTTCGCTTTTGCCGCCGAGGGCGACGCCGACGCGAATCATTTCTTGGAGGGAGCGGGTGAGGAAAGCGGCTTTGGCGTTGTCGCCGAGTTTAAGTCCGTCGCAGAGGCCGGCGCCGATGGCGTAAACATTTTTAAGGGTGCCACCGATTTCAACACCGGCGACATCGTTAGAAGTGTAGACGCGGAGGGTGGGGCCGCTGATGGCTGCTTGCACGGTACGCAACGTGGCTTCATCGGCTGTCGATGCGAGGACCATGGCGGTTGGGTTGCCGTGGGCGACTTCGTTGGCGTTGCTGGGGCCGCTTAAAGTCGCGGCGGGAATTTTACCAACGGCTTTTTGAATGAGTTCGGTCGGACGTTGAAGCGTGTTTTGATCGAGGCCTTTGCAGAGTGAGATAACAATTTTAGCGGAGGACTTTTGGATGTCGGGTCCGATTTGTTTAAGGAGGTCGGTGAGCCCTTTGGATGGGCAGGCTAGGAAAATAATATCGGCATCCATTAAGGCGGGGGCGGGTTCGAGTCCGACCTGAATAGAATGTGCGAGTTTATGTTTAGGAAGGTAGTCGTGGTTAATGCGTTCGGTGGCCAGTTTGAGGGCCATCTCGAGTCGACGCGGCACGATTGTGACCGTGTGGCCGAGTCGATCGAGGTGCACGGCAACGGCGGTGCCCCAGGCGCCTGCTCCAAAAATTACGCAGTTCATGAGCGTGAGCCCTTTCGTACTTTGGTGGCCCAGCGTTTAACGGCGGCCACGGCGTCGCGGTGGAGATTAGCTTCGGGTTTCACAAAGGGAGGGGGTGTGGCGGTGAATCCGAGAAGGTCGTGGATAACGAGGATTTGTCCATCGCAACCGGCACCGGAGCCGATGCCGATGGTTGGGATGTTAATAGATGAAGTGATTTCTTGGGAAAGTTTTTCGTCGACGCATTCGATGACCACGCTGAAGGCGCCCGCATCAGTAATTGCGCGAGCGTCGGCTAAGACTTTTTGTTGATCGGCGGCGGTGATGCCACGGCGACGGTAGCCGGTGGAATGTACGCGTTGGGGGAGGAGGCCGATGTGACCCATCACCGGTATACCAGCGTCGACTAATTTTTCGATGGAGCTGGCGAGCGAAGTGCCGCCTTCGATTTTCACTCCGTGGGCTCCGCCTTTTTGGAGGAGGGCGCGGCAGGATTTAAGAAGGTTAGGGAAACTATCGTGAGCGAGGGCGAAGGGAAGGTCGGCGATGACGAGGGCGGCGGGTTGGGCGCGGGCGACCGCGGCGGTGTGGTGAACCATCATTTCGAGGGTCACGCCGACGGTGTCTTCCATGCCGAGGACGGTGTTGCCGAGGGAGTCGCCTACGAGGATGAGGTCGGCGCCGCCTTGGTCGGCGATACGGGCCGTGATGGCATCGTAGGCCGTGAGGCAGACGATGGGACGTTTGCCTTTAAGTGCGCGGATGGACCGGGTGGTAGCCTTCACGTCTTTGGGATTATCGGGTGAGCTGTCGCTTGTAAAGCGTGGGAGAGTCCTTTAAGGTGAGAAAGATGTTAGCGAGACTACGCCGCCTCTTTAGACGTCCCGATTACCGACTACATGGTTATCGGCACTCGATATTGGACACTGGGTCCGGTCGTCCGTGGTATGAACGCTTAAAGTTTTCGCGAGTGCCATCGGGTTATTCGCATGACCCTTCGAAGGAGCCGATTGCTTGGGGTCGATACCGTAAAATTTTATATTTAATTTTAGCCTTACTGATGGGCTGGTTTATCGCGGAAAGTATTTTGGCCTGGAATTTTTTCGACGGTTAAAGGGTCTAGGTGACAAGCGGGCAAGGTGACACGTTGGCAAGGGGGTGTGGCCAAGGACCACAATAATTAAAAACCAAAAAGGTCGATTTTCAGTTCGCGCGCACGGGCGAGAACGGCGGGGCGATCGATGAGGATGACGCCATCGGCTTGGAGGGCGGCCTTTTTGACGCCGCCTTTGGCCATGCTCTCGAGTGTTTGTAATCCGAAGCACGGAACATCGAAGCGAAAGTCTTGTTGGTATTTCGATGTTTTAGTTAGCAGCATTTCCTTGCCGCCGATATCGGCGCAACGGTGGAGCATTTTATCGGTGCCTTCAAAAGCTTCGACGGCGATGACGGTGCCTTTGGCGGTGACGATGGATTGTCCGATGTCGAGTCGGGCCATTTCACGTGCCATCTGTATGCTGAATTTTAATTCATCGTCAGCGATGCCGCAGGACCAACCGGTGAGGCACCCGCTGGTGGCGAGGTGTTGATCGAGGAAGACGCGGGCATCGAGCATATGAATGCCTAGCTTTTCGATTTCTTGAGTGACGCCGCCGAAGATGGTTTCAGCGTTACGTTCTTTAAGTGAGGCCAGGAGGGCGACCAATTTGAGGTCTGGCACCATGCCGGAGAAAAGTTTACGCGGGGTGATTTGACCTGCCATGACGGCGCCGGCCGCTTGGAGTTCTTGGAGGGAGTCGAGTAACTGTCCTAATTTACCAACGGGGACGATGCGACGATCAGCGGGTTTAAAGCTTTCGATAAGTGAGGGTTCGGTTTCATCCTCGAAAGCGATTAACTTAATATTGGCTTGGAAGTCCCGTGCGCATTCGGCGAGGAGGGCGGGGTAGCGACCTTTGCCGGCGATAATCATGATCGGTTTGGTGGTATCGAAGCCGGGGGGCAGGAAGCGAGTGGCGGAGGGTGCCATGGTTAATCGTTTAACGGGAATCGCTTGGGCTCAAGCCTGCTTTAGGTTGCCACTGAGATTGGTAGCCGTTGTATCGGGCGTATGACGCGCGTGGTCGGCATTCTAGGTGGCACCTTTGACCCTCCGCATGCGGGGCATATTGCGGCGGCGACGGCGGCGTGGAAACAGATGAAGATGGATGAAGTGCGGGTGATACCGGCCGGTCTGGCTCCACTGCGTGCGGCGTTACCGTTGGCCAGTGCCACGGACCGATTGGCGATGGTGAAGTTGGCATTTGAGCCCTGTCCTTGGGCGGTGATTGATGACCGTGAAGTGAAGCGCGAGGGCGTGTGTTGGTCGGTCGATACGGCGCGCGAGTTGGCGCGAGATTTTCCGAAAGTCAGGCGGGTGTGGATTATTGGTGCCGATCAATTGGCGCGATTGGATCGATGGAAGGATATCGATGAACTTTCAACCTTAGTGGAATTTGCGGTGCTTTCGAGGGATGGGATTTCCGTGGTGCCGCCGGCATCGATTGCGTCGAAGCTTAAATTGACGGTATTACGGGCACCGCCCGTGAAGGTTTCTTCCACCGCGTTGCGGCTGGCCTTACAGGAAAGGAAACCATCGGGAAACGGCTTGCCCAAGTCGGTGCGTGACTTCATCGAAGAACACTCCCTTTATACGAAATAATATGTCCGCCTCAAAAAAGAAAAAATCTACCGCTCCTGCTAAAAAGAAATCGCGTGCGCCTTTGAAGTCGGTGCGTCGCGTGGCAGTGAAGCCGAAGGTCAGCAAGGCGAAGGCCCGTTCGGAGAATTTAAAGCCCGTCGTGGCGAGGGTTGCATCCAAAGTTCCTGTGCATGTTTTAGCGGTGGTCAAAGCGCTGGACGACAAGAAGGCTGAATCGATTCGTGTTTTAGAATTGGGACAGCTCTCCTCGGTTGCCGATTATATGATTATCGCCACCGGTAATTCTGACCCACATTTACGGGCTTTGCGCATCGAAGTTGAGCGTGCCTTGGATGAAGCCGGTTCACCAGCGCGCGGTACGGAATCGCAAAAGGAAAGCGGCTGGACGGTGGTGGATGGCTTCGACGTCGTCGTGCATGTCTTCCGCCCGGACGTACGGGAAAGTTACAGCATGGAGTCACTGTGGAGGGACGGCCTTGATTTATCGGTCAAAGACCTCCTGAAGGCTTAGGTCAAATTTCCGGTGGTGGTAGCGGGCAGAATTGAACTGCCGACCTCAGGCTTATGAGTCCCGCGCTCTAACCATCTGAGCTACGCTACCGTGACACCGTAAAGGAATGTCAGCGATTTGCCTGCGAAGCGTCAAGCGGATTGGGGATTTAGGCCTAATTCGGCTGAAACTCTGCGTTGATATTGGGGTAATAGTGATGCAATATAATTCTTACCCTAACCCCTGGGGTATACCCAATGGAAACCGAATCTGACCAGTTAGCCCTTGAGCGTGCCCGTAGTGGTGATGCGGGGGCGTACAATGAATTGGTCGTGAAGTATCAGGGGCGGATTTTCACGAAGGTTTTTTCGATGCTGCGCAATCAGCAGGACGCCGAAGAGATCACGCAGGATACCTTTATTAGGGCTTACCGCGTGTTATCATCTTTTCGTGGTACGGCGAATTTCTCGTCTTGGATTTATCAAATCGGAATTAATTTAGCGCACAACCGTTACTGGTATTGGAAGCGTCGGAAGCGTAATGAGTCGATGTCGTTAGACGCGAGCATAGGGGAAGACGCAGGGGCTACCTTGCATGATATTTTGGCTGATACCGCACAAAGTCCAGGGGATGAGGTGGAGCAAAACGAATTTGTCCGAAAAGTTGCGGAATGCATGGAACAATTGAAGCCCGAGCACGCTCATATACTCACCATGCGCAATGTGCAGAATATGTCCTATGAGGCGATTGCTGAAGAACTCGGCTTATCCATTGGCACGGTGAAAAGCCGCATTAACCGCGCACGCGAGGCGTTGCGTGAACTCGTGGGGGAAGATTTTATCAAATGAGCGAGGGGGAGTTTAATCACCTCGTGGATAGTTGTCTGGAGCGTACCGCCACGGCCGCTGAGATTGCACGTTTACGCGAACTCATGATCGCCTCTCCCGAATTGATGCGTCGCTTTAAGCAGCGGGAGAAACTTCACCGAGCCCAAGTTAAGTGTTTGGTGGAATTTAAGCATGCGGATGGGAAGTGGATTCGTTCTTGGTTATTGAATTACGCACAGCGCTTTAATCGCACTGCGTCCTATATTTGTTTATTGATGGTGGTATTGGTGCAGACCCGTGTGACGTTAGACACGGATTATAAGGGCCTGAACCTTTACGTTATTAATAGCATTTCGGGGCAGGACAGTGTGGAGGTCGATGAGGGTGATGAGTCGGAGCGAACGTTTGAGGTTTCTTCAAGTGAATCGACGGTTTCCGATATTGGCTTGAGTGAGTCATCGGATGATGATGACGAAGGGTAGGCGGAATTAGGGATTTGGCAGTTATTGCCCTTGCCTCTATTTCTTAGTCCAATCTTCTAACCTCCTATGTCGGCCGATTCTCCCAGGCCAGAAGTCCGCCTCAAAGGCATTGCAGCTGCACCAGGCGTGGGGCAAGGCTCGGTATACATTCTGACTCAGGGCATGGCGATTGTCGCCTGTGTGCGGGCGGTGGATCAAGAAGCGGAGGTTCGCCGTTTTGAACAAGCGTTGCACGAAACCCGTTTGGAGATCGCAAAGTTACGGCAAGAGGTCGTCGAGCGATTAGGGGAGTCGGAGGCAGCCATTTTTGATGCCCACCTTTTGGTGTTAGAAGATGTGGCTTTGATTGATGATGTGACGAAGGAAGTCAGGAAGACTGGTTTTAATATCGAGTTCTGCTTCCAAGAAGTCGCGCAGCGGTACATCACGATTTTCGAAAACATTGAGGATGATTTTTTACGTGAGCGTGCGTCGGATATTCGCGATGTGACTGGCCGCGTGATGGACAAACTCATGGGCACGAAGTCGGCCCAGGCAGTGGTGGCGGTGGAGAAGCAAGTGGTCGTCGCAAAAGATTTAACCCCGTCGGAGACCGCGAGTATGTCGACCGATACGGTCCTGGCATTTGTCACACAAGAAGGCGGACGTACCGGGCACTCCGCGATTATGGCGCGAGCGTTAGAGATACCCGCCGTGGTGGGTGTGCGTGGCTTGCTCGATGCGGTGCAAGATGGTGACACAATGTTGGTGGATGGTGAAGCGGGGCTGGTGATTGTGAACCCGACATCGGCGACCATTGACAGCTATCGCGATAAGCAAGTGGCCATCAAATCACGTCGAAACCGGGTGATGGCTGAGGTCGCCTTGCCTGACGAAACGACGGATGGCACGCACTATAATTTATTAGCTAACATTGGTAGCCCAGAGGACATGGAAGATGCGCACACCTATGTTGCACATGGTGTGGGCTTATACCGCACGGAGAATTTATTTTTACGACTCGATGATTGGCCGACGGAGGAGCAGCAGTTTGATGAGTATGCCGAAGTAGTTCGTCAGGCGAAGGGTCGTTTGGTGACTTTTCGCACCTTAGATTTGGGCGGGGACAAGAAGCTTGGTGATTTAACAGATGAAGCGAATCCCTTCATGGGGTATCGCGCGATTCGCCTGTGTTTGGATCGCCCAGATATTTTTGCGGCGCAACTACGCGCAATTTTACGTGCCTCGGTTTACGGCCCAGTTGCGGTGATGTTCCCGATGATTTCGGGGGTTGAAGAATTGCGCCGAGCGAAAGAATTTTATCAAACCATTGCGGTACAGATGGCGAGCAAGGGCGTCGTGCCGAAGGCGCCAATCCGTCTCGGTGCAATGATCGAAATCCCTGCGGCAGCGGTGGTGATTGATGATTTAGTGGCCGAGGTGGATTTCGTTAGCGTTGGTACGAATGATTTGGTGCAGTACCTTTTGGCCGTGGATCGTGGCAACCAGCGTATTGCCTCCCATTATGAGCCTGCCAATCCGGCGGTGGTACGAACGTTAGAACGCATTTTTAGTTCGGCTGCCAAGAAGGGTGTGACCGCGGCGGTGTGTGGCGAATTAGCGGGCGATCCCTTGTGGGCACCCTTGCTCATTGGATTGGGTGCGACGGAGTTGAGTATGTCATCACCCTCGATTCCCGAAGTCCGTTTCATATTGCGGCACTCGAGTGCCAAGGAATTAAAATTACTCGCACAGGCTGCTGTCGCCCTCGGTGATTCGGTGAAGATTAAGAATTTGCTAGCGGACTTTGCCTTGAGCAAGGTGAAGCACCGCTCATGAAGCCTTCGGATCCGAAAGCCAATCCGCACATCGAAGCCATGCAGGCTTATACGCCGGGTGAGCAGCCGCAGGGTGGCGGGTGGATTAAGTTGAATACGAATGAGAATCCGTATCCGCCGAGTTCTAAGGCAGTTGAGGCCATTCGTGTAGCGTTGGGTGATAACGGCACGTTGCTACGTCTTTATCCCTCGCCTGATTCGACGCCACTGCGTGAAGCGGCGGCACGGGTGCATGGTTATTCGCCCGAATCGATTGTGGCAGGCAATGGTTCGGACGATATTTTAAATTTACTTATAAGGGCGTACGCGGGGCCCGGTCGGTCGATAGGAATGTTGGACCCTAGCTATTCATTGTATCCGGTCTTAGCTGCGGCGCAAGGTGCGGCGGTGGTGAAGGTGCCGGTGAAAGCGGATTATACTTTTGATGTGGATGCGGTGGCTAAGTGTGGCGCATCGGTTTTCTTTTTAACCAATCCCAATGCACCGCTAGGCGTGGCGTTTGCGGTGGAGCGAGTGATTGCCTTGGCGAAAGTGTTTCCGGGATTATTGGTGGTGGATGAGGCGTATGTCGCGTTTGCGGGTGAGAGCTGTGTGGATTTACCTAAGCAATTTCCCAATGTCGTAGTCACACGCACCCTTTCAAAGGGGCATGCCCTGGCGGGCTTGCGTGCCGGTTATGCGATCTGTCCGTTGGGTGTGGCCGCTGTTTTGCATCGGGTGCGTGACAGTTATAACTTGGATCGTCTGGCGCAGGTGGCGGCCGCGGCGGCGCTGCAAGATGATGCCTGGCTGAATGAGACGGTTGGAAAAATTACTGCTACTCGTCGTCGCTTAATGGATGCGTTGCGAGGACTGGGTTGGAAGGTAAATGAATCTTCGGCTAATTTCGTTTTAGCTGAACCAGTTGCGAAAGGCGGAGTCGCCTCGGTGCAGGCGGCGGAGTCGGCCTTTGAATTTTTGCGCTCTAAGAAAATCTTGGTGCGCCGTTTCCCGAATCATTTTTTAACGGAGAAAGCATTGCGGATAACGGTGGGCACGGATGCGGAAGCGGATGCATTAGTGGCGGCGGCGGGGGTTTGGACGAAAGGGTGAGGTTGACATTTTAGCGTGGTGGGATGATTGAAAGGGTATGAGTTCTGGAGCACGCCAAGCCACAATTCGCCGCGACACGGCGGAGACCAAGATTAACCTGAGTGTTAATTTGGACGGCACGGGCTTAGCTGAAATCTCTACTGGCGTCGCCTTTTTCGACCACATGCTCACGCTGTTGAGTCGTCACTCGATGATCGACCTCAAGATTCAAGCGACCGGAGACACCGACGTGGACTATCACCACACCGTTGAGGATGTTGGTATCGTTTTAGGCGCGGCGATCAAAGAAGCCCTGGGAGACAAGGCCGGCATTCGCCGTTACGGATTTTTCATTCTACCCATGGATGAGACGCTGGCGCGTTGCGTAGTGGATTTAAGCAATCGTTCCATGATGGTCTACCAGGTCGACGTCACCAATTACATGGTGAAGGATTTCAATATCGCTCTCGTGCGTGAGTTTTTCCAAGGCTTGGCGAATGCCTTAGGCTGTAACCTACACTTGAAGTTGGAGTATGGAGAAGAACCGCACCACGTTGCGGAAGCTTTGTTTAAAGCGTTTGCACGCGCCTTACGTGCCGCGGTCGAGTCCGATTCGCGTCAGGGCGGTCGCGTGCCAAGCACCAAGGGTTCACTCTCCTAATTTTGAACGTGAAGGCATCTGGCTCTGACCGTCGTCCCAGTGTTGCGGTGGTGGACTATGGCATGGGCAACCTTCGCAGTGTGGCACGCGCGCTGAGTGCGGCCGGGGCTGATCCTTTCATGGTGGATAATCCGCGCTTAGCTGAAAAAGCAGAGGCGGTGGTTTTTCCGGGTCAGGGTGCGATTGCGGATTGTATGGATTGTTTAAAGCGCACCGAGTTTGATATTTTTCTTAAGGAATGGATTGCGGCGGACCGTCCGTTCCTTGGGGTGTGTTTGGGGTTGCAGGCTTTGTTCGAGCGCTCGGAGGAAGGCGGTCGTGCCGGACTAGGAATTTTCCCTGGAGTGATTTCGCGGTTCAAATCTGAGCCCGGTTTACGTATTCCGCACATGGGTTGGAATGAAGCGATTTTCAAGGAAGCGGGCCCGTTGACAGAGGGGCTACGGATTGAGGGCGAACCCTTTTATTTTGTACACAGCTACCGCTTAAAGGAAACGGATCCGCGGTTGGTTTGGAGTGAGACGGACTATGCGGGGCCCTTTGTGAGTGGGGTTAGGAAGGGGCGGGTATTGGCGACCCAGTTTCACCCTGAGAAAAGTCAGGTCAAAGGCTTGCAAATCTACCGTAATTTCCTGAGTTTAGTATCCCGCTGAGGCTTTATCTTTGGCGGTCTCTAAACCGTCATGACTCCCAAGAACGCTTTTCTTAAACTGGACGACAAAGAAGTTGTCCTCCCCATTGTTGTCGGCACGGAAGGTGAGCGCGCGATCGATGTACGGAAGTTACGCGACGACACCTCCTATGTGACTTTTGACGACGGTTATGCAAATACTGGGGCATGTGAATCGAAGGTCACTTTTATTGACGGTGAAAAAGGCATTCTCCGTTCCCGCGGTTATTCGATTGAGGACTTGGCAGAGAAGTCGACCTTCATTGAGACGGCCTACCTTTTGATTTACGGCGAGCTGCCAACGGCCGCTCAGTTAGCGACATTCAAGACCCGCATCTTGGATAATTCGCAGGTGCACGAAGGTATGCGCATTACCCTCAGTGGTTTTCCGGGTAATGCCCACCCGATGGCCGTTTTATCGGCCACACTCAATACCTTAGGCTGTTATTACCCTGACCTTGGTACGAATCAACGCGCACATGATTTGGCAAAATTTGATGAGACGGCTGCCGTACTGATTTCGAAGGTGCGTACTTTGGCTGCGTTGGCCCACCGTTCGAAAGAAGGCGAGCCACCTGTTTATCCAAAGCCAGGTTTTGATTACTGTTCGAATTTTCTGCACCTTCTGTTCTCGCAGCCAAATGCGGATTATGTCGTGCACCCTGAAATCGCACGGGCGTTAGACTTGATTTTAATTCTGCATGCGGATCACGAGCAGAACTGTTCGACCTCGACCGTGCGCATGGTGGCTTCGGGTGGAGCGAATCTATTCCCATCGGTTTCGGCCGGTGTTTGTGCCCTCTGGGGTCCATTGCACGGCGGCGCCAATCAGGCTGTCATTGAGATGTTGCAAGAGATTCATGACTCGGGCGACGACGGTTCGAAGTTTATTGCCGATGCCAAGGACAAGACCAAGCAGGTCCGCCTGATGGGCTTTGGTCACCGCGTTTATAAGAATTACGACCCTCGTGCGAAGATTATCAAAGCCCAGTGCGATAAGGTGCTGAAGGTCTTGGGTATTAATGATCCGCTCTTGGCGATTGCGATGCGTTTAGAAGATGCCGCATTGACCGATCCTTATTTCAAGCAGCGCAACCTTTACCCCAATGTTGATTTCTATAGCGGTATTATTTTGAAGGCTATCGGTATTCCTTCGGAAATGTTCACCGTGATATTTGCCATTGGTCGCATGCCTGGTTGGATTTCGCACTGGAAGGAAATCGCAGAGAATCCCAAGCAAAAGATTCACCGTCCGCGTCAAATATACGTCGGTAATACCGAGCGTAAGTATGTCGCGATGAATCAACGCGGGTAAGTTCAGGTATTATTTGATCTGCGCCGCATGACGATTGTTTCCAATGATTCGCAGCGTATCGCTGTGGTGATACCGGCGTATCGCGAGGCGGCCCATATTGCTGAAGTGATTCGTCAGGTTCGCCAATTTGTCGACAACGTGATTGTGGTGGATGACTGTTCGCCCGATGCCACTTCGGCCGAAGCGAAAGCAGCGGGAGCGACCGTGATTCGTCATGAGGTGAATCGCGGTAAGGGTGCGGCCCTGAAGACTGCCTTTGCGAAATTGAAGGAGCTCGGTTATACGCACGGCATTACGCTGGATGGCGATGGTCAGCACGACCCCGAGCAATTGCCTGCCTTTGTTGCAGCACTGCGTGAGCCGGGAGTGATGTTAGTGGTTGGCAATCGATTCTCGAATCCTCGTGGCATGCCGATGGTCCGGCGCATGGTGAACGCCTCGATGTCCTGGCTGATCAGTCGGATTTGTCGTTCCGCCATTCCCGATTCACAGTGCGGGTACCGCGGTGTCGCCGTAGCGAATGCTGCGGTGGGTGCGGCTCAGAGTAATCATTATGACTACGAGACGGAGGTTTTGATTTTAACCGCGCGGGCGAAAGGTTTGATTCGCAGTGTCCCGGTGCGGACGATTTATCGCGGAGAGACCAGTAAAATAAGGCCAATCCGCGATACTGTGCGATTCTTCAAACTCCTCTGGCGCCTTTAATAACTCTTAGAAAAGCGGTCGATGATCGGGCGCTGATTCAGTATTTGGTTCAAAGCGTTCGCCCTGGGGAGAGTAATATTGCTTCTCGTTGTATGAAGTAGTGCGCGTCGCAGCAGCGGTATTGGTGACTGAAGTTGTGGCAGTTTTAGCGGATACAGTCGGGCGCCAATTTTTATCGTGGATGCGGAAGACGGCACGACCGGGTTTGTCGCCCGTGGTACCAATGAGTTCGCAGCGACCTTTAACGGAGGAATTTTCGGCTTCGTTCAGTTGGATGAAATCACGTTTCTCGGCAACGCAGAGGACGGAGTGGTTTTTATCAACGAAGTTCCCTAACTCGGTTTCGAGTTCGATTTGAGGAAGGGCGTGGTAGGAATAGAATGGGTAGAACGGGCGGAAGTTATCTTTGGATTTTCCTTCGAGGTCTTTCTGGGCGGTCACGAAGATGGCCGTCGGTTTCTCGTGCATGTAATAATTAGCCGCACGTCCCAGGAAGCTGCTGGTGATTATGAGTTCGTTCGGCTGACGTGACTGCTCGACGATTTTGAAAGCATTGCGACTGCCCACGGTGCCCTCGAGTCGATCTTCAATCCAGAAGAATGCCACGAAGATAAGGACCAGGCTGAAGAGGACGGAGAATGAGACCCAGCCGATGGTGGAGCGGCGGAAGGCTAGAATCCCTGCGATGGTTAAGGGTACGCCTAAGGCGATAAGTTCGGCGAGGAAGGGGTGAGTGTTGGGGTGAAACTCAGGAAGGTACCATACCAATAGCAGTCCTTCAATTAGGGTGAAGGCGCTCACGAGCCAAAGTTCACGGCGGCTGAAGCCTTCGTTGATCCAGCGCTCAAGCGTGTGGCCAGCGAGTAGGGCGAGCGGAGGAAAGAGGAAGAAGATGTAACTCGGGATTTTGGTCTGAGCCACGTTCATGAAAATATAAGACGGAATAAACCAGCAGAGAATGAGGCAGACCCCTTTGTGTTGTCGGAGGTATTGAAAATTAAAAATCGATTTTCCGTTTTGCCAAAGCGCCGCGAGGGTGAGCGGAATCCAGGGCAAGGTACCGCCGATGAGAATTTCTAAATAGTAATACCAGGTGTTGTTACCTTCGTGTTCGGAATGCCAGAAGCGGTCCCAGTTTTCGTGGACGAAGAAGGAATTCCAGTAATAGGCCCAGCCAGTGCCAGGAGCAGTGGGGCCAGATTGATGGAGGGTGAACATCGCCAAGTACCAGGGGGCGGCGATGAGGAACCAAAGGGGAATGCAGATCGAGAGGGAGCGCAGGGACCAGGGTTGTTTTATATTTTGAATATAACCGTAGGAGAAGCCGGCCATGATGCTGAAAGCAAGGCCTTGCGGGCCCTTGGTGAGCATGGAGAGGGCGGAGACGACGGTGAAGCCGAGGAGCCAGCGCAAGCGTTGGTTTTCAGGGGCGTGGAAGGCCTCCCACAGGCAGTAGATGCCGGTGCTGATAAAGAGTGTGTGTGAAATGTCGGTCAGCATGAGGCGCGACATCACGACGAACATGGCGCCTGTCGCGAGGACGAGGGCTGAGAGGAAACCGGCTAAGGGTGAAAGGAGTTTTCGTCCGATGCCCCAGGTGAGGAAGACGAGCAGGGAGGCGGCGAGTGCACCGGGAACGCGGGCTGCGAATTCGTTGTCGCCGAAGACGGTTTGCGAGAGACAAGTCTGCCAATAAAATAGAATGGGTTTCTCGAATTGTGGTTCACCGAATAAGCGTGGGGTAATCCAATCGCCGCTTTGAACCATTTCGCGGGTGGTTTGTGCGTAGAAGGGTTCATCGGGATCAATCAATCCGAGTGTTCCAAGTCTCCACCAGAATAAAAAGAAAACGAGAACAGCGAGTACGAACGCTTGAACGCGAGCAGAATTTAGGAAGGAAGGCATTAGGCAGAAAAGTTATAGGGTTCGGTAGTTTGGGCGAATTGTGAAAATCTACTTTGGCTCAAGGCCATTTGTGTTTTGTGGCACAAGATTGCTTGGAGTTTTTTATCCTGCTCTGTTGAGCTTAACTCAAGTTTGATTTGTGGCTTAGGCTTTTGGGTTATTTTCATTAACCAAGGACGATGAATTAAATACGTTAATACTGGGCATTTAAGAGGAGTTTCGCCGAGTGCAGTTCGTCCAAATAAATGGGTAGCACGGTGATCAGAGTGTCGGTCGAATTCACTTGGAAGAACGAGTAGGGTGGGCTGCCAGGCGATAAACTCGTCAGTTAAGTTTTCTAAAAGACTGT
>CAIVVQ010000146.1 GCA_903909465.1 uncultured Opitutia bacterium | reverse complement strand
CTCAATAGAAACACATTTATCATAGGAACCTTGGTGGGTCCGAAAATCTTCGAGTCTTACTTCAATCTTATCACTGAGGCCCGCCGACTTAACCCGCTCTGTCGCTAAATCAAATTGCGCTTTAGAAATAGTGAGGGTGGTGACACGACAGCCATAATTTTCCACCGCTTGAATGGCCCATCCACCCCAACCTGTACCGATTTCGATAACATGATCACTCGATTTAAGTTGGAGCTGTTCGCATAGGGCGCGATTTTTCTGAATCTGTGCTTCGGCCAGCGTTTTGCATCCGTCCCACCGCGCCGAAGAATACATCATCGATTCATCGAGAAAGAGTTTAAAGAAATCGTTCGAAACATCGTAGTGAGCGGCGATATTCGAGCGGACGTTTTTAACGGAGTTCGGACGCAGCAGGTGTCCGAGGCGATCGGCGAGGCGAAGAACACCGAGGGCGACGGTGCGACGGGCGGAGCCCGACATGCCAGGTGTGTGATCGATGTTTTCGATGAAGAAGCCGATGACCGCGGTTAAGTTGGGCGAATCCCATTCGCCAGCCATGTAGGCTTCGGAGAAGCCGATGTCGGAACCTAAGACAATCCGACGGAAGAAATTTTCGTCGGACACTTTAATTTCTGCGGCGGCACCTGAAGAGTTGACGTCGCCGAGGGTGATGGAGCCGCCCTCGGGCAGGGTTAAAATTAATTTACCTGCCGGGAGTTTGCGCAGTTCGTTGAGGACCAATCGACGCATGAAGCCGCCACGAGCGATGGCTTGGTCGATAGAAGGGGAAGGGGTGGTCATTTTTTAGGAAGGAGTTCGGTGGTGGGGTTTCGTAAGTTTCGCTGCAGGGGAATGTCGTCGCCCTTTTTGCGGAACGGTAATTTTTTGATTAACCACAGTCCAGCGGCGTGCAGGTGAATCAGGGCGACAACCTTCAAAATGAGCAAGGGCGTCTTTAGGGTCAGCCAAAGCAGGCGCGTATCGGTTAGTGGAACGGCTCGACCCGTCCAGGTGCTGATGAGTGTTTTCTGGCCAGCTTCGTAATGATCCACGCCGAGGCATAATTTTTCACTGGGCTGTCGCAGGGTGAATTCGAATTCGGTATCGAGTCTGGAAAATGGTGAAACGTAAAACCGTTTGGGCGTGCGGAGTTTGAGAATGGATTCGCCTGACGGAAGTGTGGTGCGACATTCGGTGCCGAGGAACCACGCTTTACGTTCACCGAAAGTATTATGCACTTCGGCGATGCCGCAGCGTAATTGGCCGGCGACGGAAATCAGGAAAAAGATGACAGGGTTGTAGGATTTACCGAATGCACGAGGCATGGCCACAAGGGTGATGGCCGCGTCGTGCGGCAAAATTTCGCCGTGGGCAGCGCAGAAAGCATGAACGCGTCCTGCGAGTGAATCACCGGCCTTGCCAAATGATTGAGGCGTACCTTCAGGTTGAAAGATTTCAGCACGTGGCAAAAAATCTTCTTGGCGGATTTGGTAGGGCGCCCAGCCGGACTCTGACAACATCGCCAATCCTTCCCCGATTTTTCCGAAGTCACTTAGATCAATCGCAAAACAAAAGACACTGTGCGTGAAAGTGTT
>CAIVVQ010000145.1 GCA_903909465.1 uncultured Opitutia bacterium | reverse complement strand
GCCGCTGTTGCGCGAATTGGCTTTAGGTCAATGGGCCTTCGGGCTATTCGTCGGCGGCACGCTGGGTAATGTGCGCGACCGAGTCTTCGGTGACCACGTCGTCGATTTCATCGACGTGCATTTACCTTATTACCGTTTCCCCGCCTTCAATGTTGCCGACTCCTGCATCTGCGTGGGCGTGTTTCTGTATCTCTTAATGTCCTATCGCGATGATCGCTTGCGTCGCGAAGCCATCGCCTCGCACGCGGGCGAAGATTCTCCGCCCCGCGTATGATTCGGTTCGACGTGGCAGCGCACCCCGGGGCACTTGCCTACAAGTTGCTCGCAGGGCTGGTGGTGCCTAGGCCGATTGCGTTGGTGACGACGGTGGATGCACTAGGGCGGACGAACGCTGCTCCCTTCTCATTTTTTAATGTCATGGGAACCGAGCCGCCGATGGCGGTGCTTGCTCCCAGTGATCGCGATGACGGTACGCCCAAGGACACCGCCGCTAATTTAATTTTAAATGGCGAATGTGTGATTCACCTTTGCGATGAGCCTTTAGCTGAGCGCATGGTTGCGTGTGCGCGGTCGTTGCCAGCGGGAGAGAGTGAGATTGAGAAGGCTGGATTCTTGACCAAGAAAGCGGAGCGAGTGCGTGCGCCGATTTTAACGGAGTGTCCAGTGGCTTTGGAATGTCGGGTCATGGACATTCGCTATTACGGAGAAAATCGCTTAGTGGTAGTCGAGATTCTACTCGCACACGTGCGCGAGGGAATTGCCGATGCCGAAACCTGGAAAGTGGATTATAAAAATTACGCACCGGTTGGTCGAATGAACAGTCCGGATGGCTATGTGCGGACCGCGGATCGCTTCCGACTTAACTTCCCGAAAGGCTAGCGTGCTTTCTGTAGGCGCTTGAGCACGGCCGCAAAATCATCGGGCGGTGGAGCGGTGATACTAAAGGGCGTGCCGGCGATGTTACCCGAAATTTTTCCTAAGTGCAGGAGAAGGGAGCGATGCAGTGGCTTGTCTTCACCTTTATTAATCCGTCCGCGGTAAACCGTGTCGGCCAACGTCACGCGACCCGTGCGGGCGTATTGCAATTCGCCCGCGATGCGCAGGCCGCATTCGTTGGCGTGGATTTGAACTTGGTCTCGTCGAGGGTAGCGAGTGGTTGCTGTCCAAACGCGCCAGCGTTCGAAACTTTCGCCGCCGATGAATTCAGTTTCGGCTTGTTTGCCGCGCTGTCGCGAGATGAAGGCGCGGCTACGGGTGTCGTCCATCCCGATGGGCAAATCGCACACGCCGCCGTCTGCAGGGGCATCTTCGGTGCGGGCGATGAAAGTGTATTCGAATTCCAACTGGAAGGAGCCCAGGGCATCGCGCCAATCGTTGAGTGAGCTTGCACGATCGGCGATGATGGCGACGCCTGAAACTTCGGGTTCAGGTCCGTAAACAGAGGACGGCTCTTTGAGTCCAAGTTTAACGATTTCGGGTTTAGCCAGTTCGAGCTGCACGCGAATCGCTCCGATTAAATGTGGGGAGCCGTTTTGCCAGGGGTGATCTTCGAAGGCGATGTGCGAAGGTTTATTGATGGCGACCCATCCAGGCCCGCCGCCAATCACATCCATGCGAATCGCTTCCTCATTCAGCAGCCCCGGGGAAAATCCGATGGAAGTGGGGAGGGTGCTCATGGAGAAATAAAAAACCCCGTCGTCTCATTACAGACGTCGGGGTTTAGGTGGATGCCCGAAGGCATTATTTCTTAGCGGCAGCTAATTTCTTCGCGAGGCGAGCCTTGATGCGATTCGCCTTGTTGCGATGAATCACGCCCGACTTCACGGCCTTGTCGGCAGCAGAAGCGACGAGTGAGGCGCTGGCAGCGTTGCCACCGGTGGAGAAGCCCTTGACGAGGGTCTTCAGGCGGGTGCGTACGATTTTGTTGCGAGCAGCGCGAGCAGCGGTCTGACGGATGCTTTTCTTGTTAGCTTTGATGTTTGCCATGTGTGTCAGTAGGGAAGCCGTGGCGAGCCCTCGGAGTCAACGCGGAATAAACGAATTTAGCACGGAACACCCTTTTGGGGTGCCCGATTTTCCTGCTGGTGGAAGGGGTGGGATTCGAACCCACGAACAGCAAGCTGAACGGATTTACAGTCCGCGACCTTTAGCCACTTGGATACCCTTCCAGTCAGTAGGAAGGGTTTATTTGGCAGTCAGCCGCCCCTATGACAAGCGCGTTCCCACGATTTGAGCCGCTTTTCGTCCCTCCCGAAAAACTAAGCCAAAAGGCCTTCACTCCCAGTTTATTTAGGTCAACCTTTACGGAATGTCCCCCTCGCCGCTTATCGTTCTGATTGATGGCGAATGCCCGTTTTGTAGCCGCGCGGCGGCTTGGTTTGGCCGTCG
>CAIVVQ010000144.1 GCA_903909465.1 uncultured Opitutia bacterium | reverse complement strand
GGCCCTCGAGGATAGTATTTTATTGGAAAGTTCGACGCCTGATTTGACGGACATTGTGCGACTGCAGGACGACTTTTCGCGACCCGTTCGCGATTAATCTCATGCGTAAAGTTTTAGCTTTTGATTTAGGCGGCACCAAAATCGCCTTCGGTGTCGTAGCTGAAGATGGCAGCGTCCTTAAATCGGATCGCGTTGAAACCGTTGCCAGCAAAGGTCCGGCGCAAGCAATTGAGCGTGCGGTCGAAGGCGCAAAAAAACTTTTACAGGAACTCAACCTTAAGCCGATTGACTTGCTTGGCATTGGCATCGCATCACCGGGTCCGCTGGATATTTCACGCGGCTGCGTGGACGGCTCGCCCAATTTACCAGGCTGGAGCGGTTACAGCATTGAAGGCGAAATCAGTAAGGCCTTCGGCTTGCCCGCGCGCATTGATAACGACGCGAATGCGGCGGCACTCGGCGAATACCTCTTTGGCGCCGGACGCGGAAAGCGAAACCTGGTGTATGTCACGATTTCCACCGGCATCGGCGGCGGCGTAATCGTCGACGGAAAATTAATGCGGGGCGCCAATGGCAACGCTGCCGAACTCGGCCACCTTACCCTTGATATTAAAGGCCCGCCATGCCCCTGCGGTGGCAACGGGTGCTATGAGGTCATGGCTTCGGGCACGGCGATTGCACGACGAACACGCGAGGCCCTTGCGGCTGGTGCTTCATCAAAAATTTTAACCCTCGCTGGCTCTGTCGATGCAGTGACCACGCACCACGTTCTGCAAGCGCTCGCCGAGAAAGATGCACTCGCCGTAAAAATTTGGGATGAGACGACCGAATACCTCGGACGAGGCCTGGCGGTTATCATCAATACTTTTAATCCAGAGATGATCGTGGTCGGCGGCGGCGTCACCGCGGCAGGCGATGTGCTTTTTACGCCAATGCGCACCAAGGCATTGAAGTATGCATTCCCGCGCCTCGCCGCCGTCTGTACGATTGTACCTGCTGGCTTAGGCGGCGATGTGGGTGTGGTCGGCGCAGCAGCGTGCGCCTTCGAGGCCGCGCAGAAAAATTAAAGCCGTTGCCGTTTCCAGCGAGGAATCGGGAACACGGTTAACTTATCCGATGACACTTCGACCGCATCGCGTGGACGTAGCGCGCGCGCTTGTTCGTCGGTCACGATTTCATAATGTTTAGCTGCCGTAATTAAATCGGCAATTTCCCAGCAAGGTTCCGTACGGGTCACCCATTTCTTTAGCGGCAATTTACTCAGGTCGTAAGGGCGAGAATAACTGCGCAAAGTTTTTCGAGGACCCTTGGCGTACTCGTGGAAATACGACATCACGAGCTCGCGCACGCTCTTATAGACGGGGTCGCGCCACCGCAGGCACACGTAATTAGTTTTCGAGAGCGCTCCCCACCGACCTTTGTATTTAAAGGGTGCAATCACATGATCCATGTCTTGATGCGCAAGGAGATCAATCAGCAGGGGAGGGTGACCTTGCAACCATAGCGCAAACGCCCCAATCATCGCACCCTCAATGCAGTGCGCGCAGTTTGCCTCGAGCGTGGAGCGGACGGATCGAGCCGTGTCGCCTTCGGGCTCGAAATTCTGCGGAAAGTTCACCAAGAAATCCTGAATTTTTCTAGGCGTATCCAGCTTCGCCAGGACTCGAGCCTGCTTTAACGGCAGCCCTCGCGCTTGGGCGAGACGGATGCGGGCGGCGAGCGACATACCAAGGTGTTAAAGGATTTTTCTTAATGCCTCAAGGGTTATGCAGGTCTTTCGGGTTGGCTAATGTGTAACATCGTACAACTTCGGGTGCATACTTATGGACGCTGCAACGCTCGACCAACTTCGCTGGGGTGCCCTCACACTTATATTATTAATTATATCTATCGGGCTGCACGAGTTTGGCCACGCCTGGATGGCCGACTACCGTGGCGACCCACTCCCGCGCGCCCAGGGCCGAGTCAGCCTCAACCCCTTCGCGCACACCGACCCACTTGGGACCATCGCCATCCCGGCCTTAATGATTTTCCTTCCCATCCTTGCCGGCTACTCGGGTGGTTTCGCCATGATCGGCTGGGGCAAGCCCGTCCAAATTTCTTTGCCGAATCCCAAGACCCGCCGCGTCGACGATATCCTAATTACCTTGGCCGGCCCAGCGATGAACCTGGTGCTCTGCCTCAGCTTCGCCCTCATCGGCGGGCTCGGGGGGTTGAATCCATTGGGTTCACAGACCGCCGGCGATGCCACCTTTGTCCACTTTCTGCTTACAGGCATTTTCATGAACGCCGCCCTCGTCGTGTTTAATCTCATACCAATCCCCCCGCTGGATGGTTCGCGTCTCGCCCTTCGCCTGGGCATATTCTCCGAAGAAATCTTCTACACCCTTGCCCGCTGGGGCTTCGTCATTCTCCTGGTTCTAATTAATATCCCGTTTTTCCGTCAAATGATGAGCGTCGGAATCGAGTTCCTGGCCTTCCCCTTCCTCCTGCTCTGGGGGCTCTTTATTTAAAGGGCATCAGAGGCTTGCCTATTTTAGGGGGCTTGCTGATGCTCGGCCTATGCAAACCCTCGGCGAAAAACTACAAGAAGCCCGTCAGCGTCTCGGTGTCACACTACGCGAAGCCGCCGAGTTCACTAAATTACGCACCGACTACTTGCAGGCGATGGAAGCCAATCAGTTCGAGTCGATCCCTTTGGCTGATGTTTACCGCCGCGGATTCGTTAAAGTCTACGCACGATATTTGCGCTTAGATGACGAGAAGGCGTGTGCGGATTACAATGCTTACCACTCTGCACGCGTGGTGCGTCGCCCGCTCGACGTTGCGACCGAAGAAGAATCCACTTTCCAAGCTCCTGTTGCTCCCGTGAGCGCGCCGATGAGTCGCGACACGATTATCTGGGGCGTGATGGGCATCGCGATCTTCGCGTTAGTCATTCTGGTTTTATTCTTTTAATCGCGTCACGCTTTCGCCGAGACGCGATTGACCGCTTCGTAAAGACAGTTAAGGTTTCCTCACTGTGGCCTCCCGCCTCGACCATCGCGTTCTTGTTTTAAACCGACTGTGGCAGCCGGTAAACATCGTCGGTGTATTGCGTGCCATGAATCTGCTCTTTCGCGGCCGTGCCTCCGTGGTGCATTCCGATGAAGGCGGACACCGTGTTTTCCCTGCCGCCGAGTGGGTGACACATTCTTTGGCAAATCCGCCCCCCGAAGCCCTCGCCGTGCGCTCGCCATGCATTATCCTGCGCATGCCGCGCGTTCTATTATTGGGTGCTTACGATCGCGTGCCGCGTCGCGAAATCCGCTTTAGTCGACGCAATGTTTACCTGCGCGATGCGCACCACTGCCAGTACTGCGGGCGTAATTTCAGAGAAGAAGAGCTAAACCTCGATCACGTTGTCCCGCGTGATGTCGGCGGTAAAACCAGCTGGGAAAATATCGTGACGGCATGCATCCGTTGTAATTCGCGCAAAGCCAATCGCTTGCCCGAACAAGCAGGCATGACCCTGCGCCGCCCGCCGACCAAGCCGAAGTGGCGACTGGTGGTAGCGTCTTCGCTGGCCCCCGACGAAGTTGAGGCTTGGAAGGAATTCTTAGAAGTCGCTCCGGCCGGCCAATTGCCTTGGCGGAGTTAAGCGAATGCCTTGGTGCGGGTAACCAGATTCGAACTGGTGTCACCACTTTGGAAGAGTGGGGTCCTACCACTGAACGATACCCGC
Organism: uncultured Opitutia bacterium; assembly: GCA_903909465.1. Lineage (GTDB taxonomy): Bacteria > Verrucomicrobiota > Verrucomicrobiia > Opitutales > UBA953 > UBA953. Next base: position 1,069 of record CAIVVQ010000144.1, on the reverse strand, counting down.
GTGGCCAAGGAATCGGACTATTCCAAGCCGCCCCGCCAAGGTCAAGCCTCCCTCGTCTCCTTGGTTAAAACCCGCGCCCGATTGCATCCGAATCATGCGGTTATTTGTAGGTTTAGATTATTAACCTGAGGCCCACGGCAACGGTTTGCACTTTGTGCCCAGAGGTGCATGGTTCGTCCGTAAGTATGGCAAGTGCTCGAAATAAAAAGAAAACACCCGAGGTGCTCCTCTATGCTGCACCGTCGAAGAGCGCCGACCTCCGATGGTTTTCCGATTTTCAAGCGGCCGATCCGTTTCCGGCTTTCAGCGCTGGCGGCCGACGCATTGGCTTACTCCCATTGCTTGAAGTGGGTCGCGCCCAAAAAGAGTCGGCCTTCGACGAGGTGCTTAACCTGACCGAAATCATCAACGACCTCCGTCGCACCAACCCCCGCGCGGGAGTGGCCGACGCCATCACATTTGCTGCACTGCGTGAAGGCATTAAAGAATTTCGCGTACCATCGGATTTCCCCGTCGGACTTTTCCTGCGCTTAAAAGAACTCGGACTAAATTTAATTTCCGCCGGCTCGGCACAAGATGAACGCTCAGCGCCGCCGTTGTTTGCTAATCGTTGGATTAAAACCAAAAAAGAAATCGATGGCATTAAGGCCGGCAATCGAGCGGCTTGTGCAGGCTTCAAGGTCGTCGAAAAAATTCTCGCCGAGGCGAAGGCCGACAAATCAGGTAAACTTTTGTGGAATAAGAAAACCCTAACGGCAGAAATTTTACATTCTCAGGTTCAGGTTGCGGTGACTGCAGCAGGCGGACAGCTCGACGCGGGAATGATTTGCGCCCCTGGCGATCAAGCGGTGGATTGCCACAGTGAGGGCAGTGGACCCATTTTGACGGGACAATTGCTCGTCGTGGATATTTTTCCGCGCGACCGCGCTTCAGGTAACTACGGCGACATGACACGCACCTATTTAAAGGGACGCGCCACACCGATTCAGAGGCGCATGGTTCAATCTGTACGCAAAGCTCAACAGCTGGCACTCAAAGCCATTCGCGCGGGCGTCACTGGGGCTGATGT
>CAIVVQ010000143.1 GCA_903909465.1 uncultured Opitutia bacterium | reverse complement strand
TGATTCTGGGGATTGGCTTTTTTGGAAACTTTCTGGCGGAAACGGATATGGGTAAGGCACGCTGGTTATGCGTCGGGGCGTTGGCCGGTGGCACCATGCAGCTCTTGATTCCGATGTGGGGACTCCACCAAGCGGGTTGGCGTCGACATTTCATGAAGGCCGATGAACAGGCCTGGCATGCGTTGCGGATCGCGTTTGTGCCGGCGGCACTCGGTGCCGGTATTTTACAAATTAACTTTCTGATTTCACGAACCTTGGCCTTCAACGTCGATGGTGCCGGCCTGACCTATTACTATATTGCGAATCGAATTGTTGAATTACCCATCGGGCTCTTTTCGACCACGATTGCCACGGTGATGTTCCCAGCGATGGCGACGGCTTTTGCCGAAAAAGACTTTGCCTCCATGGGACGAAACTACGCACGCGGGATGCGTTTAATCATGGCGATCAATATCGCAGCCGCGATGGGCTTTGCGGTCTTCTCGATTAAAATCGTGAAACTCCTTTTTGAATTTGGTCACTTCAAGGCTCAGGACTGTGCTAACACCGAAACGGTCTTGGTGCTCTTTTCCTTAGCGATGCCGTTTCACGCCATGATTTCAATGGTCACGCGGGCGCTCAATGTCGTAGGTAAGACAAAGGCGACGTTCAATGTGGCGATTCGATCGGTCGCGGTGAATGTCGTATTCTCGGTTCTAGCGATTTATTATGGTTATGGAATTATCGGGCTGGCTGTTGCCAACGCCATTGCGGCTATCGCGCAGTATTTCCTGCTGCGACGCGAACTTAAGAAGTCTTCACCAGAGTTTTTCTCGGAGAGTCTACTGAAGCCATTCCTTCTCACGATTGGTGGCTCGTTAATTATGGGCATGGTGGCTTATCAATTCTGCCAGCTCTTCGCCAATTTATGTCAGTCGTGGTTGAATGAAAAAATCAACCTCATGCTCAGCATGTCCATCGGTGCCGCCATCGGCGCCTCGTGCTATGCGGCGATCCTATACTATTTCAAATACCCTGAGCGTGACCTGATTATCAACGCACTCGAAAAAATTAAGACCTTCCTGAACCGTGTGCGGGATACGCTTCGCTCACTTCTTCACCGCTGGCGAAGTCGCTAAGTTTGGTGTGGGCGGATTAACGCCGTTATACTTGGAATTCAAAGCCGCCAGTATGGCGATGGTTTCGACATCAATTACGCCATCTGCTTTGCGGCCGCGGAAGTGACGCTGGAACGCTTCGATGGCTAACTTAAGATTGGCATCAGAATTATCGTCGAAGCCGTAGCCGTAGGTTTTAAGCATGAGCTTAATTTGTGCCGTTGTGGGTAGGCCGCGTTGGTACAATTGAGTGCAGCGTGACACCTCGCTGGCATCGGGCCAGGCGCCGACGCCGGCGGCTGCTAATTGCGCCCAGGGAAACAATGAACCCGGATCGACCTTGCGGCCCACGGCGATATCAGAATGTGCCACGACGTTGACAGGGTTAATATTATTTCGACGGATGATATCCTGGCACAGTCGGATAATGGCGGCAATCTGTGCTGGCGGATACGCGTGAACGTTGCCGTCTAGATTAACAATTTCAATGCCGACTGAATATTGGTTGAGGCCATTATAATCTTTCCACTGACTCTTGCCGGCGTGTGACGTTGCGAAGCATTCGTGAGCCATGCGAAAGACGCGTGGCTTAGGTTCGTCGCTGACCAGGTAATGAATGCCGACCCGATGGCTGCTCGTCTTGCCTTGCAGGGTCTGCATGGCGGAGGGAAGGGCGGTCGCCGTGTGGTGCAGGACGAGGCAGGTGATGGGCTGGGTCCGGCGTTGAATCGCGGCGCAAGGAATGTACCCGTCGATCGGGGTCTGGTTAAAGGTCTCCCGAGTCGTAGACTGAGTGCCGGTTCCGGTGCTCGCGCACCCCACTAAAAAGAGGACCGAAAGACAGACCAAAACCGCTACAGATCTCATGCAATATGAGCGATAGGTGTCACAATTCATACAAAGAGAGGCAAGCATACCTAGGCCATTAAAAGCCCCAAGATAATAGTATAAACATACATAATACGCCCATATTTATTGTATATTACTGTATTAGACATAATGTATATTGTGCGAAATAGATTAAGATGGAGACCAGGCGCTGGGATTGCGGGATTGCTATATGGCTGAGAACGCTCATTTAAATATACCCTATGAAAGTTGCACGTCACATCATCGAGGCTCGTCGCGAGGCTATCGCCAAAATGTTAGGCAACGTCGGGTACGTCCCTGTTTTAGAAATCTGTAAACAATTCAATGTCTCCGAGGCCACTGCTCGCCGCGATCTCACTGAGTTGGAGAGTCAACGTCGATTGACGCGAACCCATGGTGGAGCACTCACGGATTTTAATCGCAACTTCCCACCGCTCGATGCGCGTAAGACGGAAGAAGCCGACAGCAAACGTCGGGTCGGCGAAAAAGCTGCAACGCGTGTGAAAGCCGGCATGACAATTTACTTGGACTCTGGTTCAACGGTTTACTTTGCCGCCGAAGCCATTGTCGCTGCCAAGATTCCTGATCTGCAAATTGTCACCACCTCGATACCCACGGCTCAGCTCGTGGCTAGCTTACCGGGCGTCGAAGTTTATATTCCCGGCGGACTCTACTTGGCTCACCATGCGATGGTGGCTGGCGATCGCACCCTAGAGGAAGTTGCGCGTTGGAACTTTGATTGTGCGCTACTCGGTGCTGAAGGTATTGACGAAAATGGTTTATGGAATTCGCAGCGCGATATTTCCCATCAGCAACGTGAAGTGATTCGCCGCAGCGATGAAGTCCTGCTTTGCCTAAATAAAATCAAGCTCGGTCGCAATGGCCCCTGTGCTGTGACGCGTGACCTTAATAACCTTTTCTTAGTGATCGATACCGATGCATCTGCCATCGCTAAAGCCAAAGTTAAGATTCCCGTTTCACACGTTATCACCGCCTAACTCTCTGATATACCCTAACCCATGAAATCCCAAATCATTTACCTCCTGGCCAATGGCGATTTACGCGCCTCGGCTAATCAAAAGTGCGAAGCCGCACAGTTGAAAATGGAACATGACCTAACGCTCGCGCTTCGTGCCGAGGGTTACACGGTCAAGCGTGCCCACGGCTACCGTAAGGAAGTTCAACACAGCTTCATCGATTCGCAAAAATATGGCATCGAAGTTTTCAAAAAAATTCCCGCGCACGCTCCGGTGATTGTGGCCGAAGCCGTCTGGCAATACTCGCACCACATCCTCCCTGGTTTGCTCACGCACCAAGGCCCCATTCTGACCGTCGCCAATTGGTCCGGTACTTGGCCTGGTCTGGTCGGTATGCTTAACCTCAATGGTTCGATGCTCAAAGCCGGTATTAAATTCTCCTCACTGTGGAGCGAAGATTTTACCGATGCGCCCTTCCTCAATGGCCTGCGCACTTGGCTGAAAAAAGGTTCCGTCTCTCACGCCACTAAGCATGTCAACACCCTCACCCGCCCGCTGAGCAATCCTGACGCTCGTCGTGGTCGGGTCTTTGCCCAAAAATTCCGTCAGCAAAAAGCGATCATGGGTGTCTTTGATGAAGGTTGTATGGGTATGTACAACGCGATCATCCCCGATGAATTGATTCACCAAACCGGTGTTTATAAAGAACGTCTCAGTCAGTCGTCCCTTTATGCCGAAATGATAAAGACGAAGGACAGCGAAGCGGAGAAAGCTTTAAAGTGGTTACTTAAAAAAGGTATGAAGTTCGCTTGGGGCAAGAACGAAAAAACCGAACTCACCCGCTCGCAAACTTTGGCGCAGCTTAAAATGTACATCGCGGCGGTGCGAATCGCCGATGACTTTGGCTGTGCGACCATTGGTATTCAGTACCAACAAGGTTTGAAAGATTTGGCTCCCGCATCTGACCTGGTGGAAGGCCTCTTAAATAATCGCAGCCGCCCACCGGTATTTGACCGTAAGAATAAGCGCGAACTCTTTAAAGGTGAAGCCCTCCCCCACTTCAATGAAGTGGATGAGTGTGCCGGTCTCGATGGCCTGATTACTTACCAACTCTGGAAGGAATTAGGTTATGAACCTGAGAACACCTTGCACGATTTACGTTGGGGCCGTCAGTACACGGGTCCATCGGGCAAGCGCACGATCGATGAGTATGTTTGGGTTTTCCTCATCTCTGGTGCCGCACCGGTGCAGCATTTTATCGGTGGTTATAAAGGAACCGTATCCGAACGTCAGCCCGCCATGTACTTCCGTCTTGGTGGTGGTACGGTCAAAGGCATTTCTAAACCTGGCTGGATTGTCTGGTCGCGAATTTTTGTCCGCGATAACGAATTGCATTGCGATTTAGGCCTCGGCGAAATCATCGAACTCCCTCGTGCTGAAACCGAAGAACGCTGGAAGCTCACCACTTCACAGTGGCCGATTATGCATGCCGTTCTCCCAGGAGTAAGTCGGGATCAAATGATGGCCCGCCACCCTTCTAACCACATTCAGGTCGTTTATGCCCCCTCCCCTGCCGCTGCACGCCGGGGTTTAATGGCCAAAGCCGCTGCTTTTCAGGAATTAGGCATTAAGGTCGCCCTTTGTGGTAAGTACTAAGATGGCCACTCACTCCACGGCAATTGAGGGTCTACTCGACCTTTCACATGAAATGGGTGCGCCAGCCCTCCGCATGGCCATTCTCGGCGAAGGCAACTCTTCGACGCGATTGGATGGTGAAACTTTTGCGGTGAAGGCGTCGGGTACTAACCTTGCCCAACTCCGCACTGAAGATGTCACCGTCTGCCGTTTTGATAAACTGCTACCACTTTTTGATAAAAACAAATTAGATGATCGAGCCGTCGATAAAGCTTTGCTCGATGCACGTGTTGATCCGACAGCGAAGAAGCCCTCGGTTGAAGCATTGTTTCACGCCTGGCTTCTCGGTTTGCCGGGTGTTCAGTGTGTGGGACACGTTCACGCCATCGCTGTAAATAAAATTCTTTGTTCACCGCGAGCCTACGATTTCGCGACGCGCCGAATTTTCCCCGACGAGATTGTTGTCTGTGGAACCGAATCGGTCTTCGTGCCTTACGTTGATCCGGGTTTAGTTCTCGCCAAAGCCATCCGCGATCAAACCAAGGCCTTTATTAAACGTACCGGCCGTGAACCAAAATTAATCTTATTAAAAAACCATGGCATCATCGCCTTAGGCAACTCACCGAAGGCGGTCATGGGTGCACTTTTGATGGCCGAAAAAGCAGCAGAGATTTTCTTAGGTGCAGCTGCTTTAGGCGGACCGGTGTTCATGGATGAATCACAGGTCGAACGCATTGCGGGACGCCCAGACGAACATTACCGCCAAAAGATGTTGGGACTGTAATCGGATTTACGCACATGCCACACTACCTTGCCATTGACCTCGGAGCCGAATCAGGACGCGTGATTCGCGGTACCCTGCGCCAAGGGAAATTAGAGATGAAGGAAGTGCATCGCTTCCCCAATGGAGCGATTGTGGCCAATGTGACGTTGCGTTGGGATATTATCCGAATCTTCCGCGAAATCCGAATCGGATTAGCCAAGGGCGCAAAGGGTTATAAAATCAAGAGCATCGCCTGCGATTCATGGGGCGTCGATTACGTGCTCACCAAGGGAAATGGCCCGTTGCTTTCCTTGCCCTACACTTACCGCGATGAACGCACCGCACGTTCATTCAAACTCGCACACCAAAAAGTTCCTCCACCAGCCATCTTCGCTGCCACCGGTATTGGGTCGATGTCGATTAACACACTCTATCAGTTGCTCGATGATGTCGAAAACCGACCCGAGCTTCTGCAGTTTGCCGATAAGTTTTTGTTAATTGGAGATTATATCACTTGGTTACTTTCGGGTCAGGCACGCGCAGAAGAAACCCTTATCTCTGGCAGCCAGTGTTGGGACACCAAGAAGCGCGACTGGGCTAAGCCGTTGTTAAAGAAACTAAAAATCCCCACTCACCTCTTACCCAAGCCCATCGCTCCAGGCACGAAGGTCGGTAAGGTGCTTCCTTACTTAGCGAAAGAGACCGGACTGAAAAACACGACCGTCGTTGCCACCTGTGCGCATGATACAGCCTCGGCCGTGGTTGCGGTGCCAGCGCTGCCAGGAAAAGATTGGGCGTACTTATCTTCTGGCACTTGGTCGCTCTTAGGCGTCGAGCTACCCAAGCCGCTCATTAACCCTTCGGTACTAAAAGCGAACTTCACTAACGAAGTCGGCTTTGCCGGCACCACTCGTTTCTTAAAATGTTTAGTCGGTCTTTGGATTCTCCAGGAGTGTCGCCGCGAATGGGCAGCCAAGGGTGAAGTCTCTGACTACTCAAAAATTACCAAGTTAGCGCAATCTGCGCCCTCCTTACGTTCGCTTATTCGTCCTGACGATGCACGTTTCGCTAAAATGGGCGACATGGTTAACAAGGTGCAGTCGTACTGTCGCGAAACGAAGCAGCCGGTGCCGAAGACGCATGGTGAAATCGCACGCTGTATCATTGAATCACTGGCGCTCTTGTACCGAGTCGAGATCGATGGACTCGAGAAATTAACCCAAAGAAAAATTAAAACCCTGCACGTTGTCGGTGGTGGTTGTCGCAATGCCCTGCTCAATCAGGCCACGGCAAGTGCCACCGGTCGAAACGTTGTGGCTGGACCCGTCGAAGCCACGGCGGCGGGAAATATTCTCGTTCAAGCGTTTGCACTTAAGGATGTGAAAGGCCCAACTGAAATCCGCCAAATCGTTCGGAACTCTAATACTTTCGAAAACTATGCGCAACAACCCAACGCGCAGTGGGTAAAGGCCCTACAAGTATTTCAAAAACTCCCACGCTCCTAAATTTTTCCCTATGTCTCATTACAAATACGTTTCACACCTATGGAATGACGCCGAAGTCGCTAAACTCGACGGTGTTGGTCGCTTGGTCTATCGCTCCAATCAACTGGGCGCGGATCAACGCATCACCAATACCGGTGGCGGCAATACGTCTTCGAAGTTAATCGAGAAAGATCCACTGACCGGTAAAGATACCGCAGTACTATGGGTCAAAGGTTCGGGTGGTGATTTGCGCACCAGCAAACGCGATAACTTCTCTTCACTGTATCAAGACAAGTTAATCGCCTTACAGCCACTCTACGCCGCTCGCGGTGATAAGGGCCTGAAGTCTAAGGCGGAGGACGATATGGTAGGGATGTATAACCACACCACCTTTAATCTCAACCCGCGTGCATCGTCGATCGACACACCCTTGCACAGCTTCTTGCCCGGCAAGCACGTTGATCACATGCACCCGAATGCCATCATCTCGATCGCGGCATCGAAAAACTGTGCGGCCCTGACGCAACAAATCTTCGGCGGTAAAATGGCTTATGTGAAGTGGATGCGCCCCGGCTTTGAGCTCGGCCTAGCGATGCAGGACATTGCGCAGAAGCAGCCCAACATTCGTGCCATCATGATGGGACAGCACGGCTTTATTTCGTGGGATGATAACGACAAGGCCTGTTATGAGTTAACCCTGTCATTCATTGAACAGGCGGCCGAATACATTGAATCGAAGTATCAGGCTAAAGGTGGCGATGCTAAAGCCTTCGGTGGGGCTAAGTATCAAACCCTCGACACTCCCGCACGTCAGGCGACTTTAGCTGCCATTCTTCCATGGTTACGCGGACAAGTCTGTAAGGATAAGCGCATGGTCGGCACGATTCAGGATGATGCCAAAATTCTACGCTTTGTTAATTCGGTCGATGCACCGCGTTTGGCGGAACTGGGAACATCCTGCCCTGACCACTTCCTGCGCACCAAGATTAAACCCCTGTACATCGCCTGGAATCCGCAGTCGGAAGACGCAGCCGCGCTTAAGACAAAACTAGCCGCAGGTCTTACACAGTATCGTAAAGACTATGCGACTTACTATCAGAATTGTAAGCATGCCAATTCACCCGCCATGCGCGATGCCAACCCCACGGTGATTTTAATTCCGGGCTTGGGCATGATTGCCTGGGGTAAGGATAAGTCGGAATCACGTGTCACCGCCGAATTTTATAACTGTGCTGTTGAAGTGATGCGCGGTGCTGAAGCGATCGACGAATATGTCGCCCTGCCCCAACAAGAAGCTTTTGATATCGAGTACTGGTTACTTGAAGAAGCGAAGTTGAAGCGCATGCCTGCCGAAAAGGAACTGGCGCGACAAATTATTATCGTCGTTGGTGCTGGCTCAGGCATCGGCAAGGAAACGGCTCACCGTCTCGTCAAAGAAGGTGCGCACATTGTTTGCGTCGATAAGAATGTCGAAGCCGCCCAGGCGACTGCGAAAGAAATCACCGACCAGTACGGAGTCGGCATTGGTGTCGCGGGTACGGGTGTTTCCAATTGTGGTCCCGCTATCGGATTGAGTGGAGACATCATGGATCGTGCCTCGATTCGTCGAATGTTGGATGAAGTTTCCCTCGCCTACGGTGGATTTGATTCCATCTGTGTGACGGCGGGCATCTTCGTTTCGCCTGATACGACGGGACACATTCCTGATGATAAATGGGCCCTCACCTTTGCATTGAATGTAACCGGCAGTTACCTTGTCGCCGATGAAGCCTTCAAGTCATGGAAAGAACAGGGCCTGCGTGGTAACTTGGTGCTGACCACTAGTGCCAATGCCGCGGTCGCCAAGAAGGGATCAGTCGCTTATGATACTTCTAAGGCCGCCGCCAACCACTTGGTGCGCGAATTGGCGATGGAGTTAGCGCCACTCGTTCGCGTCAACGGTGTTGCCCCTGCCACCGTCGTTCAAGGCTCTGCGATGTTCCCACGTGACCGAGTGATCGCGTCGCTTGCGAAGTATAATATTCCTTATACCGATGATGAAGCGAGTGAATCGCTTACCACCAAGCTCTCACAATTCTACGCAGAACGTACGCTGACCAAAAATCCGATTACGCCTGCTGACCAAGCTGAAGCATATTTCTTACTCGTGACTCAACGCCTTAACAAAACTACCGGTCAGATCATCACGGTCGACGGTGGTTTACACGAAGCCTTCCTACGCTAAAGCGTGCGCATCTCCCTCTTCATTCCCTGTTTCGTCGACCAACTTGCCCCTCAGGTGGGTTTAGCGACCGTCCGGGTATTGAAAAAATTGGGGCACGACACTGAATTCCGTTCAGAGCAGACCTGTTGTGGACAGCCTTCCTTTAACTCTGGCCAATGGGAGGTCGCCCGCGAGGGTGCCATCCGTACCTTAAAAGTTTTTCGGGGTGCGGAAGTGGTCGTGGGTCCTTCGGGTTCTTGTGTGGCGATGATTAAGAAATTTTATCCTGAATTACTTAAAGACACTCCGCATGCCGCCGAAGCCAAGGAGCTGGCTCAACGCACCTTTGAATTTTCTGAATTCTTGGTGAACAAATTAGGTGTCACGGATATTGGAGCGAAGCTTAGCAAAAAAGTGACTTACCACGATGGCTGTCACGCGCTGCGTGAACTTCGCCTCAAGGAGGAGCCCCGCCAACTTTTACGTGCGGTGCGCGGTTTGGAGTTAATTGAAACCGACGAATCTGAATCATGCTGTGGCTTCGGTGGACTTTTCTCGGTAAAGTTCCCGATGATATCCACCGCCATGGTGCAAGTTAAAGGTGGTGCCCTGGCTCGTACCGGTGCCGATTACGTCGTATCCTCAGACCCTTCCTGCCTATTGCAGATCGGTGGTTGGCTCACGCGTGAAGGTAAGCCGATTCGCCCCATGCACATCGCCGAAGTCCTCGCCGAAGGGCTACCTCAATAATGTCTAACGCCAAAGATATTTTCTTGAAAGAGGCGACCACCTCGACGGCGGACGGTCCGCAGCGTATTTTTATTAATAAGGCTTTAGGTGGTTACTACACGAATCGTGACATCCAGAAAGCACGTTACCGTGACTGGGAGCGTGCGCGTGATGTGGCGTCGCTGGCCAAGTGGACTGCTGTTAACGACCTGGCCAATACACTCGAAGCCTTTGTGGCTAAATTTGAAAGCAATGGCGGAAAGGTGCACTGGGCGCGGGACGCCGAGGAAGCCCGACAAATCATTCTGCAACTCATCGCCAAGGCCAAAGCCAAGGCTGTCGTGAAATCGAAATGCATGACGACGGAAGAAATTCACCTGAATGATGCGCTTGAAAAAGCAGGCTACAGCGTGGTCGAAAGCGATCTCGGAGAATTCATTCAGCAGTTGCGAGGCGAAGCACCCTACCACTTTGTTTTTCCGTGTATGCACGTGAAGCGCGAGGAAATCAGCGCCCTCTTCACCAAACATTTAGGCACCGCTGCGACGAACAGTCCCGAGGAGCTGACCATGATTGCGCGCCGTCACCTCCGTCAGCTCTACGTTGACGCCGATGTGGGTATCACTGGAGCCAATTTCTTGGTCGCTGAAACCGGTCAGATTTCGATTACTGAAAATGAAGGTAATGCGCGCCTGACCGCAGCCTTACCCCGTATTCATATTGCACTTTCGGGTATTGAGAAGGTCGTTAAGAAACTCGACGACCTTTCTGTCCTACTCCCGATGCTCGCCACGGCCGGTGCAGGTCAGCCGATGACTTGTTACAATACGTTGTACAGCGGACCGCGTAAACCCGGCGAATGTGATGGACCGGAAGAATTCCATTTGGTGCTCTTAGATAACGCACGCACTCAGATATTGGCCGACCCCGAACAGCGCGATTCACTGCACTGCATTCGTTGCGGTGCGTGTCTGAATGTTTGCCCCATCTTTAAAAATATCGGAGGACTTGCCTACGGCACCACTTATCAAGGACCGATTGGCTCCGTCATCACCCCGCACCTTCGGGGCCTCAAGCAATGGAATCACTTATCGGCTGCCTCCAGTTTGTGTGGTGCTTGTACGGACGCGTGTCCTGTCCGCATTGATTTACATCACCACCTGTTGCAAAATCGTCGGAACGCCAATCAAACTTCACCCACTTGGTTTGATCGCTTATTCCACCGCGGCTTTAATTTCGTAATTTCACGTCCACGTCTCTTTGCGTTCGGCGGTAGAGTTTTCCGCTTCACCTTGCCGCTGCTCAAGAAAATCCCACTGCCCTATTTAAGTGCCTGGTTGAAGACCCGCGACCTGCCTCCTGCACCCGCACAATCGTTCCGACAGCAATGGAAGGAGTCGTCCCATGGCTAATGCACGCGACGAGATTTTAGCTCGGGTACGTGAGGCCTTAAAGGTCACCGCACCGAAGCCGCACTTTAAGAGTGAGCCGGTGAGCGGCCGTTCGACTGGCACGGTTAAGGCATGGCTACCGGATGGCGGTGAGACGCTTTCGGAGCAATTGAATTTACTCACCGAGAATCTCGCTAAGCTTAAGGCCAATCTCGTACGCGTTTCGGACGTGTCGGCCGCGCATCAAGCTTTGCAACAAATTGCACTTACAAAGAAGTGGAAGAAAGTTGCCTACCATTCTCATCCACTGGTTTCTCCTGCTGCCGAAGCGTTGAATTGTGAAAAGTGGGAAGTAACGTCTTCATTTGATAAACAAAAACTCGAAGGCTGTGATGCAGGTATTACTTCGTGTGAGGCGCTGGTGGCCCAACTTGGCTCCATTTTAGTTTCCAGTGAATCATCAGGCGGTCGATCCCTTTCCGTACTCCCCCCGGTGCACGTTGTTATCGCGACGGTTGACCAAGTGGTTGCCGACCTTGAAGTTTGCTTTGCCGAGGTTCTCGCGAAGCACGGTCAAAAGCTCCCCAGTATGCTTTCGTTTATCACTGGACCGAGTCGCACCGGAGACATCGAGCGCATCTTGGTTCTCGGTGCTCATGGACCTAAAGAGCTGTACGTTATTCTGATCGGTTAGAACGTTAACTTATGAGTCCCTGAAGGTATTTTTAGCCCTTTATTCATTGGGTTATAAACACTTTTTGCCTTAGGCCGATTGCGGATATTACAATTATTTTACGATGAGGCATTGACTCTTAGCGGGCATGCCTCAATCCCAACCTTTCGCATGCAGAATTTCGCGAGTCAGTGCCTGGATCAGACCAAGGCCCTTCTTAAACTTAATCTCGGTTCCATATCAGCCGACGGCAACATCGTCCCAGTTGAGGGCGAGGTCTCTCGTGCCGACGAGCCAGGTCATGTCGCGCTCGCTTTTGGCGAATACTTTCGTGCCACGGGTGAGCTCACCTTAGAGCGTCACAATATTCCTGAAATCGTTGCTCGCACCATCACCGCCCAGGTTCGTTTATCCAAGGGTTCCGACAATGGTATGGCTTTCGCCTGTCTGGGTTTACTCGCTTTCGGGCCAACCCGTGAACGCAACGCCGTTTGGGCCATCCTCGATGAGGCGACGCGTAAGTTAATTGACGAACGACTGGCCGTTACGCTCGACCACCACGACCACGTCCAGGCCTTTGATATCGCGAAAGCGGTATGCCGTGCCTCATTTGGACTTAGCAAAAAAGACGAAACCGGAATGCTGTTGGATCGTTTTATTGAACGCCTCACCGCTGCTTCCACGGGTGGTTTTCATGATGACGCCTCTAAAGCCGGCAATGCGGATAATTTAGGAGGCGCCTTCGACCTTTACGGTATCGTCTCACTCATTTTTATTCGTCAGGCACTGCAGTTGCATTCGAATATCCAAATACGTGACTCCAAGCTGCCCAAGCTTCGCACGATTGCAGAGAAGTACCTCCGCATTATTCTGGAGACCGTGCGCGAAGATGGTTTGGGCTGGTCTTATGGTCGTGGTATCGGTGCTTACGGACAAATGCACTGCATCACCCTGCTCTTACAGGCATTGCGTGACCGCTGGATTGCCTCGGACAAAGAGCCGCTCGCACGCGACTTGATTCGTCGACTCTACGCTAATTTCTTTACGACGTTCTTCGATATGGAACACGGCATCATCGTGGTGCGCGATGCGGAACGTGACACCATTCCCGGTCACACCACGCGCATGGCTAATTTCGATGCTGCGCGTTACCTTTCACAGTGGTCACGGCTCGCTAAATCTGCCGGTGGTAATATCGACATGCACAGTTCACCGCAGAAAAATGCGATGTGCCGACTCTATTCCTTCGATAAAAATATAAAGAAGGAACAAGGCCTCTTGGCTTACAGTGACCCGGAGTCTGGTTTACATATTCTGATCCCCGTGGTTTCAGGTGGCATTCATAAGTTCTCCGATTCATTGGCCTTCCCGCACATGCCCGGCGTCTTTGATTGGCCATCTAATTTCTATACATCGCCGTTCATTCCAGAATACACCATCGGCACCAAAGTTTTCACGCCGTCCTTCTACGGAAAGAATTTACAGGTCGTCATGGGTACCAAGGCCGGCACCTACCATTTCCGTTACGACCAACCTGAACTCATTGATTGTCACGAGAAGATGAGTAGCGGTGTGGGTGCCTTAAAGGTCGACTGGGAATTAACCGGCGGACGCATCGTGGGTCGCTTTACCTTAACACCTAAGGCTAACGTTATTTTAAATAATTTCCGACTGGTCCTCCCAATTGCCACTACCCACAGCCGTATGTCAGCAGGTAATGCAATTACCGTTGGCCCCGAATCGTATCGCGCTGAAGTCCTCCGCGACGATTTTCATGCCGAGTGGCTTGAGACCAAAGTTGTATCGGAAGACAGCAAGCACCGCACCATTTGGGGTAAGGTTCATTTCTATCAAGTCCTCGAGCGCAACAAGGCGATGAGTTTACGGGCCGGTACGAGTTATAGCTTTGAAATCGCGTATCAGCCAGACATTCAGCGTCAGCGTTAATTCACCTTATTTAAAGCCGGCCGCCGTTGGCTTCGGTGTTGTCCTTTGTCTAGGTATTCCCTAACTGTACGCCTCTCGCATGCCACGTCCGTTTTACATCACGACCGCAATTGATTACGCCAACGGTGCCCCGCACCTCGGCCACGCCTACGAAAAGGTTTTAGCCGATGTGATCGCACGCTATCAGCGCTTACAGGGTCGGCCCGTACACTTCTTAACGGGGCTGGATGAACACGGCCAAAAAGTTCAACAGGCTGCACAGAAACGCCAGATTGAACCTCAGGTACTTGTCGACGAAATTGCATTCACCTTTAAGGAGATGCTCAGTAACCTGACGATCTCCAACGATGATTATATTCGTACCACTGAACCCAGGCACCAAAAAGTCGTCCAAGATTTTCTGCAGCGCCTTTACGACCAAGGTTTAATCTACAAAGGCCAAAAGACTGATTGGTATTCGACCCGCCAGGAGCAATTCTTGACCGATAAAGATCGTGATGAAAACGGCAACTGGCCTGAATTATTTGGCGAGGTCACACAGTCCACCGAAGAAAATTACTATTTTAAGCTTTCACAGTTTCAGCCTTGGTTGATTGAGCACATTCAGGGTCACCCCGAATTCATTAATCCACGCTTCCGACAAAAGCAGGTGCTCGAGTTTCTGAAGGAGCCGATGAACGACCTCTGTATCTCGCGTCCGAAATCACGACTCACTTGGGGCATCGAACTCCCCTTTGATCGAAACTTTGTCACCTACGTTTGGTTTGATGCCCTCACGAATTACTATTCAGCCGTAGCCGACAAGGGACTTTGGCCCGCAGACGTGCATGTAATCGGTAAGGATATTCTCGCCCCTCCCCATGCGGTCTACTGGCCCTGTATGCTTAAGGCCCTGAATATCGCCCCACCCAAGCAATTGCTGGTGCATGGTTGGTGGACGATTAATGCGCAGAAGGCATCCAAGAGTGCGGGGAATGCTTCCGAGACCCTTAGCCTTGTGCAGTCTCACGGTGCCGACGCTTTCCGCTTTTACCTCAGCCGCGAGATGGTAGTCGGACAAGACGCTGATTTCTCTGCCAAGACTTTTGGTGAGCGTTACAAATCTGAATTGAGTAATAATTTGGGCAACTTGGTGAATCGACTTTTGAACATGGTCGGCCGAAGTTACGCAGGTGTCATTCCGGCACCTGCTGCCGATGAGGATTTAGAAAAAGCATTAAAGGAACTTTGGCTTATCACCGAACGAAAGGTCATGACCTCCTTTGAGGAGTGCCAAATCAGTCATGCCTTGGAGTCGCTCTGGGTCTTCATCAGTGCGATGAATGCTTACATCGACACTCGAGCCCCATGGAAATTAGCGAAGTCGACCGAGGCTGCCGACCGTGCTAAGCTCGATTCCTGTTTAGCCACTGTCGCCGAAGGACTGCGACTTGTCGCCACCCTGCTCACTCCCGTGATGCCTTCGACATGCGATAAATTGCTTCAAAATATCGGAGCCGACCCCGTAAAACTTTTTGCAGGTCAATTGCAGTGGTCAAATGCTTGTGTGGGACGAAAGGTGTCCGAACGTTGCATCTTGTTTCCACCGATTGAGCCTAAACCCGACGTAACCCCCGCCTAGTTTTAGCGTGGAGCTTCTCACTCACAGCGAAATCAGGGACGCCATAATCATGGCGGCGTCACCTCGCCCCAACTGCACTTACGTTTCGTATCAGTTTGAAGTACCTGCATTGGATCCGCTGGCCGTGCTTGAAACCCTTAATGAGTCTGCACCTAGAGGGTACTTTGAAACCCCCTCTCGCCGACGAGCCCACGCCGCGGGAAGCCCCGTGGTTGAATGGAAAGGCACTGGACCCGATCGATTCATCGTTGCTGATCGATGGTTGAAGCAACTCGCCGCCAACATCCTTTCAATTGGTGAAACGCCTCGAGTGATTGCCACTTTTCCATTTTACGCCGGTGATGAAATCAACGGAATTCCTTCGCACCTTTTTTTACCAGCCTGGCAAATCATTACCGAAGAAGGGAAAACATCCGTTACCTTAATTGAAAAAAATGACCCAGGTGCAGCTGAGCGCTTGGCACAGCGGGCTGATAAATTTCAACACTTCTCCTATCATTCTCCCCATACCAACAACCGATCCGTTGTTCCTACGGTCTTGAGTGAAGTGGGTGGCGGGTGGTTCCCCTCTGCGGTGACTCGCGCGACGGAGCTTATCAATGATGGTTCGTTCGAGAAAATCGTTTTATCACGAGCGTTTGATTGGCGACGCACGACTCCATTTAATCTTTTTGCTAGCCTGCATCGCCTACGTCAGGCGAATCCCAGCTGTCATACTTTCTTAGTCGACGAACCCGATGGTGCCTTACTGGGTGCGTCACCAGAAACTTTACTTTCACTTTTCAACGGCGAAGTTCGCTCAGAAGCCGTTGCGGGTACGACCCGACGCGGTGAATCAGCATCTGAAGATGCCAGTCTCGCCGAAGCCCTACTCGCTAGCGACAAGGATCAACGTGAGCACACTGCTGTCACTGCCTCCATTCTTCGACGGCTCAGCATGGTCGGAGTTTTAGCGGCGACTTCACGTCCGGCTGAACTTTTGCGTCTCGGTAATGTGATGCACATTCGTACCCCGATTGTGGGCACCATGCCCGCCGACCAACGCTTCCTCGCCATCGCTGGCGAACTTCACCCTACCCCCGCCGTCGGCGGCAAGCCGCGTGACCTGGCCCTCCCCTTTATTCCGGGTTTCGAACCGCACGCACGCGGACTCTACACGGGTGCAGTTGGATGGATTAACCTCGATGGACAATCGGGTAAACTTTTCGTCGCCTTACGCTGTGCACGGATTCAAGGGAATGTGGCACGAGCATTTGCGGGTGCAGGCATTGTAGCGGGCTCAGATCCCGCCGCGGAAACGGTCGAAACCGAAATGAAGCTCCGTACGATTCTGGAAGCTTTGGTTTAATGAAAATCGTCCTGCAACGCGTGCAATCGGCGTCCGTTGAGGTCGACAATCAAATCGTTGGTCAAATCCAACACGGTTATCTTTTACTGATAGGCGTTGGTTCTGAAGACACTGAAGAAACCATCGCTGCAGCGGCGAATCAGGTTCTGAAGTTGAGGCTGTTGGCAGACGCTAACGGTAAAATGGGCGTGAACATCATTGACGGTGGCGGTGACATTTTAGCCGTCAGTCAATTCACCCTCTATGCCGATTTCAGTAAGGGGAACCGCCCCTCCTTTCATCACGCCGCGACGCCCGAAGTGGCTCGACCGCTGTTTTCAAAATTCATATCAGAATTAGAAAAAGGACTCGGCCGAAAAATCGCTCAGGGTGTCTTTGGTGCCGACATGAAAGTGGCGCTGTGTAATGATGGGCCAGTCACCGTTATCCTTTGACCCTACGGACGGCCTCCACGGATTTTCTTTGCCTCTTATAGAATTTCGGGCGTTAAATTAAGTCGCACATGCTCTCCATCCGCATCATTCCCTGTCTCGATGTCCATGCTGGACGCGTCGTTAAGGGTGTTAAATTCCAAGAGCTGCGCGACGCGGGTGATCCAGTGGCTGTTGCCGCTGCGTATGAGGCACAAGGTGCGGATGAACTAGTCTTTTTAGATATCACCGCCTCGAGCGATAACCGTAAAACCATGGTCGACGTGGTTGAGCGTACCGCCGATCAAATTTTCATGCCCCTAACGGTGGGCGGCGGTTTGCGTTCAATTGATGATATTCGTATCATGCTGAATGCGGGAGCAGATAAAATTTCCTTAAATACTTCGGCGGTTCAAGACCCCGACCTCATTCTCCATTCTTCACGTAAGTTTGGTAGCCAATGCATTGTGGTGGCGATCGACGCCAAGAAGGTCGGTCCTGAAAAATGGGAAGTCTTCACCCATGGTGGACGTACCCCCACTGGCATCGATGCTGTCACCTGGGCCCGTAACGTTCAACAATTGGGTGCAGGCGAAATTCTTCTAACGAGTATGGACCGAGACGGCATGGCCGATGGTTACGACGTTGAGCTCTGTCGCCGAGTTTCAGACGCCGTTGAAGTACCTGTCATCGCATCAGGCGGCGCCGGCAACCTCGAACACCTGGTACAGGTAATTAAAAACGGCGGTGCCAGTGCGGTTCTCGCTGCGAGTATTTTCCACTTTGGCACTTACACAGTTCGCCAAGCGAAGGAATACCTCCAACAGCATGGGATTGCGGTTAGGCTCTAGGTGCGGGCGCTTTAGGCATCACGAGCACTTTATCCATCCGGTGGCCGTCCATGTCCATCACTTCAAAGACATGGCTCAGTGCCTCTACACGGTCACCTTCAATCGGAATGCGACCGAGCGCGCGCATCATGAAACCTGAGACGGTGGAGAACCGTCCGGTGCCTTCGCCAGGAAATCTTCCGATCAGTCCGGTCGACTCACGAAAATCATCGAGCGAAATAATGGCATCCACGATCCAGCTGCCATCTTCCCTTCGTCTGACGGGTTTGTTTTGAATTCCAGGTGAACCCTCGGACGGGAGTTCGCCGACGACCGATTCTAGGACATCATTCAGTGTGACGACGCCTTTAACTTGGCCAAACTCATCGACCACTAAGGCCAAGTGAATCTTATCTTTGCGAAAGCGTTCAAGGAGCTGGGTGCCACTAGTTGATGGGCTTACAGTCGTCGCTTCCGTTAATAAATCTTTAATGACTGCGGTGCCAGCCAAGGAAAGGTTGGCCCATAAACGTTTTACCGAAACCACACCTAAGGGGCGATCAGGTGAGCCACGGAAGACGGGGAACCAAGTGTGTCCAGAGGCCACAATCTTTCGCCAGTTAATCTCTTCGGGTTCATCAAGGTTTAACCAGACCACGCGATTGCTCGGCGTCATTAACTGCGAAGCGGTGACTCCGTCCATAGAAAGTGCGCCATGGACCATGCGGTGTTCCGTTGCGTGCAAGACGCCTGAGGCCATCCCCTGGTCGACCATCATTCTGAGTTCATCTTCAGAAATTGTTTCTTCAGCGATACGTCGGCGTCCAAAGACTTTTAGAATCACATTTGCACTGCCACTCAAGGCGCTAACAAAAGGAGACGCTAACCATGAAACGGCCGCCATCGGACGGGATAATAATACGGCGAATGATTCTGGATTGGAGAGCCCGATACGCTTCGGTACAATTTCAGCGACGATGATGGTCAGCGACCCGATTAGGAAAGAAACCAATCCGCGCGAAATTTCTTCCGCATGAGTTGAAACCCATGCCAGGGATGCACATGATTTCAGGAACGGCGCAAAACTCATCGCCAGCGGTTGTCCGCCATAAGTTGCAGCGATGATACTGCCAAAAGTCAGACCCACCTGCACCGTCGACAGAAACTTAGTGGGGTTGGCCAATAGCTCTAAAGCCTTCTTGGCGCCACGATCGCCGGCTTCTGCCATCCGAGCTAATTTGCGACGGTTTGAAGAGACCAGGGCCATCTCCGATAGCTCGAAGAGGCCAATCATCATCCAGCAGCCAAATAGAAGGAAGAATTCCACTGTTTGCACTGAATAGAACGGGTAGCTTTCAGTCAAATCCGCTTGTTGCCTTGGGCTGACTCCCTAGGGTGAATCCGAATGGCGACACAGCATTACGACGCAATTATCGTTGGAAGTGGTATCGGAGGCCTGAGTTTCGCGCTCAATTTGGCCAACCGAGGGCTTTCTGTCGCAATTGTGACAAAGAAGACGAGTTCTGAATCGAACACAAATTGGGCACAAGGTGGCATCGCCTGCGTCACCGACGAGTCTGACGATTTTTCCAGTCATATTAAAGACACACTCACTGCGGGCGATGGATTGTGCGACTTAAAGTCCGTCGAACATATTATCAAGGGAGGCCCTGCCCGTGTCGCCGAATTGATTCAATGGGGCGTACAATTCGAAAATGGTGTCAATGGTCGACCCGATCTCGGCCGTGAAGGTGGACATTCTCAACGACGCATTCTCCATGCACGCGACATGACGGGTCGCGCAATCGAGTCGGCTTTACTCAAAGCCGTCAGCCAACAAACTAAAATTGTTACGCTCGAGTACCACTTCGCGGTCGACCTCATCACCCTCGCAAAACTCGGTCACTGCCCCATCGCCGCACCGCTCGATCGCGTGGTTGGGTTGCACGTGCTCGATACACGATCGGGTAAAGTGGAAACACTTTCAGCGAGTGTGGTGGTACTTGCCACTGGCGGCATTGGCCAAGTTTATCAATTCACGACCAATCCCGATATCGCCACGGGCGATGGCATTGCGATGGCCTACCGTGCTGGCGCCGAAATTCGCGACATGGAAATGGTACAGTTCCACCCCACCGCATTGAAGGCACCTGATGGCAGCCGCGCCCTTATTTCTGAAGCGGTGCGTGGTGAAGGTGCCATCCTCCGTGATATCAATGGACGCGCCTTCATGCGTGATTTCCATCCGATGGGCGATCTAGCTCCGCGCGATGTCGTGGCACGTGCCATCGATTCGGTAATGAAGAAGGAAGGTTCGCCGCACGTGCTGCTCGATGCGCGTGAGGTTGCTAAAGGTCACTTCGCCGAACGGTTTCCACATATTTACGCGACCTGCCTTAAGGCCGGTTTTGATTTAACCCGCGAACCCATACCCGTTGTCCCTGCCGCACATTACCTTTGCGGAGGCGTTACGACCGACCTTAAAGGTCAGACGACGATTAATGGACTCTTCGCGGTGGGTGAAGTCGCATGCACTGGTTTGCATGGAGCCAATCGTCTCGCCTCTAATTCATTATTGGAAGCCGTGGTCTTGGCTCACGATGGAGCATTGGCGGCCATCGATGTGATGCAGAAAAGCCCTCACCCTGTCGTGGCACTGCCTGCCTGGATTGATGGTGCCGCCGGCAATCCCGATGAGCGCGTGGTGCTGACACATAACTGGGATGAGTTACGACGAACGATGTGGGATTACGTCGGTATCGTGCGTACAACGAAGCGACTCAAGCGTGCACAGACGCGCGTGGGCACACTTGATGATGAGATTGCGGAGTACTATTGGAATTTCCGCGTTGAACCCCGTCTTCTGGAATTGCGTAACCTGATTCAAGTGGCGGAGCTCATCATTAATTGTGCGTTACAACGTCACGAGAGTCGCGGCCTACATTACACGCTCGACTTCCCGAATAAGAATTCGGAAGCAAGGCACACTACCATCAGTCGATCGACCGTTGAGTTATGAAAATTTGTGTAGTCGGCTCAGGGC
>CAIVVQ010000142.1 GCA_903909465.1 uncultured Opitutia bacterium | reverse complement strand
TTCTGTTCGTGGAATGCCGGCTTTCTCTCCGGTGTCGCGACGAGCCACAAACACTGAGCCCGATGCGATATCGCGTGGACCCACTTCAACACGTAAGGGCACGCCCTTTTTAATCCAGCCCCACGCTTTTTCGCCGCCGCGTAAATCACGATTATCAATCGTGACAACTAATTTGCGATCATGGAAACGCTGAGCGGTAAGTTCTTTTTTTAGCGACTCACAGTAATCTAAGACCTGTGCCTTCGAGGCGTCGTCTTTGTAAATTGGTAAAATCACCACGTGCTGCGGCGCCAAACGAGGCGGCGCAATAAAACCATCGTCATCCGAGTGCGTCATAATCATGCCGCCAATCAAGCGCGTCGACACACCCCACGAGGTGGTGTGCGCGTATTGCATGTTCGACGATTCATCTTGGAAACGAATGTTGCATGACTTCGCAAAGTTCTGGCCGAGGTAGTGCGAGGTGCCAGCCTGCAAGGCCTTACGATCCTGCATCATCGATTCAATGCACAGCGTCTCGACCGCACCAGGGAAACGCTCCCCATCTGTCTTGCGGCCCTTGATCACGGGCATCGCCATGTAATTCTCAGCGAAGTCGGCATACACATCGAGCATACGCATTGTTTCTTCCATGGCCTCTTTTTCCGTGGCGTGCACGGTGTGGCCTTCTTGCCATAAAAATTCGGCGGTACGTAAGAACAGACGCGTACGCATTTCCCAGCGCACCACGTTAGCCCATTGATTAATTAAAATCGGCAAGTCGCGGTAGGACTGCACCCACTTTGAATAAGTCTCACCAATGATAGTCTCAGAGGTCGGACGAACAATCAGCGGCTCTTCCAATTCGCCGGCGGGCACCAACTTACCATCTGGGCCAGCTTCTAGACGCGAGTGCGTGACGACGGCGCACTCTTTAGCAAAGCCTTCAACGTGCTCAGCTTCGCGCTGCAAATAGCTCACTGGAATGAAGAGCGGGAAATACGCATTCACGTGACCCGTCTCCTTAAACATCGCATCGAGGTCGCGCTGAATGTTTTCCCACAACGCATAACCCCATGGCTTGATCACCATGCAACCACGCACGGGGCTGTTCTCGGCTAAGTCGGCGGCCTTAATGACCTGCAAATACCACTCAGGATAATCTTCGGCACGCGTGGGCGTGATGGCGGTCTTTGGCTTAGCTGCGGGCTGCGACATACCTAATTTAAGGACAAAGGATGCGAACGGGGCAAGGGACTAGTTCAGGGGGCAAGTGGGCAAGGTGACATGTGGGCATGGGGGATTTTGGTAGGGGCACGACTGCGTCGTGCCCGTTCGCCGATAGATTTAATAGATAAGAGAGCCTTAGCTAAGATCCGATGAGCCGGAAGCATACGGTCTCAAACGGACGCCACGCAGTGGCGCCCCTACCTTTAGAGACACGGCACGCGCGGAGCGCGAGCCCTACCCGAACAAGGGCACGACGCAGCCGTGCCCCTACCTACGCCTTCGCCTTCCAAAAACGCGGGCGTCCACTCATATCATTAAGGCCCGCAGACTCTACATAGCCTACCGCTTTCGAAATTTCCGCCAAGGCCGCGTGCTGATCAATTCCGGTTTCACAAATCACCCAACCACCGGGACGTAAAAACTTTGGAGCCGAAGTTAAAATAGTTTTTAGGTCAGCCAAACCATTATCCGCTGCAACCAAAGCCGACTTCGGATCAAAGTCTTTCACTTCGGGATCCGCCACCGCGACTTCGGCATCCGTCAAATACGGAGGATTCGAGATGATTAAATCATACGAATCAGTAACCGCACCGAACCAGTCGGACTGTCCAAAATTTACTCGGTCAACTAACTGACACTGCGCTGCATTCTCTTTCGCCAACGCCAAGGCATCGAGCGATTGATCCACAGCATCGACTTTCCAAAGCGGACGTTCGGAGGCGATTGCTAAGGCAATCGCACCCGACCCCGTGCCTAAATCCAAAACGCGTACTGCTTGTTCTTCCGGAAATAATCCGAGCGCTAAATCAATCAGCTCTTCGGTCTCCGGACGCGGCACCAGCGCTCGCTTGTCCGACTTTAAAACCAAATTACGGAAATTCACTTTACCCGTGATGTGCTGCAATGGCTCACGATTACCGCGACGCACCGTCATCGCGCGCAACTTCTCGACCTCGGTATCATCGAGCAATCTTTCGAACTGTAAATAAAGGTCCAGGCGCTTGAGCCCTAAGCAGGCTGCAAATAAATGTTCCGCTTCGGCGCGTGGTTTTTCCAAGCCCTTGCGTCCGAGGAAATCGGCCGCCTTCTTTAAAGTATCGAGTAAATTTTGCACAGCTTAGCGAGCGGCCGCCCGGGTCAGTCGATCATTATACGCCAAGCCCAGGCCCGCAGGCTCGGCTAATTCTGCGTAAATCTTAGTAAAGCCCCGCGCGTCTAGTTTGCGCAACAAATCAAAAAGATTCGCCGCGGCTTCGGTAATAGAATCTTTTTCCGAAAGGTAAAATACTTCGGTGCCTGCTGGAGCATTCTGACGTCGACTCATCAACAACAACGCCGATTTCGCTTCAACGACTACAGGTAATTTTCCGTGTGTAAATAATTCGACTCGCGTGGCCGGGCTGTAGTGTCGCTCCAACATTCCAGGTGCAGCTTGAGCGACTTTCTCATTCGCCACTTTCGTCACGACTTCAATTGCTCCGAGCTTCTCGCGCAACGCTTCGAGTGTAATCGGACCTGGACGGAGCAGGCGCACGCGGTCCGGAGATGATAAATCAATAATAGTGGATTCGAGTCCGTGTTCACACGCGCCGCCGTCGACAATCCATGGACAGCGCTCCGCCAACGAATCACGCACGTGTTGCGCACGAGTGGGGCTGACGTAGCCAAAGGGATTCGCACTCGGCGCAGCCAAAGGGCGCTTGGCTAAGCGTAATACTTCACGAAACAGCGAGTGGGCGGGCACGCGAACGGCGACCGTGCCCTGCCCTGCCGTAACTAAATCAGGCACGCAGGATTTTCGACGCAAGACAACGGTGAGCGGCCCTGGCCAGAAGGCGGAAATTTTTTCGAGGCGCGCATCGTACTCGGCGATTTGCTTCAACGCTTCGACATCGAGC
The DNA here is from genome assembly GCA_903909465.1 of uncultured Opitutia bacterium. Classification (GTDB taxonomy): domain Bacteria; phylum Verrucomicrobiota; class Verrucomicrobiia; order Opitutales; family UBA953; genus UBA953. The sequence goes on along the minus strand of CAIVVQ010000142.1, from coordinate 1,280 downwards.
ACGTGGACGATGAGCGGATCAAGGAGGGGCCGTCCCTTAATCGTAAAGACCTGAGCGAGTGCCTTTGGGTTCAGCGCATCTGCCGCCAAGCCGTAAACCGTTTCCGTCGGCAGAGCCACGCATTCACCAGCCGCCAATAATTGCGCCGCCTTTTGTAGGTCGCTCGGAGCGGCGGTTAAAAACTGGGGCAAAGGTTTCGACACGCGGACAAATCGTTAGGGCTAATTTGGTGGGTGACGGTAACTGGGGCAATCGCAGGTCGTAAAATAAAAAGGCCGCCCAAGGGCGGCCCGTGTCAGCTTACGCCGAAGTGAATTACTTCATCGTAATCATATTGCGGGCGCGTTTAACGGCACGGGCAATATAACGTTGTTGACGGGCGGTGAGGCCGGTCAGCTTGCGGGGCATAATCTTGCCCGTCTCGGTGACGTAACGGGACAATGCCTCGGGTTCGGTGAAATCGAAATCGAGGGGATTGCGGGAACGCTTGAGCTTACCTTCAGTAGTCATGGGAGGATTTGAAGTAAGCGTAAGAGCCCCCCGTGCAACCCCAAAAAAGGGGTCAGACTACGTTAACGGGGTCAGACTACGCTAGCGTAGTCTGACCCTTTTGAGCCTTTTGGGGCTTTGGGGCACAAAAAAGGGCCATTCCGTGCGAAATGACCCTTTGTTTGGCTATCTAAGGCTTAGTACTCCCAGGTCGCACGGAAGCCGAGCGAGTGAGCGTTGTAGCCGGACTTAACTTCGCCGCTGTAGTCAATCGTGTAGGTCACGCCCTTGCTTGGGTTGTAGTTATAGGCCAAGGCGGCCGTCACTGAACCCTTGTGGGTTTCCTTCCAACCAGCGACGTCGAAGGTATTCGTGTCACCGACGAAGTTCACCGTGTTGTTATAGGTAGGAGCCGAGAGCAAGTGCTTGTAGCCCAAGCTTGCGCTGAAGCTGCTAGCGATGCCTTCGCCGAGGATCTTCTCCACTGCGTAGCGCAGCGAGAGGGTCGCATCGGTTTGGGTGTACTTCTGCTCGGTGTAGTTCAGGCCAATGTCACCTGCGCCAGTTTCGGCGTAAGCAGCTTGTTTGTAGCGCGAGTAGTTAACGGCCAAGATTGGAGTCAACGATTCGTTCGTATCGCTGAGTGTGAATTTACGACCGAGTTGGATTGCGCCACCAAACTCCGTGCCAGAGTAATCGCCGTTCGCACGTGCACCGACAGCGGTTTGACGCTCAGTCTTGGTGCGGTGCTTAGCAGCATCGATCATGGCATTGAGGAAGTACTCGCCGAT
>CAIVVQ010000141.1 GCA_903909465.1 uncultured Opitutia bacterium | reverse complement strand
TTCGCGCATGCCCAAACTCACCGGGTTACGCGTCAGCAATAAATTCGTGCGGGCCAACTGCCAACTGCCCTCATTAAGTACTTTTGACTTCGGAAAACATTGAGTGATATCGCTACCCTGCGCCGCTGCAATCAAGGCCTTCACCTGCTCCGTTGATGGACCTAGCTCAGGTCGTATCGCCCGCCAAAATAAAAACGTTTCCCTTTCCGACGAACGACCCGCTAAAATATTTTCTAAAGTGTCCGGAATATTTAATCGGCCCTCGCGGTACCAGAAGTCGACCAACGATGGTCGCACCATGGCCTGCGTTTCAGTCATCAAAGCCACCGACACCCATCGTGGGGCAACATCCGCCGGCTTGCCGCCCGAAATCGCCACCCGCGTCAACCAAGCTCGGGCCGCTGCCTCCGCTGCCAGCTTAGAAGGATCTGTGCCTTTACCTAACTGCACTTGCACAAAAGCTTCGCCGCCAAAATTTCGCGCCGCAACTTGAGTAACTTCCGACGCATCAAGAATTTCAATACGCGCCTTCGGAGGCGGCAACGCCGGCATAAATAAAATTTGTCGAAGGTAGCGATCTAACCCATCGCAATGCGCCGCGACAAAGCCGACCTCCGAGAGGTCATGGCCCAAGACCAAACCCAAAGCAGAATCATTCGAGTACACCCTGGGCAGCTCGGGTAAGACCTCTTCCGCCGGACTCAACGTGGCCAAAAAAACCGATAGGGCCAGCAACCTAAACATGCTTAAGCACCCGTGAAATGGCTCTCATCTACTTCAGCCGGCTCGCCGCCCGACAAGTGCAAGGGCTCGCCCATTGGTGCTTGGTCATTCTTCCAAATCTCGACTGTGACCGGCGCATCTGGCTCCGGCGAAATCCACTGCCAGCGACCAATACCCAAGAAATTCATCGGCACTCCTTTGTCCTGACTTAAACCCGGGCCGGTGCCGCGGACGTAAGGTTTATTTCCAATGCCAATCATCAAATTGATTGTGAGAGAAGTACCCGAGGCACTGGATGCAGATGATGTCGCAACTTCAGCAGGTGCTTCAACTTCTTCAACCACTTCTTCCTCCTCTACTTCTTCAATCGCCTCTGCGGCGTCTTCCTCTGCCACTTCTTCTGGAGCGACAACTTCTTCGACCGTATCGTCATTCGGTACAGCTGAATGCCCAGTCGTGCGCAGGGCTTCCACCTCCGACTGTAATTTATCCAAGGCGTCGTTAGTCTTCTCCAACCCCTTAGCAGTTTTCTTGGCCTCATCACGGGCCTTCTTAACGTCGTCGAGCGACTCTTCGGCATCAGAAACCAAACCGCGTACCGTACCCGCCAGGCCTTCCAGTTGTTCACTTAAGGCATCGAGGTCTTCCTTCTTGATCGACTGGCCCGCATCGGCGGCAACCGACTCTATCGCTATAATTTTCGCCTCAAGCGCAGCCTGCGACGCTTTCACCGAGTTTAATTCAGATGAAGCTTTTTGCGCTAAGGCCTCGTTCGCCGTTCGTAAAATTTTTTCTAATTCATTCACACGGGCGACCAACACCTCGGTGCCATTGCGATAATCAGCACGCGTGGAATCAATCTCTTCTTTCACGGCCGCGCGCAAACGGGCCAATTCCGCCAAACGCTTCTTGGTCTCGCCGCCCTCTAAAATAACGGGAACCACTACAATTAACGAGGCACCTAAAATTCCTAAGATCGCCAAGAACGCCTCCAGTCCGTCGTGTGGATTTAAACCGAGCAAGAGCACTGCGATTACCGCGATAAAATCAGCGGCGACTAAAAACCATTTTTCTTTAAGAATTTTTTCGATTTCGCGATTCATAGGTGGGGTAGATAAATAGTCTTTAACGAGGTCTTTCGACAAAGCCAACCTTACGATTAACCTTGGAGAGGGTCTTGAAGGCGACGGCCTGTGCCTGTTCGGCGCCGGCCTTAAAAACCTTATTTAAAGCGTCCCGGTCTTTAATTAATTCTTCGTAGCGTACGCGCACGGGGTCGAGCGTTTCAACCACGACATCGGCAACGGCCTTCTTGAAATCGCCGTAACCCTTGCCTGCGAATTCGGACTGCAATGCGTCGATCGATCGACCCGTACAGGCCGACATAATCGTGAGGAGGTTGGTCACCCCCGGCTTGTCATCCCCGGCACGCACTTCAGCACTCGAGTCGGTGACCGACGACATAATTTTCTTACGAATTTCTTCCGGGCGATCCGTGATGTAAACCGTCGACGCTTGATTGGGGTCGGACTTCGACATCTTCGCGGTCGGGTCCTGCAATGACATAATGCGTGATCCGACCTTGGAAATAAAGGGCTCGGGCACTTTAAAGGTATCCGAATAACGGTGATTAAATTTTTCAGCTAAATCACGAGCGAGCTCAAGGTGTTGCTTTTGATCATCACCCACGGGCACCAACTCCGCATTGTATAATAAAATATCAGCGGCCATGAGCACCGGGTAATACAACAAGCCCGCGTCGATGGATTCTTGCTTACGGGCTTTGTCTTTAAACTGCGTCATGCGCTCCAATCGACCCAAGGGACAAATACAACCGAGAATCCAAGCTAGCTCCGTATGCCCGAACACGTGCGATTGGGCAAAGAGGTGACTGCGCGCAGGATCTAAGCCACAAGCCATGTACTGCGCTAAACAGGAGTATGTATTATCCCTCAGTTCGGCGGGCACCTGTTCGACGGTGATGGCGTGTTGATCGACGATGCCAAAGAAACAGTCGTAATCCTGCTGCATCCGACCCCAGTTTAAAACCGCACCTAAATAATTACCTAGGTGAAGACGCCCAGTAGGCTGGGCACAGGTTAGAACCACAGGCTTGCTGGGCTTTTTTTCAGGTATTTCGCTCATTCCTCTCCGCCAGAGTGGCGAGGGTCGGGCAAATCATCAAGCGGATTGGGAGACGGGTGACGCTTGATAATATGGGCCGACCTCCCTATATCCGAGGGCCAACCTTTACCTTTAATCTAATCGCACGCATACCATGCCCAACGACGCACCCATAGTTGCTGAAATCAAAGACATTATATATAACTCCGTTAATTACCTTCTAGTCGCACTAGCAGTTGGCTGGGTATTAAAGCGGGCCCTTGGATGGTTAGCCCAGAGAATGAGCCAAAGCCCCGTCGCCCAAGCCATGGTGGCCGCCATGGGCAAGTCCTCTCAAATCCTTATCCCTGCCTACACTTTATCAAACGCCATAAACAGTAACATTAAATACTTCCCCGAAGGCAAACAAGCCATCGTTGCTACAGGCTGCACCTTCCTTCTCTCGGTCGCCCACACCGCAACTGCGTTTCAACTTATCTCCATCCCCATCGCCTGGGCACAGAAGCTCGCGGATGAAACTGAAAATAAATTGGACGATGTCTTGGTGCCCATGGTTGGTACCGTCGCCAAGGTGACGGTGGTTCTAGTGGGTGCGGTTAAAGCTGTCTCCATTATCGATCCAGAAATCGCGAAGTCCGTCCTCGCACTCTTGGCCACCGGCGCCGTGGCTGTCGGCTTTGCCGCACAAGACACCATTAAAAATATCTTCGGTGCGGTGATGTTAATCATCGATCAACCCTTCACGCTGGGCGACGTCGTGAACATCGGCTCACACGAAGGAAAAATTGAAGCCCTCGGACTGCGTTCTACCACCATCGTCTTGCTCGACGGACAGCGAGTGGCGATTCCCAATGGCGACCTCGCCGGACGTGCCATCACCAATGTCACCCGCCGCGAATTCATTCGGGCTCAAGACCTCGTGCACCTGGAAATGAATACGCCCGCCGAGAAAATTGAAGAAGCCCTAAAAATTATCCGTGAACTCGTCACTAATCACGAAGGCCACGACCACCGCCACCCGCCCGCCGTGCACGTACTCGAGTTCGGAGAATGGGCCGTGAATATTCGCTTCATGTATTGGTACCGCCCTGCCAACAGCTCCAAGCAACTCGAGTTTAATCAAAAGCTGATGCTGCAAATTATGGATCGACTGCAAAAGGCGAACATTCGATTAGCCTCTCAAGGCACGCCGCAAAATCGTTAATTTATTTTCATGGCACTCATCGAAGCAAAAAATCTCCGAAAATCCTACGGCCCCATTCACGCCGTACGCGGAGTGTCGTTCAGCGTTAATCGCGGTGAAGTGATTGGCTTCCTCGGACCCAACGGCGCTGGAAAGTCCACCACCATGAAATTGCTCACGGGCCACCTTCAGCCCGATTCTGGCTCGGCCAGTATTGCCGATTTCGATGTCGTACAAAATCCCATTGAAGCGAAAAGCCAACTTGGCTACTCGCCCGAAGGCGCGCCCGCTTACGGTGAAATGACCGTCCGCGAATTTCTTTCCTTCGTTGCCCAACTCCGCGGCTTAAAAAATTCCGCCACGCGCGTCGATGAAACCCTCACCCTTTGTCGCCTGACGGAAGTCGCCAGCCAAATTATCGACACCCTATCTAAAGGCTACCGCATGCGCCTGGGTTTCGCTCAAGCTGTCATCCACGATCCTTCGGTACTTATTCTCGACGAGCCCACCGACGGACTCGACCCTAATCAAAAATTTGAAGTGCGCCGCATCCTTAAAGAAATGGCCGCACGCAAAGCCGTGATCGTCTCGACCCATATCCTCGAAGAAATCGAAGAGCTCTGCACCCGCATCATCATCATCGCGCGCGGTGAAGTTCGCTGCGACGAACCCAAAGAAGTTTTCCTGCAACGCGGACAAGATTTGAATAAAGTCTTTCGCGAACTCACCGCCTAATTTCCATGTCACCTTCAACTCAAGCCAAACCGCGCGCCCTGACTGCGATCTGGGCCGTCTTACGTCGCGAATTCTCCGGCTACTTCCGCACGCCGCTCGCTTACGTTTTTCTCGCCGTCTTTAATGCCTTTGCCATCTCCCTCGCATTTTTCGTCGGCAACCTCTACGAGGCGAACGTCGCCAACCTGGATCGTTTCTTTCTCTACCACCCATGGCTCTGGGCCTTTCTCGCTCCCGCTGCCGGCGCGCGTCTCTGGGCCGAGGAAAGAAAACAAGGTACCATCGAATTAATCCTCACATGGCCCATAACGGTTTGGCAAACCGCCCTCGGTAAATTCCTCGCGGCCTGGCTATTCCTCGCCTGCGCCCTCGCCATTACAACGCCCATCGCGTTCACGGTTGGGTTCTTGGGTTCGCCCGATGTGGGTGTGATGGTTTCAGGCTACGTGGGCTCACTCCTCTGTGCGGGCGCCTGCCTCGGCGTTGCCGCTATCGCATCCGCCCTCACCCGCAGCCAAGTTATCGCGTTTGTGACAGGCTTCCTCGCCTGCTTCGCCCTGGTTATGATGGGCTACGGAATTTTTGATGAGTTTCTCGCGGGTGCTTTTTCTCCACGAATCGTGGAAGAAGTTCGCCGCCTGGGACTATGGCGTAACCTCGAGCCCTTCACGTTAGGCGTCCTCGATTTCCGTCCCATCGTTTACTTCCTGTCCGTGGCTTTTGCCGGACTGGGAATAAGCACCATCATCATTGAACGCCGATAATTTACGCCCATGTCACGCGCTCAAGCCTTCCTCGCCGCCCTCGCAATTCTCGCGACCGCCTTTTTCGTTAATTTAATTGTCGGCGCGTACAATACACGCGTCGACCTCACCGAAGATCGCACCTTTACGCTATCCAGTGGCTCCGTGCGCATCATCAAGAAATTAGATGAACCCGTCACCCTCGAACTCTTCGTCAGCCGCTCCGACGTCAAACTTCGCCCCTACCTCGAAAGTTACTCGCGTCGCATTGAAACTTTGCTTCGTGAATATGCGGCCGCCAGCGATGGTAAATTAAAGCTCATCATCACCGACCCCAAACCCGACACCAAAGACGAGCAACGGGCACAGCGCTTCGCACTCAATCCGATGAACACGCCCAGCGGTGCGGCTTATTTCGGACTTACCGCCCAACAGGCTGATACGGTTAAGTCGATTGGCTTCTTTGATCCCGCTCGCGAAAAATTCCTTGAATACGACCTTTCCAAACTCATCACCGCTGCCGCTCGACTTGAAAAACCAAAGCTCGTCATCATCAATACGCTCGCGATTAACAATAGCCTACCTCAAGGCGGCGAACAGCAACAGGCCGGGCCCGCCGATGTGCTACTCTCTGAGTTAGGACAAACCTTCGAAGTCATCACACTCAGCAATCAAGCACCTGAGTTGCCCGCTGGCACGGTCGTGGTTGCCCTCATTCACCCGCACCACCTATCCGACAAACTGGCGTACGCCGTCGATCAATTCCTGCTCAATGGCGGGTCCGTCTTTGCCGCCGTCGACCCACTCTCGCGCTTCCAAAAATTCCAGCAAGGCAACACGCCCTTCTCGCTCGCCCCTATGGCGATGGGCGCTTCAAGCGACCCTGCACTCCTGCAAGCCTGGGGCATCAATGTTGAATTAAATGTGCTCAGTGGCGACAGCCAGCGCTCAGTGCCCATTCGCAGTCAGCGTGGCGAACCCATGCTCTACCCTCCCGCTTTCTCCGTTGGACCCGAAGACATTTCCAAAGACTCCGCACTCACGGCAAACTTCAAAGAGATTTCATTTATGGAAGCGGGCGAAATCACCCTCGTCGCTGGCGCTGAAAAACGCTTACAGACCGAAAAACTTGTGACGCTGAGCGGGCCCAACGTTGGCACCATCGATACTTCTTTGGCCAACGCTGTGGCATTCGATAAAGCCGCTGAAACATTTAAGGGCGATGGCCGCACGCGTTTAATCGGTGCCTCTTTCACGGGCACATTCCCCACCGCCTTCCCCCAGGGTGCGCCCGCGGAAAAAGCAAATGCGGAAAACAAATCCGCTGCCACGAAAGATAAAAACCTAAAGCCTCATTTGAACACTTCCGCTAAGCCAGGAAGGCTCATCGTGTTTGCAGATTCCGATTTCTTGCTCGACCCCTTCACGGTTCGCCAACGCCAAGCCAACGGACAAATCGTAGCCGAAGAGATTAACGATAATCTGAAATTGGTTTTGAATATCATGGAAACCCTCGGCGGCGCCGACGAACTCGTGACCATTCGATCCAAGGGAACTTCACTGCGCCCCTTCAAGGTAGTCGATCAAATGCAACGCAGCGCCCAAAAACGCTACCAGGCTCAATTGGATAAAATCGAGAAGAGCCTTGAAGAAACTCAAGCGAAGCTGACCGAAATTTCGCAGCGTTCAGGCGCCGACCTTTCCAAGGGCCTGGTCATCACGCCCGAAATGCAAAAAGAAATCGAACGTTTCCAAAAACGCGCCGAGGAGTTAGCCGAAGAACGTCGAGTCACTCGTCGCGGACTAAGTGAAGACGTGAACTCGCTTGGACGCCGCCTACAAATTCTCAATTTACTGATTGGTCCTGCCATTGCTGGCCTATTTGGACTACTCTACGCCCTCTACCGTCGTCGCAAATCCGCTTAATCACCATGCGCCTTCGCACTCTCCTCATTAGCACCCTGGGCCTTGGCCTCGTCGCCCTGGTAGCACTAAACATTAAAAGCCAGCGAGAGAATGTCGCTACGTCTAAAACTTCCTTGGTTCCGAGCGAGATCCTGAATGCCCCCGTACGCTTCACCCTCAAAGCTCATGATAAACTGGCCACCATCGAAAAATCCTCGACCGGCGAATGGGAAGTAAAAGAAAAATATCACCTTCCCGCGGACCTCGAATCACGCCTTGGCCCGCTCGTCCAGTCTCTGCAACACGCCGAAAATCTCGGCGTACTGACCCAGAATCCTAAACGCATCGAGAAACTCGAATTATCCAATGCCGTCCTTACCATCGACGGACAAAATGGAAAATCCATCACCTTAAACATTGGCAAAGAAACCGATGACGGCCTTGGTAACGCTATCCAAATCACGGGAGAGGCTTTCGTGCTTCGCACTAATTTTAATGGCTACATCGAAGCCGACCCCTCCGCCTGGGTGAATAGCACCGTATTCACAACCAAAGCCGAAGAAATTAAATCGCTCACCCTAAAATTTAAGGACGGCGAAGAACGCTTTGCCCGTAACGAAAAAACTAAACCATTCACCGGCAAAGAAGGCCCATTGCTGGAGGGGCTCGCCAAGACCTTGTCCGTCTTACGATTCTCTGAAGCGGTCGATCTTAATGACGCCGATGCGGTGGCTGCTCAGAAGAATATTTCTAGTCACGTTGAAATCAAAGTCGAACTCTACGACGGCGCCATTCTCACCACTCGCTGGGCGCAAACGGTCGGCTCCGAAAAAAATCCAACCAAATTATTTTTGCGCGTCAGTCACTCCGACCCAGCCAATCGCATCAATCAATTAGGCACAAAGGCCGAATTCAGCTGTGCCCCCTGGCTGGCCGAACAAATACCGACCAGCCTGGCCGACTTCAATCTGCGCACCCTGCCAACCGCCACTGCGGCACCGACGGAGCCAAATTCAGCCAAATAATTTACCTTAACGCTAAAAGCCCTTGCCTCTCTTGGCTTGGGCTTTTTCGTACCCCCATGGCCGCCACCGAGACCCAAAACCTTTCGACCTACCTGCCCGTGCTCGTTCAGGCCGTACTGGGTTTCGCTATTCCCGCCATCGTCGTCATCGCCAGCCACATCTTCGGGCAACGCGCCAAAGGAAATTATATTAAAGATAAAGCCTACGAGTGCGGTCTACCCGCCGAAGGCAAAGTGCATCCACGTTTTGCCGTAAAATTTTACGTCACGGCGATGCTCTTCATCCTGTTCGACATCGAAGTCGTCTTTCTTGTGCCCTGGGCACTGGTCTACCGTGAGTTTTTAGCAGCCGGCATCGCTATCACCGCCGCCACCGCAGTCTTCCTCGGCACGCTTGTCCTCGGACTCGCCTACGAAGTGAAACGCGGCGCCCTCGAGTGGGATAAGTAAACCTTACTTCGACGATTTATCCAGCGCCTCAATCAAGCCGTAGGCGCGCAGATTGAGTTCACGCATGGCGTCAAGTAATGGCGGGTAAGGCGCGTAACGACAGGTAACGATTCCCTTGTTCGAATCCAAATTCGACGGGTCCACGCCCTTGGCGTCCGGATCATTGTCGGCATACCTAAACCAATGCCAACCCACGCAACCCGGGTTAGCCAACAAACCTAAAGCAAAGTGCTGATAATAAAGTCCGCGGTCCTTTTGCGTATGCACGAGCCAACCCGCGCCGCCCGTATTGGCCATGCCACTGTCCTCGGCCTTTGCATACCACTCCGTAATCAAGAATGGTTTTCCGGACTTCTCTAACCAACCCGACATCTGAGCGGGGCGCGGCGTCCACGCTCGGTAGTAATTCACACTGATGATATCACAATACTTACCCGCAGCGACGAAGATAGGGTCAAAACTTATTACCGAATCATGAAAGCGCGCACCCAAGACCATGTGATTGGGATCCGCTTCGCGAATCGCCGAACTTGTGATTTCAAAATACTTCTCGGCTGCAAATTGTAAAAAAGCGTCGCGATGTGCATCCTTAATTCCGTCTTTTGTAATTTTATTATTCTTTAGCCAAGCCTCCGCTGCCAATCGACCGGGCTCATTTTCCTTTAGCGCTAAATACCTTTCGAGCATCTTTGGACTCCAAGGCATTTCGTTATCCGTGTAGTAACCTAA
>CAIVVQ010000140.1 GCA_903909465.1 uncultured Opitutia bacterium | reverse complement strand
TCGAACCCAAATCGCCGGCTTCGGAGGCCAGCATTCTATCCATTGAAATACGAGAGCGTTGCATTATCCAAACGCCAGAGCGCTTGGGTAGTCAACCCATTCAGCGCTCCCAGATTTCAAAAGTATAATTCAAACCTTCAAAACTGCCATCCTTCGACCAAGTGAGGCGTTTAAATTGCTCCGGCCAATCCATGGGGAATTTTCGGTCACCTTCAAAGTTTCGGTGAATCCGCGTGATATAAAGTTTTTCGCTATGCGCCAAACCTTCGGCGTAAATCCGCTCACCGCCGGTGATCCAAATCGGACCCGGCCACGGCATACCTTGGGAGAGCGCGAGCGCCTCCTCTAAAGTGCTGACACGTTCCGCACCGGGAAAGATTTTTTCTGACTGGCGGGACACGACGACGGTGCCTCTTCCTTCCAAGGCCTTACCCAGCTCGTGGTAACAATGTGGACCCTCAATCATCACACCCCCCTCCGTCTGATCCATAAACCATTCAAGGTCTTCAGGAATGCGCCAAGGCAATCGACCCCCTTGCCCGATGATTCCATTCTGGGCAACGGCAACGATGCAATAAACAGGCTTCGGCACGCAAATTACCTTTGCGAAATCGCCCTGCGGCGCAAGTGCAAGTGCCACTTGGTGTCGTCTGATTGACAGCCCACGGCGGGCAAACCAAGGTGAGGCCATGATTACCTGGTTGCACAACGCCACCCACAAACACCACAAGTGGATTCTCGGCTTCTTTGCCGCACTCTCTGCTGGCTCGCTCATTTTCATGCAATACGGCGATCGCAGTGGCCGCCCCAGCGACGCCCACGTTTACCTCGGGGTGAACCTCAGTGACCCTCGCACTCAAAATCGTTTTCACGATTCACTCATCTTCGCCACGATGAGCGGACAACGCACCGAAGGTCGCACCATCCTACAACACATCGCCGAATTACATTTAGCCAACTCACTGGCTATCCCTGATCCATCCGAAACAGAAGTTCGTAAAATCGCGTTGGCCATCACCACCCCTATCGACGGACGGGAGAACAGCAACAGCCTCAACATGTACCTCGAGGCCGCTGCTAAACAATTAAATGCGAGCGACCTCGAAACCCGGGCGCGTTTCGAGACTTATATTAAAGATACATGGAGAGTGAATAAGGCCGGTACGCTACTCGCGGGCCCCGGTCATGCCTCCACCGCTCAAATTAAACGTTCCATCGATCGCGAAAAAACCATTTGGACCGTCGAAGTCGCCACCCTGCGTCTCAACGATGTTAAGACCGAAGTAAAAGCGGATGAAGCCAAGGCCCAAGCACATTTTGAGGCTAACAAAGAAGCCTACCGACTTCCCGCCAAGGTTGAAGTCACCCTCGTCGCACTCCCCAATATCACCCCCGACAACTCACCGGTCAGCGAAGATGAAATTGTGACCGAGGCCTATAACCTAGCTGAACAATTAAAATTCGAACCTGGAAAAGTTAAAGAACAAGCCCTCGCTCGTCGTAACGAAATCGAAAAAATCATCCACCATGATCGTGCGCTGCGAACTTTAGCCGGTCGCATCGGCGAAGAGTTGGCTGATCAATTCCCGACCGATGTTCACGCTGCGAATTCGCCCGCCTTCCAAGCCTGGCTCAAAAAACAAAATCCCATTATCGAGACATTGCCCGCGTTTGACGTAAACAATCCCCCTGACAGCAAGAAAGTTCCCGCCGAAGTTCTTAAACTCGCGGCCGACCTCACCGAGAAAGATTGGCGCACCGACATGTTCCGCACTGAGGACGCGGCGATTTTCCTGATCTTAAATAAGCGCATCGAATCACGCCTCCCTGAATTCTCTGAAGTTAAAGCTAACGCCATTGCCAACTGGCAACGCAACGAACGCACACGCCTGCTCAACGAAGAGACGGCGCGCATCAATAAAACCCTCCAGGCCGAAGTCGCCGCCGGTAAAGATTTTAAAGCCAGCGCCAAGGCCCTTGGACTTTCGATCAGCGCTCCCGCTCCTTTCACAGTTAACACCGTGCCCAGCGAACTCAACGGCATCAACGAAAGCACGAGCCAAGCGATTGAAGTCGCTGGCATCGGTAAAATCACCCCCGGTATCTTAACCGCCAGCGGCGACACTGTCTTCCTCCGTCCCACCCTGGCCAACAAGCCCAAGGATGACGCCACCGCCGATGAGGTTAAGCAATTGATCGAACGTTTTGCAGCCCGTAATGCCAATTACACGGCGATGGGGCTATTTCAGGAGTTAACCGCTACGCCTGAACCTCAGGCCCAGCGCTAAGCATCCGCTAGGCACCCCGGCACCGTCTGACGCTTGCCCAAAGGGTTGCCAAACCCTAAGGGTTTCCTTCTTTTTACGCATGTCCCAGGTCCGCGTTCGCTTTGCTCCCAGCCCCACTGGCTTCTTCCACATTGGAAGTGCACGCACGGCCCTGTTCAATTGGCTCTACGCCCGACACACGGGTGGAAAATTTATTCTACGGATTGAAGACACCGATAAAGAACGCAACTCGCCAGAGTTTCTAAAAGTCATTCTCGATTCCATGCGATGGTTAGGAATGGATTGGGACGAAGGCCCCGAAGTCGGCGGAGGTTTCGGTCCTTACTTTCAATCACAGCGCACCGAACTTTATCAAAAGAAACTCAAAGAGTTAGCCGACAAAGGAAAGGCTTACGAAAAAGATGGCGCCTGGTGGCTTCGCCTCGAGGGCGCACGCTCCACGGTTTTCGACGATCACCTTAAAAAGGAAATCGAGAAAGTCGATGCCGCTCCAATGGTACTCAATGATCTCGTACGCGGGCGCGTTGAACGTGCCGAGGATCGCGACTTTGTCATCTTCCGCTCCAACGG
>CAIVVQ010000139.1 GCA_903909465.1 uncultured Opitutia bacterium | reverse complement strand
TGGGCTGACGTACATCGGCCGTCATACCATTATAGGTTGGCCACATCGAGTTGGTCGGGATCTTGAAAGGCTGCAGGCAGTAGCTGCGAATCGATCCGGCAACAATGGCTGCCATTACGATCATCTCCACGAAATCCGACAAACCTGAAAGTGGATAAATTTTTCCGCCAAACTTTACTAAGACGACATGCAACTCATCAACCAGTGGATCGACTGCGTCGTAATCAAATGGCTTCACCGCTAAAGCATCGGTTAGTTTTTTCTCCGTCGCTGTGATTAAATCGATGTCTTCCGCGCGCAGTAAGTCGCCACGGTATAACTTCACTCGCTCAGCACCGTGCAAAACATTCTTAGCTGCTTTTATCAGGGCGTGCTTTTTAGAAATAAAATGAAGCATACAACGAGGTAGACAGAGAATTAGCAGAGTCCGACCAACTGGAAAGAATAGAAATCGCCCAAGGGCAATTAACCTTCGTTCTTAAGAATCTTAATAAACGCTTCCTGAGGGATATCGACTTTCCCGATTTGTTTCATGCGCTTTTTACCCTCTTTCTGCTTATCCAAAAGCTTACGCTTACGGGAAATGTCACCACCGTAACACTTTGCAGTCACGTCCTTACCGACGGACCCAATGGTTTCGCGGGCAATCACCTTGGAGCCGACAGCGGCTTGGATGGCGACTTTGAAGAGTTGGCGAGGCAGGAGTTCTTTAAGCTTTTCGCAGAGGGCGCGTCCGCGGCCTTCCGCTTTGCTGGCGTGGACAATGGAAGAGAACGCGTCGACTGGCTCTTCGTTCACGCGGATATCCATTTTCACCAGATCGGAAGTCACGTATTCGCCGAGTTCATAGTCCATCGAACCGTAACCGCGGGTGATGGATTTCAGGCGGTCATTGAAGTCGACCAAGATTTCGTTGAGCGGCAAGAGGCAGACCAAGACGACGCGATCGGCATCGATGGTTTCGGTCTTTTCGCAAACACCGCGTTTCTCTTGGATCAACGCGAGCATGTCGCCAATCGATGTTCCAGGAATGTGAATGTGGGCACGAATGGTTGGCTCTTCGATGTGCTCGATCGCTGAAGGATCAGGCATCACCACGGGGTTATCCATGATGTGTTCCACGCCGTCGGTTGTATAAACTTTATAAACCACCGATGGGTAGGTCGAAAGAATATCTAAATCGTATTCACGGCGCAGACGCTCTTGCACGATTTCCATGTGCAATAAGCCTAAGAAACCGCAGCGGAAGCCAAAGCCTAGTGCGGTGGAACTCTCGGCGGTATAAGTGAGCGAGGCATCGTTAATCGCCAGTTTAGCCAACGACGTTTTGAGTTTCTCGTAATCAGCTGTGTCTAAAGGATAGATGCCGCTGAAGACCATGGGGCGGACTTCTTTAAAGCCGGGTACAGGCTCCTTGGCGGGATCGGCGGCTAAAGTAATCGTGTCACCGACTTTGGCGTCGGCGACTTCGCGAATGTTGATGACGATGTAACCCACGGTACCAGGTCCGAGTTCGGACTGCGGTTTCATCTTAGGGCAGAAAATGCCGACCTCTTTAATCACGGAGCGCACGCCATTGGACATGAGCTCGATGGTTTGTCCGACCTTGAACGTGCCCGAAAAAACGCGCACGTAACTGATCACGCCTTTATAAGAATCGAAAATAGAATCGAAAACCAGTGCACGGTGTTGTGGGTATTCGGACCAGCGGGGCGGCGGCACGCGTTTGATGATGGCCGCAAAAATATCGTCGATACCGATGCCTGATTTTCCAGAAGCCAAGACGGCGTCTTGGGCGGGACTGGTTAAAATATCTTCGACCTGACGGCGGGCCTCTTCGGGGCGGGCGCTTGGGAGGTCGACCTTGTTAATCACCGGTACGATTTCGAGGCCTTGTTGCATGGCCAAAGTCGCATTCGCCACGGTCTGAGCTTCGACGCCTTGTGACGCATCAATCAGCAAGACTGCGCCTTCACATGCAGCGAGTGAACGCGAAACTTCGTAGGCGAAGTCGACGTGCCCGGGAGTATCGATGAGATTTAAAATGTACTGCTTACCATCGGGTGCCGTGAAATTCATCGTCACCGGGTGGCACTTGATTGTGATGCCCTTCTCGCGCTCGAGGTCCATGCCGTCGAGCAGCTGTTCCTT
>CAIVVQ010000138.1 GCA_903909465.1 uncultured Opitutia bacterium | reverse complement strand
GGCCTGTGGGTTGTCGGGCAGGTCATTGACGGTGACTCGCGTCTGGAGTCGGTCGAGTGCAACGCCGGCGATGGCGGCGTCTTCAAGGGTTTTGGTGATGGCTTTCACGATGGTTCCGGGTTGGTCGTTAAATGAGGAGCGAACTTCGAAGGGTACGTTATTTTTTTGGGCAAATTCGACGGAGCGAGATTGCATGACCTTGGAGCCGCTCGAGGCGAGTTCCAACATTTCTTCGTAGGATAATTCTGATAGCTTTTTAGCGTTCAGTACGATGCGAGGGTCTGCGGTGTAAACGCCATCCACGTCGGTGAAAATCTGACAGAGGTCGGCCTTGATGGAGGCAGCGACGGCAATGGCAGTGAGGTCGGAGCCGCCACGACCGAGGGTGGTGACTTCACCGTCTTGAGTGACACCTTGGAAGCCAGCAACGACTACAACTTTTCCTTCTTCAAGTCGGGCATTCAAATCGCCGCCGGTGATTTGCGTGATGCGAGAGCGGGTGTGAACGCTATCTGTGAAAATACCAGCCTGTGCGCCGGTGCGTGACACGGCGGGAACGCCGATGGCGTGTAACGCCATAACGGTGAGGGCGATGGTTTCTTGTTCGCCCACGGCCATTAAAACGTCGAGCTCGCGTTCATCAGGTAAAGGCATGAGTGCTTTGGCTCGTGCAATTAAGTCATTCGTTACGCCACTGCGCGCCGACACGACCACCACCATGCGATTCCCCTTTGACCATTGTTCTTTGATCTTTGCGGCAACGTTCTGGATGCGATCCACGCTGCCGACGGATGTACCGCCGTATTTCTGAACAATAAGTGCCATCTTCGAAATTAAGCTTCGGGCGAAAAGATGCGAAGGATGAATGGCTCTTCAAGAACCGTCTTCAGTTGGCGAAGTTCTTTCAAGACCGCACCCATCTTGCGTTCGCTGACGGGGTAAGTGGAGAGGGTGACGGTGCCGCGACCTTTGTGCGGGTGTTCGTATTGAATCACGCGCGCGATAGAAACTTTATGTTTGGAGAAGATGCGATAGACGCCTTCGGAGACGCCGGCTTTATCCAGCAACGAGAGACGCAGGTAAAATGGAGAAATGATTTCGTCGAGGTCAGCCATGCGAATGGCCTTACCTTGTTTTTCACGCTTTGCTAAATTGTCTCCCGAAAGAGTGGGCGCGCTGTTAACCAGTGCGGCAATCGCATCCACGATGTCACCAATGACGGCCGAGGCGGTGGCATCGCCACCGGCACCGCGACCGGCGAGGGTGGTGGCGCCGACGACATCGCCACGGAGGGTAATGCCATTGTTGACGCCTGAAACGCGCGCGAGGATGTCGCGGTTAGGCACGAGCGCAGGGTAGACACCGAGTGTCATCCAACCTTTTTTGAATTCACGACGAATCACCGCGAGGTGCTTCAAGGCGAAACCAAAGCGACGAGCGAAGTCGATATCGGCCGGTCCAATATTACGGATGCCTTCGACAAGGGTCTGCTTGCGTGGAGCCCACTTGCCGTGAGCGAGCCAGGCGAGAATCGAGGCCTTGTGCCAGACGTCGATGCCATCGATGTCGAGGGTGGGATCGGCTTCCGCGTAACCCAATTCCTGAGCTTCTTTGAGGGCGTCGGCAAAGGTGAGACCGTCTTCACCCATACGGGTTAAAATATGATTACAGGTTCCGTTGAGAATGCCGACGATGAGCTCGAAGCGATTCGCAGCGAGTCCCTCACGGATGGCCTTGATGATGGGTATGCCGCCGGCGACGCTGGCTTCGAAGAGGAATTGTCCGCCGTGTTTGCGGACTGCATCAAAGATTTCAGGGCCGTGTTCGCAGAGGAGCGCTTTATTGGCGGAGACAACGACCTTGCCGAGTTTGAGGGCGCGTAGGGTGAACTCGCGGGCCTTAGTGGTGCCGCCGATTAATTCACAAACCACATGAACTGCAGGATCATCAATGACCTCGAAGGGGTTCTTGGTGATTTTACTCTTGGGAATTTTAACACCGCGTTTCTTCTTGAGGTCGCGGACGGCAACTTTCCGTAGGTCGAGTTTAACACCGAGGCGCGATTCGAGGTCGGTCTTTTTATCTGATAAGTGTTTCCAGACGCCTTGTCCGACAGTGCCGAGTCCTAGGATGCCAATACCGATGGTGCGTGGGGCGGTCATAAATTTTTGGATTTTTCGCCGAAGCGATTCTCGGTGCCATCGCGTAGACGTTGAATGTTGGCGCGGTGAGTCCAGAGGTTAAATATCGCAATGACAACGGCGAAGCCGACGTGTCCGATGCCGTAGCCGAGGTTCGTGAAAAGTTTGGTACTGATGTAGCACGAAAGGGGCAGGGAAAGCCCGAGGGCCATGGAGGCGACCGAAACGTAGCGGGTGACTTTAAACGCAATGACCCAAATGATCGCGCCGACGATGATCGGGTAGGGCATGATAATCAGGAGGCCGCCGATAGTTGAGGCCACACCCTTGCCGCCTTTAAATTTTAGAAAGATGGAGAAGCAGTGCCCCACGATTGTTCCGGCAAAGCCAGCTACGAGCAGGTTGATTGAGTTCCCCCATGCGCCTTCAAATGTCTGATTAAGCTCAACGAAGTTCAGATTAATCTGCCAAATGAAGAAGAACGGCACGAAGGTTCCCGCTGCGCCTTTTAAAGTGTCAAAAGCGAAGACGAGGTTCCCCATGGTTTTTCCCAGCACACGCTTTACATTGGTCGCACCCGGATTTTTAGAACCCTCATTAAGAATATCGACGCCCTGTGTGCGAGCGATGACGACCGCAAAGTTGAACGAGCCGATGAGGTATCCCAGCAGGAAGCAAATGGCGATTGCTAGGACAGTGGTCATGATGCTTAGGCGTCGACCAGCTGAGCACTCACAATCGCAGGATTGCGTAGGATTTCAGCGAGGGCGTTGGCACCAGGGGCAGTATCGAGTTGATAGACGGCTAAAGCATTCTTACCGCCCGTGCGGCTGAGGGCCATATTGGCGATATTCACTTTTTCTTTAGAAAGCAGGGTGCCGAGTGCGCCGATGATGCCGGGCTGATCTTGGTTTTCGATGAAGAGCAATTTGCCTTCGGGGACAAATTCCAAGGTGCGGCCGTTGACCGAAACGATGCGCGGGGATTGAGCTTTGCCTAAGACGGTGCCTGCGATGGAGACGGACTTTCCGCCTGCGAGCAATGCTTCCACGAGAATGAGTTCTTTGTAATCGGCTTCAGCAGATGAACGAATCGATTGTACTTCAACGCCGAGGGCCTTGAGCTTGCTTGGCGCATTCACGTCGTTCACGCCTTCGACGATACCGCGAAGGTAGCCGCGTTGAATGGAGCGAGCGATTGCACCTGAACCTTGTTCCGAACCGGTGCCAAAGGTGGTGAGGCGGAGTGATTCGATTCGTCCAGTGCTAGCGAGTTGACGAACGATTGCACCGAGCTTTTCGGCGAGCGAAAGGAAGGGACGAATCTGAGTGAGCGTTTGTGAATCAACCGAAGGAAGGTTAACTGCGTTTGCAGGCGATCCACCATTGAGTACAGCGATGGCCGCCTCAGCGACTTCGACGCCGACGTTTTCCTGAGCTTCAGCCGTTGACGCACCGAGGTGCGGCGAGAGGTGAGCCTTAGGTAAGGTGCGTAGAACGTGGTCTTTGGCTAAAGGTTCTTCGACGAAGACGTCGAAACCGCAGCCACCGCATTGACCCGATTGTAAAGCGGCAGCGAGGGCAGCTTCATCGACAATACCACCACGTGCACAGTTAACAATTTTTACACCCTTCTTCATTTTTGCAAAAGAAGCGGCGTTGACCATGCCTTCGGTTTGAGGCGTGAGGGGCATGTGGACGGTGATGTAATCAGCTAAAGCAAAAATCTCATCGAGGGTCGCCATGGTGACGCCGAGTGATTTGGCGCGGGCTTCGGTTAGGTAAGGATCATAAGCCAAAACTTTCATGCCGAAAGCGTTGGCGCGTTTTCCGACTTCAGCACCGATGCGGCCGAGGCCGAGAATACCGAGGTTTTTGCCAAAAAGTTCGGTACCTGAAAGGGTTTTGCGATCCCACTTACCTTCGCGCATGGATTGCACGGCCTCGGGTACGGGGCGGGCAAGGGAGAGGAGGTGCGAGAAAGTGAGTTCCGCAGTGGCAACGGTATTGCCCGAGGGGGTGTTCATCACGATGACACCGTGTTCGGTGGCAGCATCGACATCGATATTGTCGACGCCTACGCCAGCGCGACCGACGCAGACGAGCTTCTTGGCCGCGGCTAAAACTTCGCGGGTGATTTGGGTTTCGGAACGAACCAAAATCGCATGCACGTCGGCAACGAGCGACAGTACCTTCTCAGGGGTCGAGCCATAGGCTTCGACGACCTCGTAGCCCGACTGGGCTTTGAGGAGGGCGACCCCGGTGGCAGAAATTTTATCAGCAACAAGTACCTTAGGCATAGGAAGTGTGTTAAAGGAGGATTTGAGTCATAAATGCACGCCCTTGGCAATGGCAAGCCACTAGCCAAATCCGACTGTCATAGGGCCGATTTTAGAGCCGACGGTGAGCGTAATCCGCCAATTCAAAGCAGTCGGGGCTCATTTCCTCAAGGAAACGACAGGGGTCGAGCGGACGGTAGCCTTCGCCCGATATGGCGAACCGAGGGGCGAAGAGGTAGAGAATGTTTTCGGCACGTGTGCAGGCCACGTAGAACAGGCGACGTTCCTCTTCGACATCGCCCTCGTCGATGGCACGGGTGAGGGGGAGAAGTCCGTCCGCGACGCCGAGCAAGAAGACGACCGGGAACTCGAGTCCCTTGGATTGGTGAATCGTCGTGAGGCGAAGCATGTCCTGATCGGGCTCCGGTTTTTTATCGGATGATTCGCCGTTAAGTAAAACAACTTGGGCAACGAGGTCACCGAGGTCTTCGAACTTAGCGGCAAACCCGATGAGTCCAGTGAGGTCTTGCTCACGATCTTTCCAATCCGGGAAAAGGGTTTTGATGTGCGAGCCGTACCAACCCTCAATGCAGACGCGGACGGTTTCGGCTGGGGTCCGTGAAATTTTTTCTTCATGTTTTTCACGGGCCGCCGTGAAGAGGTCGGACGATGGAGCAACGGCAACTGGCTTTTTCTTAGCATTTTCAATGCCTTCTAGCATATCCTCGAGTGTGATGGTGAGGTCGTTGAAATCATCTTTAGCGACTTCGGTGACCTTTTGCAGAACCGATGGATGACGCAGGGCACGAATCATACCACGGCCTTCACTCGCAGCTACCGCTTGCGCAGCTTTGGTGATTTTATCCGCAGCGACGGGACCGATTTTTGGGAGCAGACAAAGTAAACGGGAGAGTGCGACATAATCCTGCGGGTTGTGGATGACACGTAAGTGCGCGAGGACATCCTTAACATGAATGAGGTCGAAGAATTTATGTCCACTGGTGATTACAAACGGAATACCCAATGCATTGAGTTCCATTTGTAGTTCGAGCGATTGATAGTGGGCCCGATATAAAATGTGAATGTCCGCGAGGGCGTGTCCTTCATTGTGCAGTTGGAGAATTTTTCGTCCGACTAATTTGGCCTGCTGAGATGTATCGCCGACGGTGAAGACGGTGGGAGGAATACCCCTGTGGCGTACGGCCTTGAGTCGACGGTCAAAGCCTTCGACCTTGGGTCGGTGGGCGAGGATTTCGTTAGCAAAGGCGAGGATTTCCGGCGTCGATCGGTAATTAGTATCGATGCTGTGAATCTGTGTTCCGGGGTGGCGCTGTGGGAAGGCGACGATGTTTTCCCAATCGGCTCCGCGCCAGGTGTAGATGCACTGTGCGTCGTCGCCGACGGCCATGATTTGGTGCTCGGAAGCGAGCAGGTCGATGATGCGACTCTGCAGTCGATTGGTATCTTGAAACTCGTCGACGAGTAAGTGCTGAAAGCGACGGCGGTAGTGCTCGAGGATGGTGGGATTATTTTCCAGAAGGTTTAACCAAAGTACGAGTAGGTCGTCGAAGTCACAAACATTACGCTCTTTTTTGGCGGCCTCGTAAGCATTGCAGAAACCGACTAATTTTTCTGGTCCGCCTTTCATCCAGTCGAGTCGCTCGGCAAATACATCGGCCATTGGGCGCAGGGTATTGCGAGAATGTGAATACGCATCGAGAATGACGGGGGCCTTAGGGTTGGTCTTATCTTTAATAAAAGCCCCGTCGGATTGCTTGATGATTTCTGAAAATAATTGTTCCGATTCCTTTTGGTCGAGGATGGTGAAGTCGGGGTTTCGTCCGGCATCGACCGCGTTGCGGCGAATGATGCGTTGTCCGATGGAGTGAAACGTCCCACCCCAGAACTGACCGCGCGGAATGCCGGTGAGGTCCTCGACCCGCTCGAGCATTTCCTTGGCGGATTTATTAGTGAAAGTAAGTAGGAGAATGTCCCAAGGCTTAGCACCTTGATGGAGTAACCAAGCAACGCGGTAGGTGAGGGTACGGGTTTTGCCGGAGCCAGCGCCCGCGAGCACGAGGGCGGGTCCGCGCGGTGAGGTCACTGCGGCGTATTGCTCATCGTTGAGCTCGGCACGAAAATCGACAGGTGGCAGTCCGTGCACGGTTTAAGCGGAGCGTGTCTTGCGACGTTCGAGCAGGTTGAATTTTACGACCTGTTCATCGGCCTTGTAAGAGGAGCGAACCAGCGGACCCGACTCGATATGCTTGATGCCTTGGGCGAGGCCAAAGGCTTTCCATTCGGAGAATTCATCGGGGTGAACCCAGCGATCAATCGGGGCGTGTTCCTTGCTGGGTGAAAGGTACTGTCCGATCGTAACGATATCGACGCCAGCGGCGGCGATATCTTTTAAGAGTTGGGCGACTTCTTCTTTGCGTTCACCGATGCCAAGCATGAGGCCCGTCTTGGTGATGAAGCCACGCGACTTGGAGTGTTTGAGGACCCAGAAGGAACGGTCGTAGCGTGCGGTCTTACGTACGGGACGTTGGAGGCGTTCGACGGTCTCGAGGTTGTGATTTAATATATCGGGTTGGGCGTCGAGTAGCGTATCGAGGTGAACCTGTTCGCCACGAAAATCGGCGGGAAGAACTTCAACGGTCGTAGTTGGGTTGCGGTGGCGCGTGGCGCGTATGGTGGCGGCCCAAACGGAGGCGCCGCCGTCTTTGAGGTCGTCGCGGGCCACGGAGGTGATGACCACGTGTCGCAGTTTCATTTGCGCGATGGATTCGGCGACGCGGGCGGGTTCACCGAGGTCGAGTTCGCTGGGGCGACCAGAGAGTACGGCGCAGAAAGTGCAGGAGCGGGTGCAGACGTTACCGAGGATCATCACGGTGGCTGTGCCGCGTGACCAACACTCGCCGAGGTTGGGGCATTGGGCGGATTGGCAGACCGTGTGGAGTTTATGCTCGTCGACGTTTTTACGCGTCTCCAGATAGTCCGGTCCGTTAGGAAGCTGGGCGCGGAGCCATTCGGGTTTGCGGGCGGACTCGATCATCGAGGACTCAAGATTGCCTGAATTGGCCAAGTTTCAACCTAACAAAAGAAAAGGGGCGTTCTCCTATCCGAGAACGCCCCTTAGCTATGATTTTACTGAGTCAGACCTTAGAAGGTCTTCTTCAGGGTAACCGCCGTGATTTTATCGATTGAGCTGCTGCCGTTCGAGTACGTTACGTTTCCGGAGAAACCGAGTACAGGGTAGGTGAGGCCAATTGAATAGTCCTTGGTGGTCGAATCCCTGTCAGCCCAACCGTAGTGAAGGCCGAGAACGAGATCCTTAACTGCAGGAACGTTGTAGTTATAAGCGAGTTCGTAGTAGTAGTCGTTACCAGCTGTGATATTCTTGGAAACTTTTCCAGTGATACCAGCAACGGTGGCAGCAACATTTACTTCGCTGAAGTTAGCAGATGAGTTACCTTGGTAAACATACGCGATGTAACCAACCGAAGCGTCGATACCCGCTACTTTGAAGCCGTAGTTAGCGTAGAGGTCTACTTCGAGGTTGTTGCCATCTTCTGCGTTTTGGTTAACATTTGACGCCCATACTCCAGCAGAAATGCCAGAAGTGTTGGCGATATCAAAGCCACCTTGAACTGCCATGTGATTGGCGGTTTGGGTGACGCCACGCCAGACGTAATTGCTGGTGAGCGCGAGGTTAGCCGACTGTGACCATGCAGAAGCAGGGGCAGCAGCAGGAGCAGCAGCGTCGGCAAAGCCGGCAGCAGCTACGAGGGTGAGGGTTGTGATGGATGCGATATGTTTCATAAGCGTTTTCGTAGGTAACTATCTTTGTGCCAATGTCTACTCGAAATTATTATGCGTTTAATTTCAAACAAACCCCTAATAACATTGATTAAATTTCAGCTCGATGGGCTAAAAGTACCCATAAACCCCAATTATTATGCCGAAATAAGCGATTTCTTATAAACTTTAACGTATAAATCCGCCGCATCTTTCCAAGTGAAGGATGTTTTCATACCATTTATTTTCACAGCAGAGAATTCTTTTGGCAGATGGAATAATTCTACGGCCTGACTGATTGCCCATTCAATGGCGGGAGTGTCGGCGTGATTAAAAACAATTCCCGTTCCACTTTTTGATCCTGCACTCCAGGGTGTTACGGTGTCGGCTAATCCACCCGTTGCGCGCACAATCGGAATTGTTCCATACGTCATGGAGTATAATTGATTCAGTCCGCACGGCTCAAAGCGACTGGGCATTAAAAAGAAATCAGCGCCAGCTTCAATGCGGTGCGATAATCCATTGTCATAACCAATGCGTACGGCGGCCGCGTGCGGAAAGTCTTCGGCGATTTTCTTGAAACCATTTTCAAGTGCGGCGTCTCCGCTGCCGAGGAGGACGAATTGGATTTTACCAGTGCGCAAAAATTTCGGGAGGACACCAATGGCGAGGTCGAGCCCCTTTTGATCCCATAGGCGTGAAACCACGCCAATAAGTGCAATAGTGGGGTCGAGCTTAAGGTTTAACTGTTTTTGCAGATCGAGCTTACAGTCGGCCTTACCTTTTACGTCTTTAACTGAGAATTTTTTGGCAATGTGTGGATCGGTCGATGGGTCCCATTCATCGCGGTCGACGCCATTCAGGATGCCGTCGAGGTCTTGGCTGCGACGGCGCACCACATCGTCGAGTCCGAAACCGTGTTCGGCGGTTTGAATTTCCTCGGCGTAGGTGGGGCTGACAGTGGTCACGCGGGTTGCGTGTAGTATGCCACCTTTGAGGAAATTCACGCCACCGAAGCACTCGAGCTGGTCGGCAGTGAAGAGTGATTCGGGTAATTTGAGGAAGGCGAGGATGCGATGGCTGAGAAGACCCTGGTGCTGCAGGTTGTGAATGGTGAGAACCGAAGCGGCACGACCGAGTGCGGATTTTTTAAAATGCGTATTCAGTAATACGGGCACGAGGCCAGTCGTCCAGTCATGACAGTGGATGACATCGGGAATCCATCCGGTGGCTAAGCAGGCATCAAGGGCGGCGCGACCAAAGTAAGCGGCGCGTTCGGCAGTGTCTTCGCGGGCAGGGTAGACTTCGCGGGCGCCGTAATATTCTGCGTGCTCAACGAACCAGGCCTCGCAGCGTGGAGCGACATTGAGTTGCAGTACGCGACAGGTGGCCTTTGCCGCATCACTGCTCACGCCGACTTTAAGCGCTTCGATGAGTGTGGTCATCTTTTCGCGATCGGGTACTGAGCCGTAAAGCGGAGTGACGATACGCACGTCGTGACCTTCGGCGGCGATGGCTTTAACCAAACCTGCGGCTGCATCTCCCAATCCGCCTGCCTTCGACCATGGGGCGAGCTCGGGAGTGATGTGCAGGATCTTCATGAATTCGTTCAGTTGATTGGCGTGCTGCGTCCAAGGCGATTAACCAAGGGGACACAGGCAATCAAAATCACGAAAGCAAGAAACATAGAGGCGTTACCAGCAAAATCATGCACGGTGCCTAACCCGGAAACACCTGTACCGCCGTGTTCGATACCCCAGAAATCTTTATCTAGTGCTTTTGACCCATTGTTTAAGGCGTAGAATGCAAGGTAAGTATTGCGGATAATGTTGAGCACGATGGCGGCAAAGCCCGATAGGAAAATCATCAAGACGCGACGAATGAGAATTCCTGGGAAGGTGCCTTCGACAAAAATGGCACCAAGAAAGGCGCCAACGAATACACACGCCGAGAGTGAGCGAATTCCTGAACAGGCATCGGCGATGCCAACCGAGTCGTTGTTGGCAAAGACAATGGTGTTGCCGCTGGTTTGGATGGTCTCGCCGGATACGCGCAGGATACCTGAAACTATTTCAACGACGTTGGTGAGGAGCTGCCCTTTGATTTGATTATCCACTAAGTAAAGAAACGGACCCGAGATAATCCAGACTCCGGCGGGGAATAAAACTAAACCAAGAGCCGCCCAGCGTGCGTGTGAGGCGGGTTGAGAATTTTCTGGGCCTTTGACGGAGAGAAAGACGAAACTCAAAATTGTGCCGACAAGTCCAAACGCGATAGCGAGCGTCGGAAGGGCGCCCGTACCAAAGATGGCACGTGTGGCACCGCCACCGATGAAGGTAAGAAAAGAAATGAACCCTACCAGCGTGACCGCTTTAAGAAACCATTTAGCGCTGGGCGCGCTGACGTGCGTTCGTTCGCCGGTGAAGTATGGGCGGAGCGTGTCCCAGCGATCGTAGAGAACGTAGGCCGAGAAAAAAGGAACCAGGTAACCGAAGCCGTAGTCGTCTTTGGTGCTCCAGATGGCCCATTGATCCCAGGTGGTGAGGGCGGCCATGCCGATGATAAGCCAACCCATGATGAGGGTGGTGGAGTCGAGCTTAGGGCGAATGGATGAACTCATAATATATATTAAAATCGAGGCACGGCAGCCAACAAGGTCTTCGTGTAGGGGTGCTGTGGGTTCTTGAGGATGTCGGTCGGCGTGCCCGATTCAACAATCTTCCCTTGCGACATAACGAGAATTTGGTCGCTGACGTGTTCGACGACGGCGAGATCGTGTGCAATGAAGAGGTAGGTGAGGCCGAGTTGGGCCTGTAGGTCTTGCAGGAGGTTAACGACTTCGGCTTGGACGGATACGTCGAGCGCCGAAACGGGTTCATCGCAAATGATGAGCTCAGGTTCAACGGCGAGGGCGCGGGCGATACCGATGCGTTGACGCTGACCGCCGGAGAATTCGTGTGGGTAACGGCGCAGGTAATCCGCTGGGAGTTTTACACTTTTAAGTAACTCGACACAGCGGGCCTCTCGCTCACGGGCGGACAATTGCGGAAAGTGAATTTCCAGCGGCTCAGATAAAATACTCAGAACATCACAACGGGGATCGAGTGAATTGTACGGATCCTGAAAAATCATCTGGATTTTTTTCCTCCAGGGGAGGAAGTCGCGATTGCTGAGGGCGCCGATTTCTTGTCCGCGATAAATAATTTTCCCGGCCGTTAGCGGGGCGAGTTTGATAATCGCTTTGCCGGTGGTACTTTTTCCTGAGCCCGATTCGCCGACAAGTCCAACGGTTTGTCCGCGACGAACGGAAAATGAAATATCATCGACGGCGCGTTTGGGCGGACTGGATTTGAATAAGCCAATGGACCGACTCGGGTAGTGGACCGAGAGGTTTTGTACTTCGAGAAGAACTTCGGCAGTGCTCATGAGGATTGTGCGAGTTCGTCGCTGAGCGTGGTGAGTCGGGTACGGCGTTGGCCGAGTCGCGGGATGCACGCGATGAGTCCTTTAGTATATGGGTCGGAGGGCTGGGACATGACTTGTTCCGTGGCTCCCGACTCAACGATCACTCCGTGACGCATCACTTGCACGCGATCGGCGAAGTGGGCGACAATTCCAAAATTATGAGTGATGAGAAGGATGCTCATGTTGCGATCGCGGCGGATACGACCGAGTAATTCCATGATTTCTTTTTGGATGGTGACATCGAGCGCAGTCGTCGGCTCGTCGGCTACGAGGATGCGTGGATTGCAGGCGAGGGCCATGGCGATCATCACGCGCTGTTGCATGCCGCCCGAAAGTTCGTGCGGGTATTGTTGGGCGACTTTCGCGGCGTCTTGAATGTGTACCTCTTGCAGGGCTTGAATGACGGCGGTGTTAATGTCTTTAACTTCGGGGCGGTGGATTTGAACAGCTTCAGCAATTTGAAAGCCGACCGAATAGACGGGGTTGAGTGAGGTGCCAGGGTCTTGAAAGACGTAGGCGATTTGTTTGCCACGAATTTTAGTCAGTTCGTCTTCGGAGAGTTTTAAGAGGTCGACTCCATCGAGCTGGATTTGTCCTTCGACCTTACAGATGGGCGATGGGGGTAAGAGGCCGGTGAGTGCGAGGGCGGAGACGGATTTTCCGGAGCCTGATTCGCCGACAACGGCGAGGATTTCACCTTTGTTCAATGAAAAGCTGATGCCCTTAACTGCAACGGTGTCTTGGTCGTTGGCGCGAAAGGTCACGCGGAGCGAGTTGACTTGAAGGAGGGGCGACACGGATGGTGTTTAGTTGGTTGTGGGCTAAGAGGGAAGGCAGAAGCGATTATTCGGTGCGCCACTGATCGAGGATGAGGGTCGATGGGGCCGACTTTTCTGCCTCAGGCAGGGATTTAAACCATTGCGGTTGCGAGAGAATCTTTTGCACCCGTTTCTTTTCGATTGGATCAATCCAGAAAAGTCCGCCGCCCAGTGGCTCGTCGCTCGTGCGAACATCGAAATCAGCCGGCCATTTCAACCAGCTCCAATGTCCAAGGCGATAACTGGGCACGCAGAAACCAGGAATAAAACTGGCCTCATCATGCAGGAGTTGTTGAGCGCGGAAGGTTAATTGAATCATTTCCGATTGGTCGGTCGAAACCCGAA
Organism: uncultured Opitutia bacterium; assembly: GCA_903909465.1. Taxonomy (GTDB): domain Bacteria; phylum Verrucomicrobiota; class Verrucomicrobiia; order Opitutales; family UBA953; genus UBA953. Next base: position 1,361 of record CAIVVQ010000138.1, on the reverse strand, counting down.
AACGATCAATCAAGTTGGAGAGCTCAGGGATGTTGGTACCCGTAATATTATTGGTCTGACGTTTGGCGACGAATGAGCCATCGGGTAGTTTATCGACGGCATTGGCGCCGTGGTGTGATTGCCAGAGTTCAGGTTGCAGTCCGGAAGCGCTCCAGGCCCAGAAGCAGAGTTCATGATTTTTCTCCATGACCTTGCGGTACATCGTCGTGCTCTCCAGAATTTCCGGTCGGAGTTCGACGCCGCAGCGCAAGGCGGACTCGATGAGGGTGGGGAGGAATTTGCGACGTTCCGAATCGTCCATCGTGAGTCGGAACGAAAGTCGGGTGCCGTCGGCTCGACGAAGCACGCCGTCTTCTCCGTTAACGGTGAAACCCGCTTGAGCGAAGGCGGTGCGTGCGGCGGCAGGATCAAAGCGGCGAGCCTTAATGGCGGGGTTGGTGTAGACGCCGTAGCCTTGGCAGAATTGATTTAAGCGCTCGTAGTCGCCGCGATAAAAAGTGTCGATGACCCGTTGAAAATCCGTCGCGTGTTGGAGGCCGATGCGTACGTTCACGTCATCGAGCACCGGTTTGAGTGTGTTGATGTAGAGTCCGAAGGGTGGACGAGGCACATCGTTGAAGAAGCGAGCCTTTTTCAGGAAACCTGCCTGATAAGCGTCGGCATCATTGGTGCCGTACCAGAATTTGGGCAGGCCCATAAAGAATAGGTCCAGTTCGCCTTGCTGAAATATTTGGTAGGCCTTGTCCATTTCGCGGATGACTTTGAAATGAATGGCGTCGACGTTGAAGCGGTGTGCCGTGTAACGCTCGTCGTCGCCCCACCAATGCGGGATGCGCTGCAGGGTGATGCGTTGGCCGCGAACGAAACCTTCGGGTGTAATCGTGTAGGCTCCGGTGGTCGGCTCGAATTTCTCGGAATACTTTCGGCAATATTCAGAATCGAAATCTTTATAAAATTGACGGGGGCTGGGGTGCAGTCCGCCGCAAAGGTAAAGGGGGTCGGGCTTTTTATTGGGCAGGTGAATGGCGATGGTGAGTTCGTCGAACTTCGTGATACCTGCGAATTCCTTGGAGTAGAAGTCATTGTACCACGGCGCATTAATCCAGGGAGATTGATGGAAATAAAAAGTATACAGGTAGTCGTCGGCCCGCACAGATTGCCCGTCGGTGAAGCGGGCGGCTGGGTTGAGTTTAAAGTAAACAGTCAGACCGTCGTCGGAAACGGCCCAACTTTGAGCGAGGGATGGAATCCAGTTCAGTGTGTTAGGATGCAGCGAGAGTAGGGTGCTGTCATTGCCATCGTAGGCGAAGCCACGGAAACTATGATTGGAGTTGGGTCCGACGCGTCGGAGGACGGGTGGC
>CAIVVQ010000137.1 GCA_903909465.1 uncultured Opitutia bacterium | reverse complement strand
CCTTCAATGTGGGCGCGTTGCGAAGCGGAATTAGAAACACCGGTGATACGGGCGTTGGGGTATTTCTCAGCCATCCAAAGGGTGAGCGAGCCCCAGCCGCAACCGAGCTCCAGTATGTCTTGTCCGTCTTTTAATTCGGCACGCTGACTGGTGAGCGCGAGCATGGTCTCTTCGGCTTGCCCGATGGATTCATCGCCGCGTTCGTAGAAGCAGGAGGAATATTTTAAGCGTGGTCCGAGGCAGAGTTTATAAAATGCGGCGGGTACTTCGTAGTGTTGGTCGTTGGCTGCCTTGGTTTCGACTGCGACGGGGAAGGTGCGAAGGGCTTGCGAAAATTTACGAACGTTCTCTATGCGCGCCGTTTCGCTATCGGCGCGCTCATCTTTGATGCGTTGGCGAAGCAGGCGACGGATGCCCCAGCGAATCACGCTGTCGGGCAAAATATTTTTACCGAGTAGAGTATCGAGGAGGGCCACGCTCGCAGAGTGAATCAAAAACGAAATCCCGCAACAGTGGCGTGCAATTAATTGCGCGGTGGCTTGGGCCAGAAAGCAGGGACTCGACTTTGATAATCGCGATAGGCGGCGCCCTTTGAAAGTAATAGGTGGGTTTCGGTGAGGGGCACGCCGGTGACGCGCGTGAGTAGCAAGAACATGATCACGGCGCAGACCAATCCCGGGATGCCGAAGTAGGTGGAGTTGTAGCTGAGCATCGCGAAGCCGACCCAGATGAGCCACTCACCGAAATAGTTGGGGTGACGGCTCCAGCGCCAAAGTCCGACCTCGCAGACTTCATGCGACTTTGCCGTCTTCTTGAACTCGGTGAGTTGAATGTCGGAAATGGTTTCGCCGATGACGCCGAGGGCGAGGATGACGACGCCAATCCAATTAATGATATTAATCTTAAAGTCGGTGGCTGGTGCGATGACCGCGGCGATGAGTGGCAAGCAGAGCAGGGCGAGGGCGAAGGCTTGCAGTAAGTAAAAGCGGAACATACGGAAGCTCGTTTGGGAGCCCCATTCTTGACGCATCTTAACGTAGCGTCCGTCTTCACGATCCAGGTGACCAAAGATACGAAACGCTAAGTGTGAACCCAGTCGTACGCTCCATGCACCCACGCCGATGACGAGTAAGAGCGTCGCACAATGCATTTTTTCGGGTGACGTCACATAATACATCAGGCAGATGAGTCCGAATCCGTAAGCCCAGGCGGCGTCGACGATGGACCAATTATTTAGTAGCTTCGCCCAGACCCAGCACCCGCTGAAGAAGAGGATGGCGAGCGTGAGGACACGCGAGAATTCAAAAGCTAAACTAAGCCATTCGTTGTTCATAGGGTTTTGGGTTTGAGGATTTTACGAAAAGTATTTTTGAGGAAGAAATTAAAAATCCAAGCGCTGATGGGTATCACAATAAGGTAGCCGATGAGGGCATGCCAGCCTGCGATACCGAATTTAGCAAAGAAATCGGGAATGGATTCGCGGAATTGTGCGATTAAGTCGTCGAGGTGAATGGGAAAGGGCTCTGCGCCTGTGACTTTTTCGCCGAGGCGAATGAAGGGGATGATGAGGATGAGTTGGAGCGGGTAGGAAAAATAATTAATCGTCTGCATCACCACGTGATTGAGGCGAAAGATTTTTCCGGCGAGCAGACAGAGAATGGTCGTCGTGCCGATGAATGGATTGACGGCAATCGCGAGGCTCACGGTTGTGGCCGCGGCGAAATCTTCCGGCGTCGCCCCTTGCTTGAGCTCCGCTAGGAGCGGGTCACGCACCTTGCGCTTAAACCAATCAACGACACGTCCCATTTAGGCGGACTTGCGAGTGAAGAAAATTTTTCCGAGGTCCGCTTCGTCTTCGGCACTGAAGAGACAGATCAGCGCGTAGCCCGCGATGGCGAAGTTACCGAGAAGCATGAGGGCGATGAACCAAGAGATGCGTGCGGCAATGGTGCGTTCGCACCAAGCGACATAGAGCCAGAATGCCAAGAAGCCAAAGTACGCATCGAACATGGTGGCGAGGCCCCAGGGCTCGGAGCAGACGGTGACGTAGCCGCCGATGACGTTGAGTCCCTTGCCTGCGTACCCAGGAAGTGAACTGATTGATGGAGCAGTACAAGCATACCAAGACACCCATGTCATGGCTAAGAGTACGACGGTGAAGTAGGCGATGAGGAGGCGGCGTTGCATGAGTTAAATGTAAGGACGGAGAACAGGTGCGCAAGTGGAGAAGGTAGGGGCGACACTGCGTGGCGCCCTTTGTGTTTTATTCACCGCGGCCCGCGCGGAGCGCGGGCCCTACCCAATGCATTTTGTATCGGGTAGGGACGGCGCTCCGTCGCCGTCCGTTCGAAACCAGAATTTCCTAAGTCATCGGCCCTTATCTAAGACCCACGTTGTAATAAATTTATTTGCGAACGGCTCGCGCGGAGCGCGAGCCCTACCCGAGGTAAATTAGGGCGCCACGCAGTGTCGCCCCTACCTCATTCGACCCAATTAGGCCTTATGTATACCGCCTGAACCACACCAATGTTTCGGTGCGCAAATGCGGCTTCGCAGTAGCGGAAATAGAGTCTCCACTTACGAATGAAGCGTTCATCGAAGCCCATGGCGCGGACCTTATCTAATCTTTGTTCAAAGGCATTGCACCAGGTCGCGAGCGTGCGGGCGTAGTCCGGTCCAAATTCTTCGAGGCGATGCAATTGGAATCCGCCTCGTTCAGTCATGAGCTGGTTGACGCGATTAATGGAAAGCAAAAGCGATCCAGGGAAAATATGTTTCTGAATAAAGTCCACGCCGCTTCGGAATTGTTCGTACCTACTGTCGGGACAGGTGATGTATTGGAAGGCCGCGATGCCGTTGGGTTTGAGTAATCGACCCACGCTCGCACAGAAGTCGGGCAGGTAGCGGTGGCCGAGGGCTTCCATCATTTCAATTGAAACGCATTTATCGTATGACCCGCGGTGATCGCGAAAATCCTCGAGACGCACTTCAATCCTATCGCTGAGTCCAGCGGCTTTAATGCGTTCGTTTGCTAAATCGAATTGTGCTTTCGAAATGGTGAGCGTGGTCACGCGACAGCCGTAATTCTTGACCGCTTGCAGGGCCCAGCCGCCCCAGCCGG
>CAIVVQ010000136.1 GCA_903909465.1 uncultured Opitutia bacterium | reverse complement strand
TCGGACGACGCTTTGCACTCTGGGCGCTCGGCGATGTTTACGGCCTGAAAGTTCCTGAGACCAGCGGACCACTCCCCGCTGGTAATGAAATCCAGGGTAGCAAAATTATCTTATCGTTCACGCATGCTGACGGACTGAAGGCACGCGAAGGAAAACTTCTGGGCTTCACCATCGCGGGCGCTGATAAGAAGTTCGTGCCAGCCGATGCTGAGATCGTGAATGGCAAAGTCGTGGTGAGCGCAAGCGCAGTGCCGGTACCTGTGGCTGCACGCTATGCTTGGGATGCGAACCCTGAGTGTAATTTAATTAACGACGAAGGGCTGCCCGCGTCGCCGTTCCGCACCGACAACCAGTAAGCGTCAACTTTATGGGGATGGCAGGGTTATAAAAGATGTATGAGATTTCCTCTTCTCTGCCTGCTATTAATCGGCATATCCGCTGGCTACGCGGCCGACGGTGCTAAGCCACCGCGTCCCAAAAATCAGGACGGCCTCGTTAAGCCCACGATGGCGGATACAATTAAACTCAACGTCTACGCCGACAATTGGTTCGTCCTTTATATCAACGGCAAACAGCGCGTTGTGGACCCAATTGATTTCTTGCCGCACAATGTAGTCACGGTCGATATCTTGCCTGAGTACCCAATGACGATTGCCGTGATGGCAAGGGACAATGCGAATGCGCAAACCGGACTCGAATACGGCAACCACATCGGCGATGGTGGCTTCATCTTAAAATTTTCAGACGGCACCGTGACGAATGCGAAGTGGAAAACGAAGTGCTATTTCAAGGGGCCACTGAATCGCGATGTCGCTCATCCCACCGTTGCACACACCGCCCTGCCCGCCAATTGGTTTGCTGTGGACTTCGATGATCACGATTGGGCCAACGCCACCGAATACACCGAGGAACGCGTCAATCCGAAGGAGCCATACTACCAGGCCGACTTTAAGGGCGCGCAGTTTATTTGGTCCGATGACCTCGACCTGGATAATACGGTGCTATTCCGCACACGCATTGAGGCCCCAGCGGGCTACAAGCAGCGTTGGAATACGAAACCTGAGATCGATATCAGTCAGCCATAGGAACAGCCCGCAAGGCACGGCGGCGGCGTTCGGCGGTCCCACGGTTCTGCCTTCCCTTTTGTCCCGTTAGGGGGTTAAAAGTAACCCTACCTTTTCTGTTCATGAATTCCGCGCAAGTCCGCCAATCCTACCTCGACTTCTTTAAGTCCAAGCAACACTCGATCGTGCAGTCGTCGAGCTTGATGCCCGACTCGCCGAATCTGTTGTTCACGAACGCGGGGATGAATCAGTTCGTGCCGATCTTCCTCGGACAGGCCAAGTGCCCCTATACCCCCGGTCGCGCTGCGGACACACAGAAATGCATTCGTGCCGGCGGTAAACATAATGACCTCGAAGACGTGGGTCTCGATACCTACCACCACACATTTTTTGAAATGCTCGGTAATTGGTCGTTCGGAGATTATTTTAAACGCGAGGCCATCGATTACGCGTGGGAATTAATTACAGAAGTTTGGAGATTCCCAAAAAACCGAATCTACGCGACCGTTTACTCGCCAGATAAAACCAAGGGCGACCCCTCCGAGTTCGACCAAGAAGCATGGGATGCGTGGGCTGAGAAATTCCGCGCGGCCGGACTCGACCCCGCCGCGCACATCGTGAACGGTAATAAGAAAGATAATTTCTGGATGATGGGCGACACCGGTCCATGCGGTCCGTGCACCGAGTTACACATCGACCTCACACCCGAAGGCAACACGCAGGGCAAACTCGTCAATGGTAGCGACGCACGTTGCATGGAAATTTGGAATTTGGTGTTCATTCAATTCAACGCCAACCCAGACGGCACATTCTCACCACTACCCGCACGTCACGTCGACACTGGTATGGGCTTTGAACGCGTCGCTGGCATCATGCAGTGCACGAAGAATTTCAAAGACTTCTCGGGCACGATTTCCAATTACGAAAGCGATGTCTTTACGCCGCTGTTCCGTCGACTCGAGAAGCTCTCGGGCAAGAAATACGCATCAACGTTGCCAGCACCGGGTTCATCGGGCGCCAACGAACAAGAAAAAATCGACGTGGCATTCCGCGTCATCGCCGACCACATCCGCACGCTTTCGTTTGCCATCGCTGATGGCATTCAACCCGGCAACACCGACCGCAATTATGTGCTGCGCCGCATTCTCCGTCGCGCCGTGCGTTACGGTCGCACGCTCGGACTCAAGGGCGGGTTCTTCCACAAACTCGTCGACGTCCTCGCCGAGACGATGGGCGATACGTTCCCCGAAATCCGCACCCGTCGCACAATTGTGGCCGACGTCATTCGCGCCGAAGAAGAATCGTTTAATCGCACACTCGATAAAGGAATTGCCCTCTTCGAAGACGAAGCCGCCAAACTTAAGTCGGGCGGCTCCATCACCGGTGCCCTCGCCTTCCGCTTATACGATGAACAGGGCTTCCCGCTCGACCTCACGCAACTAATGGCCCGTGAACGCGGCCTCAGTGTCGATGTCGCAGGTTTTGAAAAACTCATGGAAGAGCAACGTGCCCGCGCCCGTGCTGCTCAGAAAAAAGAAGTCATTACCCTTTCGGATATTAATTCCGACCACCCCACGGTTTTCCTTGGTTACGATGCGAACCAAACCAAAGCCAAGGTCGCACAAGTTGCGAAAGTTAAGAATCGCTCCGCAGTAATTTTGGATCGCACTGTGTGTTACGCTGAAATGGGCGGACAGGTGGGCGATAATGCGACGTTGATTGCCGGCGGACGCGAGTGGCGCGTCACCGACACTCAGAAGTCGGGCCAAACTATTTTGCACTTTATCGATGGTGATGACGCACCTGAAGTTGGCACCGAAATCGAAATCACCCTCGACCAGACTCGTCGCGACGCCATTCAGCGTCACCACACCGTCACGCACATTCTTCACTGGGCACTGCACGAAGTCGTCTCCAAGGAGGCTTCACAAAAAGGTTCAGCCGTGGCGCCTGATAAACTTACTTTCGACTTCAATGGCCAGGCCCTGACCGCTGGACAGGTCGCGGACATCGAACGCCTAGTTAACGAGCGCATCTTAGCCAACGAATCGGTTTCATGGAAAGAAGTGAAGCTCTCGGAGGTCAAGGGACGCCCTGACATCATGCAATTCTTCGGCGATAAATACGGCGAAACCGTACGCGTCGTCCAAGTCGGCGGCAAAGCCCACGCCCTCAATGGTTGGTCAATGGAACTCTGTGCCGGAACGCACGTGCGATCGACTGGTGAAATCGGACTCTTCCGCATTCTCGGTGAAAGCGCCATCGCTGCTGGCGTGCGCCGTATCGAAGCCACGGCGGGTATTGCGGCCTATGATCGCAGTCACCACGACGCCGAACTTTTGAAATCACTCGCATCGAGCGGCAATGTGCCCGTCGCTGATTTATTGAAGCGCTTCGATGCGCTCCAAGAACAAGTCAGCACCCTCGAGAAAAAATTAAAATCGTACCGCGATAAAGAAGCCGGCGCATTGGCTGATACTTTAGCGCAACAAGCTAAGGCGAAGGACGGATTACAGTACGTGATCACGCAAGTGAACATCGATAACCCGAACGACTTACGTGAACTCGGTGCTAAAGTTGCGGGCAAGATTGGTGCCAGTGCCGTCGTTGTTCTCGCCGCCGTTAACGCAGGAAAAGTTTCACTCGTTGCGAATTGCGGAGCCGACGCCATCAAGGCCGGCAAGCAAGCGGGCAAGATTGTGGCGGACGCCTGCGGTCGCATGGGTGGCAAAGGCGGAGGCAAGCCCGATGCTGCGATGGGTGGCGGCGTGGACGCC
>CAIVVQ010000135.1 GCA_903909465.1 uncultured Opitutia bacterium | reverse complement strand
TCGACCGCTTACAACCTCGCTGCTGGCGGACCGCTGGTGGATCCAGCGGCATCGGTCATCGCGCTCACGCCGATTTGTGCGCACACGCTTTCGAATCGAAGTTTAATTTTTGACGGGGAATCGGAAATTGAAATCCACAGTGAAGACGGGGCGTTGCTTGGTCTATCGGTGGATGGTCGCCCCACGCTTGAGGCCCAGAGTCGACTGCCCCTCGTGGTACGCACGGCGAAAGTTCAATTGAGCCTCATTCGCCCGAAAAACCTGTCCCATTTCGACATTCTGCGAAGCAAGTTGCGCTGGGCGTAAGGCAATCGCACTGAATCGAACCGTTGACGCAGGAGGCAAAGGTAGTCTTTGCTCATGCTGTACACATGTTGACCATTGCCAATGTATCTAAGTCCTACGGACCCCGCGAACTGTTCGCGGAGGTTTCGTTGAACATTGATAGTTACGATCGGCTCGGTCTGGTGGGCGCCAACGGCGCTGGAAAGTCGACCCTCTTCAACCTCATCTTAGGCAAAGAAAAACCCGACGATGGCATCATCGAATGGGAACGCGGTTCAGACTTCGGTTTCTTACCACAGGAAAGCGCACCCGTCGGCGAAGAGACCATCATGCAAATTGCGACGAGTGGTCGCAGCTTAAATCCAGAAGACGAGGATTACGATTACACGCTCGAGCCTAAGGCGCACAAAATTTTGGCCGGTCTGGGATTCCGCGAAGGCGATTCCGATAAAGCGGCGAAAACTTTTTCGGGCGGTTGGGTGATGCGTGCGCACTTGGCGCGCTTGCTTGTGAGCGAGCCTACCCTGCTCTTGCTGGATGAACCGACGAATCACCTGGACCTTGAAGCCCTGCTTTGGTTTCAGGATTACCTGACCCGTTATTCAGGCGGACTCGTGGTGGTCTCACACGATCGGGCGTTCTTAAACGCATTGTGCACGGGTATTATCGAATTACGCAGTCAGCGACTCCACCGTTACCACGGTAATTACGACGATTACTTGGTCGAAAAAGAAGCGCGTAAGGCCCAACACCAGTCGGTCTTTAAAAATCAGCAGCGCGAAATCGCCCACTTGCAGACTTTCGTCGATCGCTTCGGCGCCAAGGCCTCGATGGCATCGCGGGCGAAATCCAAAGAGAAGCAAATCGCCCGCTTGGAAGAGAGTGCGATTGATGAACCCGAGAATGATTTAAAGAAGATTCAATTTAAGTTCCCACAGCCCGTGCGCTCGGGATTAAAGGTTATCAACCTTGAGCACATTCAACAGTCTTACGGCGACCATGTGGTTTATCGCGATTTGAATTTTAATTGCGAACGCGGGCAGCGCATCGTGTTGGTCGGACCCAACGGCGCTGGTAAATCCACGCTCTTAAAGATTTTAGCGGATGTCATTCCAACTCAAGCTGGCACCCGTGAAATCGGCACGAACGTAATTACCGGGTACTTTGCGCAGAACCGACTCGATAGCTTGAACCCTGCGCTATCGGTTATGGAGAACGTCATGGAATTGCGAACGACCGATAATAAGCTCACCGAACAACAAGCGCGTGGTTTACTCGGGGCCTTTTTATTCCGGAAGGACGATGTGCATAAGCCTGTCAAAGTACTTTCGGGTGGAGAAAAATCCCGTCTCGCCCTCGTGCGCCTCTTGGTCAATCCGCCCAACTTCTTGTTGATGGATGAGCCCACGACGCACTTAGACATGGCCTCGATTGATGCGTTGATTTACGCGCTCAATAGCTACGAAGGCACGCTCGTCTTCATCAGTCACGACGTTCACTTCATTAAACAAATCGCCAAGAACGTACTACACGTGCACTCAGGTCGTCTCACCCCTTACGCCGGTAATTACGATTACTACCTCGAGAAATCCAAGGCAACGAATGAGCGTGCCGCACTCACGGCAGGCTTTACGGACGGACGTCCCACGCAGGCCAAGGTTGAAGCCGCTAAGCCTGCGAAACCGGCGGTCAGCAAACCCAACCCTGCGGAAATCAAAAAATTGAAAAGCGAAGTCAGCAAACTCGAACAACAAGTCGCCGAGCTCGAAGCCAAGCAGGCCAAGCTCATGAAAGAATTGAGCGACCCTGCAACGTACACCCAAGGTGCCCGCGTGCAGGAATTGAATGTGGAACTTAAGGCCACCAATGAGGCTTTAGCTGCTGCCTCGGCACAGTGGGAAGAAAGCGCTACCCGGTTCAGTCAGGTTCAAAGTTAAACCGAATCACCCCATGCCCTCTCTGTGTAAATTCTTCAGCCTTAAACTGCGTAGAGTTTTAACAGTGGCAGTGTGCCTAATCGCAGCCACCGGTTCGCTGCGTGCACATAGTTCAGCGGCTGAAATGACGGTGGCCACCAAGGCCTTGCTCAAAGTGCTTACGCCGGCACAGCAAAACCAAGCGTTGTTGTCGTTCGACGACAAAGAACGTACGCATTGGATTTATGTTCCGAGCCAGCGCCAAGGCTTACCCCTTAAGGAATTATCCGATAAACAACGTCCCTTTATACAAAGCTTATTAAAGACGGCCCTCTCGCAGAGCGGTTACCTTAAGGCCGAATCCATTCGGGAGTTAGAAAACATTCTTAAGGTAATTGAAGCCGGCCAGGGAAAATCCCCGCGCGATGCCGAGTTGTACTATTTAACGATTTTTGGTGTTCCGGCCGATAAGGGCACATGGGGTTGGCGCTGGGAGGGCCACCACCTCTCGCTTAATTTCACGATTATCAATGGCGACATTGTCAGCGCCACACCGTTATTCATGGGCAACAATCCTGGGTCGGTGACCGAGGCGCAATCCAACGGCAATCAGTTACAGATGCTGAATCAAGAAGACACGCTCGGGCTGGCATTGATTCAATCGCTCACACCCGAACAACGTACGGTCGCAATCATCTCCGAAAAAGCACCCGCTGATATCACGAATAAGAATCAGGAAAAACTCGAGCGGGTCAGCAATCAACAAGGCATTGCCTTAAGTGATTTAAGTCCCGAACAAAAATATAAAGTCGGCCGCATTATCGCCGAGTATGTCGGTCGTACCCGTGAGGAATTTGCTTTGGGTGAAATGATTGCAATCAGTGCGACGGCAGAAAATAAAATCTTCTTTGCTTGGGCAGGTGGAACGGAAGCCGGTCAAGGCCACTACTACCGCATCGAAGGCCCCTCTTTCTTTTTCGAACTCGATAACACCCAAAACAACGCCAATCACGTGCACACTGTCTGGCGGGATCGGCGCAATGATTTCGGCTACGACCCTCTCGCAGAGCACCTTAAGAAAGCCCACGGTAAGTAATCGGCCTTAATCTCGGTATAATCAGCGGGTATATTTATAGGGACTAGAAATATTATTATTACATAGTTATTTCGAGGGTTACCGCTTGAAAGCGTTCAGTTACCCCCTTCCCTTTTGTCATGCCCGCCAATGTTAGATTTGCCAATACCAACGCCCTTTGGGGGGCACTGGGTATGCGCACATTGGAACGCATGGGGCTGAAGCATGCGGTCATCTCACCCGGGTCGCGTTCAACGCCGATCGCGTTTGCGCTCGCACAATCGAAAGGGATTCATGTCACCGTCGCCCTCGATGAACGCTCCGCGGGATTCATTGCACTTGGCATTGCGAAGTCCACCAAGCGACCCGTCGTTTTACTTTGCACTTCGGGCACGGCGGCGGCGAATTATTTACCGGCGGTTATTGAAGCACGGCTCTCCAGCACACCGTTGATTATTCTCACCGCGGATCGTCCGCCCGAATTACGTGACTGCCACTCCGGACAAACGATTGCGCAGAATGGAATTTTTGGAGTCTACCCTGTGTGGTCGACCGAAGTCGCTGTGCCCTCGACTGAGCTCAGTCTACTCCGCTACTGGCGGCAGACTCTGGTCGACAGCTGGCAACGTGCCCAGAGCCCTCTTAAAGGCCCCGTACACCTCAATCTCCCATTCCGCGACCCACTCGACCCTGGAGCGACCGAGAAAGGCTTTAAAATGCCTGCTGGATTCGATTTAGAGGCGTTCACCGACTTACCTAAGGCACAGAATCCCGCCGCCAAGGTATCGCCCCTCAATGCCCTGCTGCCGTTACCTAAGACCGGTCACGGCGTCATCATCGTCGGCCCACACTCGGAAGCTATCCCCGAGGAATTTGCGGCTGCGGTCTTAGAACTTTCGCAACTATCGGGTTGGCCGATTTTAGCTGATGGTGCGGGCACATTGCGTGGCGACCTCGCCGATAGCGGACGGGTAATTTCGACTTACGATTCAATTTTAAGAAACGCGAGTGCCGCGAAAAAATTAAAACCGAAGGCCGCGGTCATCGTCGGTGCATTGCCCACGAGCAAAGTTTTACGCCAGTGGCTCGAGGAAGCCGATGTCATCGCCGTACAAGTCAATCAACCCGGTGAGAACACCGACCCAACCCACTCACGCTGGATTCGTCGCGATGGTAAATTAGTGGCACGTGGTTATGAGCCCGTGATTGCGGATGCGAAATACCTGGACACCTGGAATCAGTATCAAAAAACGGCACTGCAAAAATTAGCCAAGGTCGCGAAAGTGAATTGGCCCTTTGAAGGCCGCATCATTAAGGAAATCGAAAGTGCACTCACTAACGACGATCGCTTGGTCATCGGCAACAGCATGCCCATTCGCGACCTCGAGTGGTTCTACCACCCAACGAAATCAGGCCCTGAAGTTATCTTTAATCGTGGCGCCAATGGCATCGATGGCACCGTATCGACCGCCATTGGCGCATCGATGGATGGACTGCACACCGTACTTGTCTGCGGTGATTTAACTTTCTTACACGACAGCAATGCCCTGCTCTCGGCCAAGCATCACAAAGGTGACCTCACTGTGGTCGTCGTGAATAATAATGGAGGCGGAATCTTTAATCACTTACCCGTCGCCCAGAAGAATGTGTATTTTGAAAAACTTTGGGGCACTCCGCAAGACACGGACATCGGTAAACTTTGCGCCGCCCACGGCGTCACGCACACCCGTGCAAAAACTTGGGTGAATTTAAATAAGCTCATCAACGTCCGGAAGCGCGGCGTTCGCGTGGTTGAATTTACCACCGACCGCGAAAAAGACGCCGCTCACCGCATCGCCGGTCTGCGGAGTTAATGGCTCAGTAGTTTATTTCGCCCAACCCCAGCGTGCACCGAAGGGATGGAGAATAACGAGCGGGCTTCCGACCACATCATCGGCAGGAACTTCACCCCAGCCGCGTGAATCGAAGCTATTGGCCGAGTTATCTCCCAGTGCATAGAAATGATCCTCAGTGACCGTGTACTCCTTGGTGAGCGGAATTGAATACGAGTAATCACCGATATCGGCGATGTAACCAAAGTAGCCTAACTTCGTCTCACGATTGCAATTCATCACCATCGGCGCGGGTTTATCAACCACGCTGCCGTTCACCCAAAGTTTACCGTCGTTATCGACGCGTAATTTATCACCCGGGACGCCCGCCAAACGTTTCACGTAATAATTTTGCGAGGGATTACCGTAGCGGTCGGCGAGTCCGGGAATGTGACTGGTACGAAAAACAATTGTGTCACCGCG
>CAIVVQ010000134.1 GCA_903909465.1 uncultured Opitutia bacterium | reverse complement strand
AGACCCTTTGAATTTCCTTGGGATTTATTTTGTTCGATGGGCGGAGTCTCAGCGTACGATACCTGTGCCCGCTTGAAACAACTCTACGGCATTGATCTAGACGTTCCGCTGCTCTTAGCCGACGGACATGATTATTTAGAAATTCATTTAGCTAAAGACGTTCGTCCGAACCCAGGAGTCATCGCAGTCGTACACCACGTCAAAGCACTGGGACATCGCACTGCTGTGGCTTCGGCCGGACGAAAGAGTCACGTACACACGACGCTTAATACTATTAATATTATGCACCTTTTCGATGCGGTCATTACCGCCGAAGATGCGAAGCGCTCGAAACCTCACCCTGACTTATTCTTAGCCGCCGCTGCCCGCATCGGCATCGAGCCTGGCGATTGCGTGGTTATCGAAGACAGCCCGCGCGGTAAAGAAGCCGCCGATGCCGCCGGCATGGCCTGTATTTTGGTGGAGCCAGCGTAGGGAGTTCAGGGGGCAAGTTAGCAAGGGGGCAAGGTGACACGGGGAGTGGTAGGGGCACGACTGCGTCGTGCCCTATGCATATTCCTTCGGCACGCGCGGAGCGCGAGCCCTACCCGATACAAGTGCACGACACAGTCGCGCCCCTACCCCTACTTCTTTAGTTTCGCACAGAATCTCGCCAAGCGTTCTAAGCCCTTCGCGATGGTTTCATCGGAAGTGGCGTAGCTGAGGCGAATGTAGCCTTCAGAACCAAAAGCAGAACCGGGAACGACTGCCATTAATTCTTCTTCAAGTAGGCGATCGGCGAACTGCGCAGAAGTGAGACCGAAGGCTTTAATATTGGGGAAAAGGTAGAATGCACCTTGGGAGCGATAACAGGTGAGTCCGGGGATCGCGTTCAAACCGGCGAGGAGGTTTTGACGGCGGCGGTCAAAGGCTTTGCACATCTCAGCCAACGAGGCCTTGGCTTTGTCGGGATGCTGGTGAACCGCCAAGGCACCGAATTGCGCAAAGGTGGTGGCGTTGGAAGAAATCTGGCTTTGTAAATCAGCCACTGCGGCAGCCAAAGGCTTATCGCTCGCGACGAGTGTGCCTAAGCGCCAACCCGTCATTGAGTAACTCTTGGCGTAACCGGAAACCGTGATGGTGAGGCGAGCGGCTTCGGGTGAGAAGGTCGCAGGACTGCAAGTGGTCTGACCATCATACACGAGGTTCTCGTAAATTTCGTCGGAGAGAATCCAAACATTCGCTTTCACGCAGATGGCGACGAGTGCTTCGAGTTCCGCACGAGAGTAAACCGCACCCGTTGGATTCGAAGGACTATTGATAACAACCATGCGGGTCTTAGGAGTCAGTGCCGCAGACAGCTGGGCGGGTGTGACTTTAAAACCAGTGACGTCTTCAGCGTTAATAAATTTAGGAACACCACCGGCGAGTTTCACCATCTCAGGGTAGCTCACCCAGAACGGTGCGGGGATGACGACTTCATCGCCAGGGCTGATGGTCGCGAGGATGGCGAGGTAGCAGGACATCTTGCCGCCGGGGCTGACGACCACGTTGGCGTCGGCGATACCCGTAAAACCACGACGCGTATAATCTTCGGCGATTGCTTTACGTAACGCAGGAATGCCGGGCGTTGGGGCGTACTTGGTCTGTCCATCGGCAAGTGCCTTGGCACAGGCATCTTTAACGAACTGTGGCGTGTCGAAGTCGGGTTCCCCTACTCCAAAACCACAGACATCTTTGCCCGCAGCTTTCAAGGCCTTAGCCTTAGCATCAACTGCGAGGGTTGGTGAAGGGGCGACGTTGCGTGCCCAAGCAGAAAGTGAAGCAGGTTGTGTCATGGCTCGAATGCACGCAAAGCAAAGGGAACGGACCTAGATGGCAAGAAAAGACAAGCGAGGGCCAATCCGTGCCCGCTGCAGCCTCTCTAACCGCCTATTAAATGTCGATAACGTCAGAGCCGTCCGACTTCTTAGCGGCACCACCAGTAGGCCCTTTGGGGCCCATAGCCGTAAAGCTAGCCGAAGCATTCGTCGAAATCAGGTAAGCGCTCAGCGAGATAGTCAGAGTCGCCAGTGGCCAACTAATCAGCCCGATACCCAGTAATTTACAGCTGAAGTATAAGACTATGCTATTGGCCAAAAATAAGACAACGTACTGAGCGACGAAATTAAAAACTGTCTTCGAAAGGCCCAATGAAATAATGAACGGTAAAGAAAAGAGCAGAAGGAAAACCTGGAGTAGCGGACGGATGATGACGTTAAAAATACCGAGCAATAAAACCAACCACACCACATCCCAGTCACTGGCAAGCTCGAGGTAACCTAAACGACGAGCGATGAGGATCGAGATCGGTAAGGCGAACAGACGCAGGAGTGCAAAGAGGCAGCCCAATAAAAGCATGCCTCCTTGCTACCCAGATTTACCCGTTGGGTAAAGTTTTAACCTTAGCGGGCGTGGCGAATATCTTCACCCGAGAGAATGAAAATAACCTGTTCGGAGACGTTCTTGGAGTGATCACCGATACGTTCTAATGCCTTGGAGATAAAGATAAGTTCCACGTGCGATGCAGAAACCTTCGTTGCGTCGCCCACACTTCCAAAGAGGGAGTCGTAGTTCTTGCGATTCAAGTCATCGATTTCAGCGTCGCGCTCCAAGACTAAGCGCGCCTTATTGATATCGCCTTCGATGAAGCCATCGAGTGCCAACCGGAGAACTTCGCAAGTGATGATGCCCTCTTGTGGCACATGTAAGAGGTTCTTAAGTGGGCCGCGTTCAGAAATCACCATCGCGCGCTTCGCGATTACCGATGCCTCATCCGCAATCCGTTCGAGGTCGTGACCGATATCACGAGCCGCCAAGAGCAGGCGCACGTCGCTACCCATCGGACCGAAGAGCGTGAGGTAGCGCATGATTTCGCGGTCGACGCGTTTTTCTAATTCATCGACGCGATCATCCATGCCACGGACCTGGAGTGCTAAAGCATCATCGCCTTGTTCAACCGCACGCAGCGCCATGCGTGTCATGTCGAGTGAGCGCTCGCCCATCAAAATTAAATCGTCGCGCAGCTGGCGAAGTTCGTCGTGGAAGTAACGTTGCATAGTGTGTGGTAGTTAAAGTTAAAAGATCAGCCGAATCGACCCGAAATATAAGCCTCGGTCTGCGCCTGGCTGGGATTCATGAAAATCTTTTCGGTGGTATCGTACTCGATGAGTTTTCCTAAATAGAAGAAGGCCGTGCGATCGGACACCCGGGCGGCTTGTTGCATGGAGTGCGTCACAATCACGATGGTAAACTGGGCTTTGAGTTCGTGAATGAGCTCTTCAATCTTGCCCGTGGCAATCGGATCCAAAGCCGAACAAGGTTCATCCATTAATAAAATCTCCGGGCGATTGGCGATCGCACGTGCAATGCAAAGACGCTGCATCTGACCACCGGACAGGCCCAAAGCGCTATCGTTCAAGCGATCCTTCACTTCATCCCAGAGGGCGGCTTTGCGTAAGGAAGTTTCGCAAGCTTCGTCGAGTACAGCCCGGTCAGTCACACCCATGATACGCAAGGCGTAGACAACGTTATCGTAAATCGATTTAGGGAAAGGGTTAGATTTTTGGAAAACCATGCCCACCCGGCGACGGAGTGAAATGACTTCGATGCCTGGATCGTAAATGGAACGGCCAGCAATTTGAATATCCCCTTCATGGCGAATGCCGTCCACCAAGTCATTCATCCGGTTGAGGTTTCGTAGAAGCGTTGATTTACCGCAACCCGATGGACCAATAAACGCAACCACGCGACGCTCGGGCACATCTAAGGAAATCGCGTCGAGGGCCTTTTTGGCGCCGTACCAGAAACCGAAATCCTGAATACGAATGTAATCTTTGCGTCCCTCACTTTCAGTGGCGGGCTGAACTTTAATGCGAGAGGCTGAAGGGTTCATGGTAGTGGGCATGGTGGATTTTAGAAAGAGGCGCCCTTATAGCGAGCACGGAGGCGATTGCGGATGGTGATGGCACCCAAATTTAAGCACACAACCAGCACAATCAGCAGCAAGGTCGTCGCGAAAACCATCGGGCGGGCGGCGTCGGAGTCGGGCGACTGGAAACCGAGATCATAAATATGAAAACCGAGGTGCATGAACTTGCGGTCGAAGTGCAGGAAAGGCTCTACCATGTCGACGGGCAGCGTGGGGGCGAGTTTGACGACACCCACGAGCATGAGCGGGGCGACTTCACCTGCCCCACGAGCCATGGCTAAAATAACTCCCGTTAGGATACCAGGCGCCGATGCAGGCAGTAAAATATCACGAATGGTTTGCCACTTCGATGCGCCAGCGGCGAGTGAAGCTTCGCGCATGCCACGCGGCACAGCCGACAGCGCTTCTTCGGTGGCCACAATCACCACCGGTAAAGTCATGAGTGCCAAGGTCAGCGAACACCACAACAACCCACCCGTACCAAACACCGGTGTATTATTATTATACTTTAGCTGGTCGGAGAAGAAAAGTTGGTCGATGGAACCACCCAAGACGTAAACAAAGAAACCTAAACCAAAGACACCGAAGACAATCGAAGGCACACCCGCTAAATTATTCACGCAAACACGCACCATGCGTAAAATCACGCCATCCTTAGCGTACTCCCGTAAGTAGATGGCTGCAATCACCCCAAATGGTGTGACCAACAAACTCATAAACACCGTCATGACCAGGGTACCAAAAATCGCCGGCATTAAACCCCCTTCGGTATTCGCCTCGCGTGGCTCATCAAAAAGAAATTCACGTAGTCGGCTAAAGAACAGGCTCACGCGATCCCAGGCGGACATGTCATTAGGGAGCCATGCACGAACAATAGTGGCCATCGGCAAGACCACATCGCGACCACGCGCATCACGCACCTCAATCTTCGCTAAAGCATTTTTCGCCAAAACTTTTTCTGACAGCGCACGCAATTGATTAAACTCTACATCGAGTGCGGCCAATTGCGCCTTAATGTCAGCCGTAGGTTCGCCACGATCCTCTGCTCGACGTAAATCAATGCGGGTCGACTCCATTTTCGCATTCACTGCACCGATCTTGGATCGCTGAATGGTGTTGAGTTCGCTGCGAATTTCGGACGCACGCTCCACTTCATTTAATAAATCATTAAAGGTAGCCTTAGTCAGTGGCACCTTGCTACCCGATGCATTTACAAAAGCTACCGGTGTGACAAAGGCTGGGCCGTTTTCCATGCGCTCCAAGCCCATGGTTGCTGAACTGAAATCCTCTTGTGCAATCTTCGCTTCTTCCACCCAGACATACGAAGCGCCATTGAGCTCGCGTAAGCCCACTTGGTATTGGCGCTCATATTTCGGATTAGATGCGGGGGAATCAGGTCGTACCCGGCGTTGTGCCAACTGACCCATCATCACCGTGCCGTCACTCAGCTTTACCGTCGGAACGGCGGGAGCCCAGAAAACTGAGAAGCCGTTTACCAAAACAAGTCCGAGCAAGCCCGCCACCATCGTGAGTCCAATGATTAAGCCTAGGCTTGTGAACCATACCCACGGTTCACCTTTCGGCGCGGAATTATCGTATGCAGGTTGGGTCATGGTATTAGACGACTTTGTAACGCTCGCGTAATCGTTGTCGGAGGATTTCAGCAAAAGTATTAATAATGAAAGTTAAGGCAAAGAGACAGCATGCACCCAAGAACAAGGCGCGATAATGCGTTTGCCCCACGGCAGCTTCGGGCAATTCCACGGCGATGTTAGCGGACAGTGTACGCATGCCGTTAAAGGGATTCGCTTCCATCACTGGCGTATTCCCGGTCGCCATCACCACGATCATTGTTTCGCCCACAGCGCGTCCGAATCCAATCATGATACCCGAAACGATGCCCGAAATGGCCGTTGGCACTACGACACTCCAAACAGTTTGCCAGCGACTCGCACCGAGTGCGAGCGAACCCGAAACCAATGCATCAGGCACATTCGAAAGTGCGTCTTCCGCAATCGTGAAGACAATGGGGATAACCGCGAAGCCCATCACGAAGCCGACAACGATTGAGTTACGTGAATCATAGGACCAGCCACTGTTTTGCCTCCACCACTCACGGAAATCGGAAATGGTTTGTCCGCTCGCCAAGTCTTTAACGCTAAAGAATGTCGATTCAATCATCGGTGCGGCCTGCCAAGCCAACCAGCCGCAGAAAACAACGAACGGAATCAAGTAGGCGAATTCCCAACCTGGGCCAACCTTACGGCGAATGGGCTGGGGCAAGCTCGACCAAGCAAAACCAGCGGTCAACGCGGCGGGGGCAAGTGCAGCCACTAAGCAAATCAACGGCAAGAGATTGGCATCCACAATCGGTGCCAGCCATAACCCTGCCAAGAAACCCAGAACGACGGATGGCAAGGAAGCCATGACCTCCATCGTGGGTTTTATAATTTTCTTAAGTTCGGGGCGAAGGAACTGTGAAACGTAAACGGCGGCCAAGAGTGCAATCGGGATGGCAAAGAGCAAGGCGTAGAAGGTTCCTTTGATCGTGCCGTAGAGTAGCGGGACCAACGAGTACTTGGCCTCAAACTCATCGGCACCGGAACTCGATTGCCAAGTGTAAGCCGGCGCACTCGCACCTTCATACCAAATTTTCCCAAAGAAAGTATTCCATGAGGCTTCGGGGTGGTGATCTTCGATGGACCATCGACGCAACACGCCATCGGCCGAAAGAACCGCGAGTCGATCATAGTTGCGCGAGAAAACCACTTGTTGGATTTCAGCGGCAGGCGCAGGTGCATCCCAACGCAACGACCCATTCGTCATATTGCGAATCTGCATGCGACCTCCGGCCACCGTGAGGTAGCACTTGTTGCCGACGGCAGGGAAAATCCCCTGCCCTGCTCCAGCGAGTGGCTCGCAATCATGAATCTTACCCCAGCGACGCTGGGTTTGCCCGTTCGACTGTACTTGCGGAT
Organism: uncultured Opitutia bacterium; assembly: GCA_903909465.1. Classification (GTDB taxonomy): domain Bacteria; phylum Verrucomicrobiota; class Verrucomicrobiia; order Opitutales; family UBA953; genus UBA953. Next base: position 4,070 of record CAIVVQ010000134.1, on the reverse strand, counting down.
AAATCGACCACACTTCTTCCACTCCGTTGAAACTGTTCACCACTAAAGAAACGTTACCAAAAATCAGGCCTGCCGAGGCGATGCGCGAATCAGGCAAAGACGCAAAAGGCTTAAACGATTGTAAAAATGAAACCTCTTCTTCCTCAATCGTATAGACGCGCACCTCGCCGTCTTTGCGAACCACAATCACTGAATCAGCTGTTGAAGGGACGAATACTCGCTCGAGATCAGGGATATCGCTCGCAACACTGAAGGCATTGCCAGCGGTCACCACCGGTCCACCCATACCACTCTTCTCAGTTAATCGTGCGGCGGTTAAAAAATCATGGCCTGCCTCTTGTTGTCGGCAAATCACCATGTGTCCATTCGGGCCTTTAACGCTCCAAACATCTAAACACGGGAGAAGCTTTTTGCCCAACTGCTGAGCGGGTAATGCCACTATTTGTGGCTGCGGCGTGCGGCCGCCCTTTTCATCAAACGCGATTTTATAAGTAACTTTTACTTCAAGGATATTGCCGTCGGACAAACCCAATATGACCAAACCGTCGCGCGGGTAAGTTCGGATCGTGGTAACTTTTTGGCCAGGTGCTAAAGTCGGCGACCAAGTTTTGGTGACCACACCGGCCGCAGCACCCGCTGCAGAGTATGCGTGACGAAACTCTAACTTCCCTGCGGCATCACAGGTGAAGGGCAATTCACCGTATTCATCTTCGCCGAAACCAACGGCCGTTTTTTCGAAGGTAACTGGGGTTAGCGACTCTAACTTGGCGCCCGAAAATAAAGGTAAAACTTGGCAGACTAAGAAGACCAACATCCCGAGGACCGCGACGACGACGCTGACACCACCAAAACGAATGAGCCGACCCATCCAAGTGTCGGCAAGTAAAGTGAAACGGCTCACCTGGAACCGAGCGGGCGTCGGAGCGTCAGGTGATTGTTTCGAGTTTTCTGACATTGAGCATTTATCTCACAACTTTCGTAACCCTTCAAAAAGAAAAAGGCGGTTAAACCGCCTTGAGGAGGACCCGAGCCCGCACTCGCCGTTCTTTATTAACCGACCGAACTTTCAGCGTGGCGACGGCGAGGCGGATTCGAGACCAAATTATTCTGCGCTGTAGTACTTAAGGGCAATGCGACCCTCGCTGGCCACATCGGCTGGGAGTGGGTAGTAACCGTCTTTAACGGTGATTTCTTGGCCTTGTTTCGAAAGCACGTAGGTAATGAACTCGCTGGTGAGCTTATCCATTTCCTTGTTAGGTGCTTTGTTAACGTAGACGTAGAGGTAGCGCCAGAGAGGGTAAGTGCGATTTAAGCAGTTCTCGTAGCTTGGCTCAATAAATGAACCACCATCTTTAACGGCTAAAGGAAGGGCGTGAACACCTGATGTCTTGTAACCGATTCCCGAGTAACCAACGGCTGCGACGTCTGAAGATACACCTTGGACGACTGCTGAAGAGCCGGGCTGTTCTTTAACTGAACCCTTGTAGTCACCATTCTTCAACGCCTTCTCTTTAAAGAAGCCGTAGGTACCAGAAGCCGAATTACGACCGAAGATCGAAACGGTTTTGCCGGCGAAATCGCCGGTAAGTCCTGCTTGACCCCAGGTAGCGATGTCTTGGCCACCGCGCTTGAGCGTGGATGAGAAAATCGAGTCCACTTGAGTCATCGAAAGACCTTTGATCGGGTTATCTTTGTGGACGAAGACGGCGAGGGCATCAATAGCGACGGCAATCTTCGATGGCTTGTAACCGAATTTGCCGGCAAAGCCTGCGACTTCGCTCGACTTCATTTCGCGGCTCATCGGGCCGACTTGTGCGGCACCAGAGGTCAGTGCAGGAGGGCAAGTCGAAGATCCCTTGGCTTCAATCTGAATGTTAACGTTAGGGTATTTACCTTTGAAGCCTTCCGCCCAGAAAGTCATGAGGTTAGCTAAAGTGTCGGAGCCAACTGAATTTAGGTTACCTGATACGCCAGAAGCGACAGCGTAGTCAGGCAGTGCAGCAGGAGCGGCGACTGTCTCAGCGGCGAATGCCTTGGTAGCAGCGGAGGCTGCGAAGACTAATAGAGCGAGTGATTTAATGGAGGTGTTCATGAGTGGAAGACCTAAACCTTAACATACGATTGTTACAGTCGTGTGACGGAAGGGTGTAACTTCGGGCAAACCGTAGGCTTATTTTAGCTCCCGAAAGCGACCTGCATCGCTTGCCTAATCCGCCCCCGCCGTATTATTAAACAAGGCATTCACTGGCTATTCACAGGCCAAACGCAGGTTAAACCCCTGTTATTAAGCCTATAATCACACACTTGACCCTTTTCTAAGCCCCCCTTCCCCCCACTATCCACAATTTGAGCACACCTATTCACATCAAAGGCGCCCGAACCCACAACCTTAAGGACGTGGAGCTCTTTTTGCCCCGCAATCGGCTCACGGTCATCACCGGGGTCAGCGGCTCAGGTAAATCATCCCTGGCCTTCGACACCCTGCACGCCGAGGGCTCGCGTCAATACCTCGAATCCCTTTCCGCCAAAGCGCGTGGATTACTCGAGGCCGTCGAACGTCCCGATGTAGATTTTATTCGGGGCTTATCACCGGTCATTGCGATCGCGCAGCGCACGGGTGGAAATACCAATCCGCGTTCAACGGTGGCGACACTCACCGAAATTGCGGACCACGCTCGACCACTTTGGATTCTCGCCGGCGAACGTAGTTGCTTGAAAGATGGACACCGCATTCGCCGTCGTTCACTCGATGATAATTTAAAGTCTCTCGAAAAAATTCCGACGGGCATAAAACTCATGGTGCTCGCACCGATTGCGAACGATCGACCGTCGGCACTCTTGCAAGCGTGTGCGGACTTGGGTCGCCGCGGTTTCACGCGCGTACGCATCAACGAACAAATTGGCACACTCGACGAAGCCGAAGGGCTTCTGAAAGGCCGTGAAGCGATGCAACTCGACGTGGTCGTGGACCGCATGGTGAGCGGACCCGACCAACGCAGTCGCTTGTCCGACTCACTCGAGCTGGCCTTCCGCGAGGGACGTCAAAAGGCCTTTATCCTTGCGGAAACGACGCCTGACAACTGGGAGAAATACCCGCTCTCACTGAACCTAGCCTGTGAACACTGCGGTGAAACCTACGAACCTTTAACCCCGCGTTCACTCTCGCACAATCACCCCAGTGGTGCCTGTCCGGATTGCGGCGGGCTGGGTCGACAGCTGCGCTTCCAAGAGTCACTTTCCATTCCGAACGAAAACCTTTCGCTCTTAGACGGAGCGGTGAAGCCTTGGAAATGTGCCACGCGTAAAACGCTCATCCGTCGCAATGCCATCACACGAGCGCTGGCTGAACAAATTCCGTTTGATCAGAAAAAACCCTGGAACGAACTACCTAAGGAAATCCAAAAACTACTTTTACATGGCGATGCAAAGCGGACGTACCTTTTGCCTCCGCTCAAAGGTCGAAAGCCCGTCGACACATTTTGGCACGGCATGTTCTCCGAACTCGAACACGCCTATCGCACGACGACCGGCGAATCGCTCCGTCAACGCCTGCTACAATTCCAATCGGGCTCCACGTGCACCGGTTGTCACGGCCAGCGACTTTCACCTTCAGCACTTTCACTGCGATTGAATGGAAAAAATATGGCCGAGTTTCTCGCCCTCACCATTCCCGAGGCCCTCGCGTTCACCCAATCGCTAACTAAGAATCCTGCGGTGACCCCAATGGAAGAGGCCCGTCGCGGACTCGAGCAAAGGCTCACTTTCCTCAATGAAGGCGGGCTTTCCTACATCACCCTTAATCGTGAAGTCAGCTCACTCTCCGGCGGCGAAGCGCAGCGCGTTCGCCTGGCCACACAACTTGGGCTCGGACTCGTGGGCGTGACCTACGTGCTCGATGAACCGAGTATCGGACTTCACCCCTCCGATCATGCACGGCTAATTAAGTCACTGCACAACCTCCGCGATTTAGGAAATACGTTAGTCGTCGTTGAACACGATCGCTCGATGATGCTCGCCGCCGATCACCTCGTCGAACTGGGCCCAGGTGCGGGTATCGATGGCGGACGTGT
>CAIVVQ010000133.1 GCA_903909465.1 uncultured Opitutia bacterium | reverse complement strand
GTATTCAGTGCCAGCAGCCTTAAAGGAGACCTTAAAAGTGGGCCAGCTGGTGCGCGTGCCGTTGGGCAATCGCAACAGCCTAGGCGTGGTTTGGAAATACCCCGCTGAACCTTTGGTGGGAACCAAGTTACGCAGCATCATTTTATTGGAACACGAACAACCGGTGATCACGCCGGATTGCTGTAAGTTAGCGGAGTGGATGGCAGCCTATTATGGCTGCGGTTTAAATTCGGTTTTAGAAACGGTTTTGCCAGCGGCGGTGCGTAAGGGCGTGCGCCCCGTGTTACGTCGCATGCTCTCACTCGTCGGACCCGTGGATCCGGAAGTGCTGACGAAGATGCGCAAGCGTGCGCCCCGACAAGCGCAGATGTTGGATTACATTGCGGCTCAATCGGAGCCAGTGGATCGAGCAAAAGCGGTCACCGGTCTCGGTAGTGCGCAACCGGCCGTCGATGCATTGATTAAGGCGGGCATTATAAAAGAAGATGCCAGTGTTTTATGGCGGGTGGCTTACACTGATCCATTTTCGGAGGCGGAATCAGTGCCCGCCTTGGGGCATGAATTAAATGCGACGCAGAAAGAGGCCGTCGCTTCGGTCACTGAGACGTTGGACAAAAAAACTTTCCGCACACACTTGCTGCACGGTGTGACGGGCTCAGGAAAGACGGAAGTTTACGTTTCGTTGATTCGTAAAGTCGTGACCGAGGGTGGTTCGGCTATTTTCTTAGTACCTGAAGTCGCGCTCACGCCACAGACGGTCGGTCGACTCCGCTCGCGCTTGGCTGACCTTGGCACAAAAGTCGTCGTCTGGCACAGTCACTTATCGGCGGGTGAACGCTTTGATGCTTGGATGGCGATGTCACTCGGACAGGCGCGTGTTGTGGTCGGTGCGCGTTCTGCGGTCTTTGCACCGTTGCCTAATTTACGTCTCATTGTGGTGGACGAAGAACACGAGCCCTCGTTTAAGCAGAGCGATACGCCCATGTACCACGGGCGTGATGTGGCCGTGTATCGGGCCTCGATCTTAAATGCCGCCTGCGTGTTGGGTTCGGCCACGCCTTCGTTGGAATCGTGGCGTAATGCCAGCACTGGACGTTATATTTTAAATAAGATGCCGCAGCGGGTGGATGATCGCCCCATGCCCGCGTTTCGCATTGTCGATATGCGACGCGAATTGCTCCATGCGAAAGGGCAGAGCATTTTATCACGCGAATTGGTGGACAATATTCACGAACGACTCCGAAAGAATGAGCAGTCGATTTTATTTCTAAACCGTCGCGGGCATTCGCGTTCGCTGGTTTGCCCCGATTGCGGCGAAGCCGTGCAGTGTCCGAATTGCAGCGTGTCGCTGACCTTACACGCCACGGATCACACCGCTCGCTGTCACATGTGTGACCACCGCGAGCCTGCCCCTGTGGCTTGTCCAAAGTGTCGCTCGGTAAAGATTCGCTGGAAGGGTTATGGCACTCAGAAGGTCGAAGAAGTGATTGCGAAACTCTTTCCACGGGCCCGCGTGGCACGGATGGATGCCGACACCATGGGGAAGAAGGACCTTTTCCGAAAAGTCTTATCCGATTTCCGCGCCGGTAAGTACGATATGCTTTTAGGTACGCAGATGATTGCGAAGGGATTAGATTTTCCGCGGGTGACTTTGGTTGGTATTCTGGATGCGGACCTCTCATTGCAGATGCCCGATTTCAGGGCCCCTGAGCGTACGTTTCAATTGCTCACGCAGGTGGCGGGTCGGGCGGGGCGGGGTACGCTCGAGGGCGCCGTCGTCGTCCAAACTTTTCAACCGGCCTCTGATCCCGTGCAATTTGCGAAGCGACTCGACTTCGAAGGCTTTGCCGCGGCGGAATTAATCAAGCGAGCCGAGTTTGGTTATCCACCTGAGCGACACCTAGTGCGTCACGTTTTCCGCGGGCGGAATTTAGAGAAAGTTAATTTTGTCGCTGAAGCTTGGGTGAAGGAGTTTGAACGATTGCACCCTGGGATGGCGGAGATTCGTGGCCCAGCGCCGTGTCCTTTTGAACGCGTGCAGGATCAGCACCGTGTGCACCTTTGGTATTTTGTCTCGGGCGTAAAATCACTCCTCGCCGCTATCCTGCCGCTGCGTGCGAAGATATTACGCGATGAGGAAGTCATTGATACCATCGACGTCGACGCCCAAGACTGCGGATGAAGTATTATAATTACGCCTAGCGACCGTTGGTGTATCGCTGATTACCGATGGTCTGCGAAGTGGTATTAACCGGAACATTGCCAAAGGTTCCTTGGGTGTAGGTCTGGTTGCCGATGGTTTGTGAGGTCGTATTAATCGGCGCATCACCAATCCGCCCGTTGGTGTAGGTTTGGTTGCCTATGGTTTGTCGGGTGGTGTTGAGGGTCTCGTTGCCTACGCGTCCGCTCGTATAAGTCTGATTACCGATGGTCTGAGTGCTGGTATTGATGTTGGATTCTCCTACCTTACCTTGGGTGTAAATCTGGTTACCGATTTTCTGACTGCTGTAGTTTACAGGCTGACCATTAAATGTGCCACTCGTGTAGCTAATATTTCCGATGGTCTGCGTTTGCAGGTTCGTTTGACCAAATGCCGTTGCGGCGATAAATGATGCCAAGAACTTTAGGAAGTGAGGGGTGTATCGCATGTTGTCATTGTCGGCCAATTACCCGCTGGGTCAAGGTGCGGCATGCAAGAAACCTCTACAATTATTGATATAGCTTATAACGATCAACACGCTGAGAAGTCCAAAAAATCTTATGCCCTGAGGCTAAATCTCAAGGGTGGTGGTCGCGACAGGACTTGAACCTGTGACTTCTACAATGTGAATGTAGCGCTCTAACCAACTGAGCTACGCGACCAAACCCTTGAAAGTTAAGGATTGGGCGTGCGGGTGATGCGGGCAAGCCTGATTTGGTTTTGCAGGGCTTGCGTTATCGCCGAATCCTTTAAAGGTTAAGGCAATGTCCGATGCCGCCACCATCACTTTGCGCCAAGCCGATGAGCGTCTCATCCGCTTAACGCCGCCCGCGGGCGTGAAGGTAAAGTCGCTGGCGGTTCGTGAGACCAGCGGAAAATATTTACGTGCCGCAATTACCGGCGGCGGCTGCAATGGCCTGTCTTATAAACTTCGTTTCGTGGGCGAAGCGAAGACCGGCGACATCTTGGTCTGCTCAGAGGGCGTCGATGTGCTAATCGATCCGAAGTCGGCTCTCTACCTTCGCGGCACCCAATTAGACTATTCCGACAAGAGGAGATC
>CAIVVQ010000132.1 GCA_903909465.1 uncultured Opitutia bacterium | reverse complement strand
CGGCAGCGGCTCGACGTAACAATTCAGCCTGCTGCTGTTGTTCAAAATTACTGCGCGCTTCGCCTTCGAGTTCTAATTCCACTCGATCCGCCAAAGTACTCGCAAAGTTCTCCAACTCGGTAGTCATGATTTTTACCTGCGTTAATAAATAATTGTAACCGAAGGTGGCAGGAATCGCGACTAAGAGGCCCAAGGTAGTGGTCACCAATGCACCGCAAACGCCCGGAGCTAATTGTGCGATGCTCGCCTTTTCAGTCAGCGCACCGAAAGTTACCATCACGCCCCAAACCGTGCCCAGGAGCCCTAAGAATGGTCCACCTGAAACCAACGAACTGAGAATGACCATCTTGTCCTCGTACTTCACCATCGTGCGAGAAACCGCACGCTGAATCGCATTCTCAACGTGGCCCATGCACATGTGCACATCTGCGGGCTTAACCAAACGGCCTTTGTGACGCTGCACGGCGGCCACGGCTTCAGAAACGAGAAACTCGTACGGGGAAAGATTTGTACCACCTGGAAAATTTAAACCGACGACCGAGCTCTGATCGCGGAGTCGACGGTCAAAGAGGTGATTACGTCGACGCAACTCTTGCACATCGGACCACTTCTGAATCATCGCACCCCAACCGATAAAAGAACAAATCACCAAGACGCCTGCGACCGCCAGGCCCGCCGAGTCCATTTGCTTAAAATACCAGAGGGCACCTTTTTCGGTGTCAGCCAAAACCATCGCAAGCACAGGTAAATTCATTACCACCAGCCAATCCACTCATCGCCCGGCTTCAATCTGAAAAGGTACGAGGTTCGCTTGAGTTCACCACAAAAGACTCCATAGTTATATCAATGGCACATCGCCCACTCAACTGCACGCACTGCAATCAACCGTGCACAGTTTTTGTCACCCTCGTTGCGGGCGGCAAGGCGGACACCTATGGACTTTGCCCTACCTGCCCTCAATTGCCCCTCTTAGTGCCTGAAACAACCCTGCCATCGATCAGCATGGGGTTGAAGCTCTCCGTTCCCACCCCTGCGGGTCGCGGACGCTGTCCATCGTGCGGCTTCCGCTGGGAAGACTTTGAACGTACCCAACGTATCGGCTGCCCGACCTGCTATGAGACGCACCAGGCACACCTCAATCCCACCCTCACGCGCATTCAACCCGGAGTCCAACACATCGGACGTCGCCCCCAACCCACGTTGGAAGAAAAGAAGGCTCAGCTGGAACAATTTAAATCACAGTTAAAATCAGCCGTGAAGTCGGAAGACTTTGAAGGTGCGGCGGACCTACGCGATCAAATCGCCCGATTGGAATCCGAATTTTCGGCTCTGAAATCTTAACCTTCCGCGTTGCCCGTTCGACTTTAAGAGTCAAAGTCACGCCGGAATGAAACCCACTGTACTTGTAACGAACGACGATGGTATTGGCGCTGCCTTTATCCACGCGCTCGTCGATGCCTGCATACACGAAGGCTTTCATGTCATCGTCGCCGCACCCTCTGGTGAACGCAGTTGGATTGGCCGCGCTTTTAGCCGCCACCGCGAAGTGACCGTGACGAGTTTTCCGAATCTCGGAAACCAAGCCTGGTCGATCGACGGCACACCGTCCGATTGCGTGAATATCGCACTCGGAAACCTATTACCGACTAAACCCGATGCCGTGCTTTCCGGTATGAACATTGGCTTCAATGCCACTATGCCCCTGCTCTTGAGTTCGGGCACGGTAGCGGGCGCCACCGAAGGCTGTGCGTGGGGAATTCCCGCCGTGGCGTGTTCGCTCGACCTTCAACAAAAACTCTTTGAACAAGTGCACCGCAACTCCGCCGTCTGCCCCACCGCTCTGCGCCCACACCTTGAAGCCGCTTGTGCCCATGCAGCTCAATTCACGCGCGGGCTCGTCGGCAAAGCGCAACCTGCGATGCAAGTGCACAGTTTAAATTATCCATCCACGGTGACTAAGGATACCGCGATGGAGCAGAGCTGGCCCGCACTCGTGCGTCACGGTTCACTCTTTAAACCTTCCGCACTGGGCTACCAGTTTGCCTGGAGCGATGGACAGAATCTCAGTAGCGATAAACAAACCGACCTCGCTGTTCTCGAGCGAGGCCTGATCAGTCACACGGTTTTCGATCTTGGCCAACTTGGCCGTTTCTAAAATCGCTCAGTGAGCGTGGCTATCATGCGCACCCGCACTGCCCTTTAAAAACAGAGGCAGCAGAAGGATGAGGCCGATAATTGGAGCGGGCGCCCATACCTTGGTGAGGTGTTGTTCATCCAGGAACGGCTCGAATGCGACAAAGGCCGCAAAGGCCCAGCCAGCTAAAAGGGATAAGAAACTTAATCCTACCGAAACGCCTGCATCGTTCGCCCGACGGAGTAGTGCAATTGAAAGAAAACCAGCGAAGAAAATCGCGGAGAGAATTAATAAGAAAATTGCAAATGGCGCCCAACCTTCGACTGCGTGGTGATGGATTTTTGCGCTCTCCTTTTCGGCAGCTTCAATGCCCTTGGCTTTGGCTTCAGCTATAGCGACTTTCTCATCAAAGGCCTTCCCTTTAGCGGCGGCCTTAGCCTTAGCGAAGGCTTGATCTTGGGCTTTCTGGGCGACAATCACTTCCTGCTCATGCGCACCCGATGCGGGCAAGACTTCGGTCATGTAAGCGAAGCTGAACCAGGAGAGGCCCGAGAAAAAAAAGATTAGAAAACCAAGGTTCAAGAGGAGGCCCAAGCGGTTGAGCGGCTTCGCGAGATCGAGGGAGAAGGTCATAAGGAGGTGCCTCGAAACCTACGACCACCACCCTCCCCTGCAAATCCAAACTTGGAAAGTAGGCCCAACCTGTACTGATTGATTATCGCCATGGCATTCGAACTCCCTGAAACCGTCCTCTTTGACCTAGATGGGACCCTGGTCGACAATTTTGAGGCCATTCACAAGTGCTACAACGACGTGATGAAGCTCATGGGCTTACCGCCTATCAGTTACGATAAAATCCTCAAGTCCGTCGGTGGCTCCGTTAATGTCACCGTGCTCAAACTCGCCGGCGAAGCCAACGCCCCCACCGCCACGCGCCTCTTCCGCGAACATTTTCCATCCGTAATGTTTCACGGACTGCGCACCTACCCCGGTTGCATCGAAATTCTCCAAGCGCTGCGCTCCCGCGACATTCGCACCGCCGTCTACACCAACAAAGATGATGCGAATTCTAAGAAAATTATTTCGCACCTTAAATTAGACGGACTCGTGGATGGCGTCTTCGGTACCAACGTGCACCCCTGGCGCAAACCACAACCGGAGTTCACCCACTTCGTCACCTCCACCCTGCGCACCGACCCCCGTCGGACCGTGATGGTCGGCGATTCGCCGTTCGACATTCAAACGGCGCGCAATGGCGGGCTTTCGGCTATTCACTGCGTCGCCACCGGCAGCCACACCGTCGAAGAGCTCGCACCCTACCAACCGGACACCGTGCACGCGAGCTTACCGGAGTTACAAAAAGCGGTTTTCAGTCTCTAAGGTTTTGTTTCGCCCACGAGCAAACCCGATGATTGCCTAAGCACATGCCTCCTCCACGCGAAAATTCTCGTGGTCCCGAAATTACCCTTTCGGGCGTGATCGAGCGTATTCTTTGGCTCGATGAGGAAACGCATTTCACCATCGCGGAACTGAGTCAAGAAGCCGGCGATAAAGTTACGGTTCTGGGTAACATGACAGGCATTCAATGTGGCGAGACGGTCGACCTCGTCGGCCATTGGGAAAGTCACCACCTCCACGGCGCCCAACTCCGTGTGAAAAGTTTTGTTTCACGTCTACCCTCCTCCGTCCACGGCATCCGAAAATATTTAGGTAGCGGACTAGTTAAAGGCATCGGCAAAACGTACGCTGATAAAATCGTGGCGAAATTCGGCGTGCGGACCTTTGACATTATTTCCAATCAATCAGCCCGATTACGCGAAGTGGAAGGTATCGGCCCAGGTCGGGCGAAATCCATCAAGGCTGCGTGGGAAGAACAAAAGGCCCTCCGCGAGGTGATGGTCTTTCTCCAAACCTACGGCGTTACCAACGCCCTCTGCATTCGCATTGTTAAAGCTTACGGACAAGATGCCAAGAAGGTGCTGACTAATGAACCCTACCGTGTCTGCCGTGAGGTCGATGGCGTGGGCTTTAAGACCGCCGATAAAATCGCACGCAACCTCGGATTGCCGACAGCTGGACCCCAGCGCGTCGACGCGGGCATTCTACACACTCTCGAAGAACTCGAAGGCGAAGGCCACAGCGCGTTTCCCGAAGAGGGGCTTTTAGAAAAATCCACCGACTTACTCGAGGTGGACCGAGCAGTGGTACACGATCGGATCAAAGTCCTGATCAAAGAAAACGCCGTCGGCATTCTAGTCACCCAAGGCGTCACCCTTGTACAATTACGTCCGCAAGAAAACGCCGAGCGTTCAATTGCGACTTCCATCAAACGAATCAATAACACCCCCAGCGGCTTGCCTTCCATCATCGCTGACAAGGCGGTGGCGTGGGCTCAAGAACGCGCAGGCTTCACTTTCTCCGACGCACAAAGCGCCGCCGTCATTAGTACCCTGCAAAGTAAAGTCGCCGTACTCACGGGCGGACCTGGCACCGGTAAAACGACTATCCTCAAAGCACTCTGCGATATCTTAGTCGCCAAAAAAGTACGCGTGTTACTCGGCGCACCCACGGGACGTGCCGCAAAACGTATGCAAGAGGCAACACGCGTTCCAGCTGCGACGATTCACCGCTTACTAAAATTTGATCCCGCGGCAGGTGGCTTCACCGCTAACGCCGAAAGCCCACTCAGCGCCGACTTCGTAGTCATCGATGAATCGAGTATGCTCGATACAAAATTAGCGGCGGCATTGCTACGAGCGGTACCATCCAGTGCGCATTTATTGCTAGTCGGTGATGTTAATCAGCTGCCCTCGGTCGGCGCCGGCAATGTACTGTCCGACTTAATTCAATCGCAGGTGTGTAGCGTGACTCGACTCGACACGGTCTTCCGTCAAGGCGCTCGGTCCGGCATTGTCACCGTGGCTCACGGAATTCTTCACGGCGAAACACAACCGCCCGCCCCCGAAATCGACCCCACCAAACTGGATTTCACCCAAGACATTCACTTCGTACGCGTCGACGAACCCGAAGCGTGCGTACAAATGGTGACACGTCTGTGTTGCGAAATTCTGCCGCGCGCCTTGCGACTCGATCCACTGCGCGACATTCAAGTGCTCGCGCCGATGCATAAAGGAACGGGTGGCATTCAGGCATTCAATCAAGCCCTGCAGGATAAACTACGTGGCGCTAATAGTCGCAGCAGTCGCATCACCCCCGGCGATAAAGTCATCCAGACTCGTAACAACTACGATAAACTTATTTTCAACGGCGACTTCGGCGTCGTGCTCGAAGCCAATCCTGAAACGGGCGACCTGCTGATCGATTTCGACGGCACACGGGTGGAATTTGAACGCAGTGAACAAACCGACCTGCAATTAGCCTACGCAGTGAGTATTCATAAATCTCAAGGGTCTGAATTCCCCGCCGTCATCGTGCCCCTGCTTCGCCAACACAGCATCATGCTCGCGCGCAACCTCATCTACACCGCCATCACCCGTGGACGTAAACAGGTGATACTCGTCGGCGACCCCTCGGCTTATGCCATGGCCGTGCGGAATGCATCCGACTCCGGAAGAATCACTGGTCTGCTTCCACGTCTGCGCGACGAGGCTTAAACGCGCGTGCGCAGTGTACCGCGCGTGACACCGAGCTGATTCAATACCTTCAGGTCATTCCAAAGTTCGGTGCCAGTGATCTGACCATCAATCAAGGCCTGGTAACGCTCCAATGTACGCGTCACCGTCGCCGCATCTTCGTCGACAAATTCAATGCGGAAGCGACGAACCCCGAGCGCCATCAACTCAGTCGCATATTCCGCACCCGTTTGGGCCCGAGAATTATATAAAGTGTTCCGACAGCCCGCATCGGCTTTTAAAATGTGTTCCGCACCCACCCGGTCGCGCAATTTCACACGATGCTTTTCGCAAGGCCGACCGCAATCGCGGTAATCTTTGCCCTTCGACATGAAAGTGCAGAAAACGCAGTGCTCCATATGGAACATCGGCATGTGTTGGTGCAAGGTGACTTCAAACCAAGCAGGCGGTGCCGATTTCATAAGGGCCCCCAACTGACTTGAATCTAAATCATACGAAGCGGTCACGCCTTCCAATCCGTGTTGTTTGATCAACCATTCCGCGGTTAAACCGTTAGCAACATTCATAGAATAATCGCCGCGGCGACGGTGTCCCGCGAAGGCACGCAAGTTATCGTGATTGCGCACCAAGTAACCATCAGCCTTACACGACAGCACAATCTCGGTCACGCGATCTTCGCCTTGCTTATGAATGCGTGGACCCATTGCCCAGAACTCTATCTTACGTCCGACCTTTTGTTCGTACTCACGAACTTTTTCCACTGCCGCACGAAAACGTTTCGGGTCTTCAAATTCAGCGTAAATCACACGTGCACCCCACTCGAGGGCGGGCTCAAGCTGCTCGGGCTCGCGAATCACCGTAATGATTTCGGTTTTTCCCGATGGGGCAATTGGCTCTAATGGCACCTTGCCGACGTCTTCTGAAAAAGTTTCTAATTTCCAACGCGGGGGTTGCTGACGGAGTTCCGTCAAACGCTCCGTGAGGTCGCGTCGGATACGATTCAACTCACTCATCGGCACAATCAGCGGCCCATCCAAATCGGTATGTACCTCACCTAATTCATAGCCCGTGTCACCCAATCGACCGAGTTGATCGCGCAGTGATTGGGCGTCCATCGGACGTTTTTCGGCGACCGCACATGGCATTGTTGAATCCGCTGAAACGACATGGCCTTCGCCATCATTAAATTCAACCCGCAGCGGTTGTGCAGGGCGGCCAATGATTTTGGCTGAAACCGGACGGCGATAATTCGGACGTTCGCGGTCCCATGACTCATGCAAAGCTTTATCTAGCTGCGGGTCCTTCGTCTTCCAAAGCAAGGCGCCGGGTTGCACTTGCGACCAATCGACGTCTTCACGTCCAAAGCGCACAAAAGTTAAACCGCCGCGGGCGGGCTCTAAGCCGTGCACAAAGCCACCCTGCTCGCGTTCGGCGGGCTTACCTTGGTCGAACACCACACCATCACCCGGCTTCAGCGGACCCTCCAGCTGCATGGTCACGCCATTAGTCGCCACATCGATTACCTTACCCATCAAGGCTCCGCGCTTTTTACCAAAGCGGGCGTGAACAAGTTTCTGGTGGTCAAGACCGCGCAACCAGCCCGTGTAAAGTCCGCGCGAGAAAGTCATCTGCATCGCGTAATCTTCTTCGTGATTCACTTGCTGGGCCGCCGCATCGGCATTGGCGCCTTTTTGCAAAGCATCCCAAGCTGCATCCACCGCCCGTCGATACGCGCGTGTGATTGCAGCCACGTATTCAGGAGATTTTAAGCGGCCCTCAATCTTCAGCGATTTCACGCCAGCGCGAATGAGATCGGGGACCACTTCGACGGTGGCTAAATCTTGTGGAGAAAGTAAATACGCGCGATCACCGAGATCCATCGGTTTGCCATCGACCATTAATTCGTAGGGCAAACGGCACGCCTGCGCGCATTCACCACGATTAGCAGAGCGTCCGCCGAGTGATTCGCTCGTGAGGCATTGACCTGAATACGCGACGCACAAAGCGCCGTGAACGAAAACCTCTAAATCAAGTGAGGCATTTTTCTGGCCCTGCTCGACCTGTAATTTTTGAATTTCAGGAATGGAAACTTCGCGACCCAGCACCGCGAGCGAGGCACCGAGTTCACGAGCGTAATCCACACCAGCGGCGCTTGTGACCGTCATTTGTGTGGAAGCGTGAATCGGGAAATCCGGTGAGATCCGTCGAATCATCCTGCAGATACCGGCATCTTGCACAATGGCGGCGTCCACACCCGAGGCGATGATGGTGCGCAACACACGAGCGGCCTCCGCTAATTCTTCGGGGAAGATGAGCGTATTAAAAGTCACATAGCCTTTGACGCCTCGTCCATGCAGGTAGGACATCAGGGCCGGTAAATCAGCTTCCTCGAAATTATGGGCACGCACGCGGGCGTTGAATCGCCCAACCCCAAAGAAGATGGCGTCCGCACCGTTCTCGACTGCCGCTTTGGCACAATCCCACTCGCCTGCGGGTGCTAAAACCTCGGGCTTTCGTAAAGGAGTGACTGTCGTGACGTTGGGCACCCCTCCAGCAAGGCACAGTCGGGCCACCATGCAAAGAGGAATAGTCGGTAAACTCGGCTGCTTCCAGGATTGCCCCGCAAGGGGGAGACCATTTGATGAGCCCATGGCCGACAAATTCGAAGAAATCTTTAAGATGCAGTCCGACCTTAATAAGCGGATTGGCGTCATCACCGAGGGCATGTCCGAAGAGGAAAAAATTAAGTGGACGCTTAATTACCTCCGCGCGATGCAACAGGAGATGGCTGAGCTGACGGACTCCGTACCCTGGAAATGGTGGGCGAAGTACCAGAAGTTCGACGAGCAAAACGCCCGCGTCGAAGTCATCGACCTGTTT
>CAIVVQ010000131.1 GCA_903909465.1 uncultured Opitutia bacterium | reverse complement strand
GATGACTCCAAACTCATCCCGGGTTTGCTTAAGAAAAATTATACCAAAGAAGCCATCGCCCAAACCGGCCTCTTCTTCGGCACGGATCGACAACCCGACCCCGCTCGCTGGCGCTGCCGCTTCCGCGGTCGCCTCGTTATTCCCATTCGCGACATCCAAGGCCGCGTCATCGCATTTACCGCACGAACATTGGATATTACGCCTGCCGACGACTCCTCACGCGAAGCCAAATACGTCAACTCACCCGAGACCGAACTTTTCAAAAAATCACGCACCGTCTTCAATCTCGACCGTGCCCGCGCCAATCGCAAAGGAGAAGATCCCTTCGTTCTCGTCGAAGGCCAACTCGACGCCATTCGCTGCCACTCCATCGGCATACCCGGTGTCATCGCCGCTCAAGGCACCGCCGTCACCGAAGAACACTTATCGCAACTCCGACGCTTCACCCAGAAACTCATCGTCTTCCTGGATTCGGATGCTGCCGGACAAAAAGCCGCACTACGTCTGCTTCCGATTGGACTGCGCGAGGGACTCGACATCCGCTTCCTTTCACTTCCAGGCGGTAAAGATCCGGACGAATATTTCTCGACGCATTCTGCCGATGAATGGCCCGCTCTCGTCACCACCGCCCGCAGCGCGATGCAATTCTGCGTGCAGTCCATCATCCCCACCGGCTCCAGCAATACACCGCTCGCCCAACGCCTCTCACTCCTAGAAATACTCTTCCCCATTGTTGAACAAACCGGCGCCGAAGAGATCATCCGCGAGGCCCTTAACGAGGCCGCCCGCCACGCAGGCATTGGTATCCGAGAAATGCATATGGCCTACGAGCGTCACCTGGCCACCGTCGCCGCCCGCCGACCCGCCGCCCAACTCCGCCCCTCTGAACCCACCGAGGTCGTCCCTGTCAAGGGGGGGGGCTTGACAACTCCAGAAGAAGACTTAATTAGGGTACTTCTCCGGCATGATCGTTACTTTATCCCTGTCTCCGAAAACCTGCCCCTGGAGTGGATCGACGCCAATAGCCAAGCAAGCACCCTGCTCTTGGCGCTACTGAATGAAGCCGCCCACGGACACTTCAAGGGCATCCGAGATGCCATCAACGCGCTCGATGATGACCTTCGCCAAGAAAGTGCCCGCCTCGATGCCCTCGTTAATTACGACCACGACCATGACGCCGAAATTCGCATTCGGATTAATCACATTTTAAAAGCGTTTCACCAACGACAGCTCCAAACGCAAAATCGCAAAATCGATTCACTCATTGCCTCAACGCCCAGTTCCGACGTCGCCACCATCAACTCCCTCTTAGCTAAGAAAATTGAGATCAGAAAAAATAACACCATCTCACCCTCTCTCCCACCTTTAACCTAAACTTCCAACACTCATGCCCGAAAACAAAAACTCCAAAAAAACTGCCACCAAGCCTAGCAAAGCCATCAAAGCTTCGCCCAAGCCGGTCGCGAAAGTTGCCCCCACTAAAATCGTCGCCAAGGCACCAGTAAAAGCAGTGCCCGCAAAGAAACCCGTCACTGCAAGCAAGCCAGTCACTACTAAAATCGCGGCGTCGATTAAAGCACCAGTGCCAGTAAGTAAGGCACCTATTAAGGCCGCTGCCAAACCTGCCATTATTATCGGTAAGCCCATCACCAGCCCGACAGTTTCGAAAGACATTAACGAGAAGGTCCAAATCCTCGTCAGCCTCTCAAAGACCAACGGATACGTTACGGTTCAAAACATCAACGAAGTCATCCCTGGCAGCGCGACCGATCCCGAGTTGATTGAGAATATCATGAACATCCTCGACAACTTGGACATCAAGTTGCTCGACGACGATGAAGTTGAAACCTATCGCAAAAAAATCGATGAGTCCGAAGAAGAGGCCGCCCGCACCGTACCGGCCGATGCTCCATACGATCCCTTCAATGTCTACCTCAAGCAGATGGGTCACAAACCCCTGCTCACCCGCGAACAAGAAGTCGAAATCTCTAAACGCATCGAAGACACCGAGCTCCGTGCCCAAGAATTCCTCTTCTCATGCTGGCTCACCCTGCCCTACCAACTCGACCTCGCCCTGAAGGTTCTGCGCAAAGAGGAGCGTTTTGACAAAGTGGTCATCGATAAGAAAGTCGAGTCACGCGATGCGTATTACAAGATGCTTCCTAAGGCGACGGATGAGTGTTCCAAGCTGCAGGATAAACTCGATAAATCCTGGCAGAAATACCTCGCTGAAACCGACGCCGCTAAAAAGGTCAAGATTCGCGAGTCCTACAAGAAGCTCGAACTCACCAGCAAAGAAGGCTGTAAAGATATTCTCCGTAAGTTCTGTTTCAAAATGAAACTCTTTGAAGAATGGTTAGAGCTCCCTGAGCTCAAGGCCGACCTCGAAGACTGCCGTCAACTATCTGAGCCAGCCCCAGTGATGCGTGGACATGTTCGCGCCAAACTCGCCCGCAAACCCGAAGTCTCCTCCAGCCGTGCCCGTGAAATCGAACACCGCTGGCGCCTCAATCCACCCGAGTTACTTCACCTGGTTCGCTCCGTTCGTAAACACCTCGACGAAGCCCAACAGGCCAAAACGGAAATGGTTGAACACAATCTTCGTCTCGTGATTTCAATTGCGAAGAAGTACCAGAATCGCGGCCTGCTCTTCACCGATCTTATTCAAGAAGGCAATATGGGTCTCGTGAAAGCGGTCGAGAAATTCGAAGACCGTCGCGGTTACAAATTCTCCACCTACGCCACCTGGTGGATTCGCCAGGCGATCACTCGCTCCATTGCCGACCAGGCACGTACGATTCGCATCCCGGTCCACATGATCGAAACCCTTAACAAGGTGATGCAGGTTCAAAAACAACTCACACAAGAGCTGGGCCACGAACCCACCGCCGAAGAGGTCGCTAATGAAATGAACATGGCCATCGATCGCGTTCAACAAATCATGAAGATGGCCCAACAGCCAATCTCCCTGCAGTCCCCAGTCGGCGACGGTGAAGACACTTCACTCGGAGATTTCATCGAAGATAAATCCGCTGAAAACCCAAGCGATACCGCCTCCACCCGCCTGCTGCGCGAGAAGATCGATTTCGTTTTACGCTCCCTCGCTGAACGTGAAAAAGAAGTTCTCATTCTCCGTTTCGGTTTACTCGACGGCGTCCAACGCACCCTCGAAGAAGTGGGCCGTCACTTTAAAGTGACCCGTGAGCGGATTCGTCAAATTGAAGCCAAGGCGCTCCGCAAGATGCGTCACCCAACGCGCATGCGCCAACTCCAAGGTATGTTCGAAGGCGAACTCGATACCTCGGGCCCAGGTTTTGACCAATTCATCGACGCTGAAACCGCTGCCGAGAAAGCCAACGAGCCCGTACTTCCTAGTGCGACCCTTGAGGCCTTCCGCCAGAAGAATAACGAGTTCCTGAATTCTCATCGTCCATGAGGCACGCCCTCCGCATTCTGATGTTCGCAGGCCTCGTTGGCTGCGCCCATCAGTCTGTTGAGGTTAATGTCACAGCCACGACCGGGTTTGAAAAACCCACCGGCGTCCCCACCAACCCACGCGTGGGTTTTGTGGCTCGCAGCGCATCCACATATGGCGTCGTGGTCATCCAGTTGGTGCGCGAAGCCTTCCAAGGCCCGATCAAGGTCGACGATATTGTCGTAGCACGCAACCGCACCCTCGAGCCGACCGCCGTACTTAAAATCTTAGAAATCCGTGGCATGGCCGCACGCGTGACCATCCTACGTGGTCAACCCGGACCCGAGGACGAAGTCGTACTGCCGAGTCATAAATTAAGGGAAGCCGCTGAGGCACTGCCCGCACTAAAGACCGATACTTGACCTTGGGCAAAAGGAAGCCCACGGTGCCCTTCTATGTTACAGGCAGGCATCGTCGGACTTCCTAACGTCGGTAAGTCCACTCTCTTCAACGCCCTCACGCGCTCACGCAAAGCGGAGGCCGCGAACTACCCATTTTGCACCATCGAGCCCAATATCGGCGTCGTTGAAGTGCCCGATGAGCGAATGCTCGAGCTGCAAAAAATTGCCGGTACAAAAGTCGTCATTCCAGCCGCCATCGAATTCGTCGACATCGCCGGACTCGTCGCCGGCGCCTCCCAGGGTGAAGGCTTGGGCAATAAATTCCTCGCTAACATTCGTGAAGTGGACGCCGTCGTCCACGTCGTACGCTGTTTTGAGAATGATGATATCATCCACAGCATGGGCAAAGTAGATCCTGTGCGCGACATCGGTATCATCGAGACCGAACTAATTTTATCCGACATTCAATCGGCTGAACAACAGCTGGATAAGAATCAAAAGAAAATTAAGAGTCAGGATAAAGAAGCGATTGCGAACGTTGAACTCCTCACACGACTCATCGCTCACTTGAATCAAAGCCTACCGGCCTCGAGCCTAACGGTGAATGATGACGAACGTATTCGTCTAAAATCCTACTCACTGCTTTCCGCCAAGTCCGTCCTCTACGCCTGCAATGTCTCAGAGACTGATTTAGCCGATACATCTAAAAATCCACACGTTGCCGCCGTTCGCCAACACATCGCCAAGCAAAGCAACTGCGAGTCCGTTGTCATCTGCGCCCAAGTTGAAGCCGAACTTTGCGACCTCGCTCCGGCCGAAGCCCACGAATTCCTCCAATCCCTTGGCGTTGATGATTCAGGTGTCTCTGCCCTCATCCGCGGAAGCTATAAACTACTAGGTCTCGCCACCTACTTCACCGCTGGTGAAAAAGAAGTGCGCGCCTGGACCTTCCGCCAAGGTATGACCGCCCCCCAATGTGCCGGCGTCATTCATAGTGATTTCGAAAAAGGATTCATCAAAGCCGAAGTCGTCGCCTATAATGATCTGATTAAGTGCGGCTCAGTGGCTGCCGCCCGCGAGGCTGGAAAGTACCGCCTCGAGGGTAAAGAATACCTCTTCAAAGACGGCGATGTCGCCCTCTTCCGTTTCGCTAACTAATTTAAAGGCTGCGTAGCCTTAATAGTTTAAAACAAGTAGGCTTGAAAGTTGCTTTGGGCAAAGTCCCTCGCAACCTTTGCGGTCTGAGTGTGTCCCACCACCATGCGCTTCTATTTAATAATTTTAATATCAGCATTAGGCTTCGGCTGTAAGCCCGCGCCTAAAATTTCTACCTACGAAGTTAAGCCCGAAGGTGTTGAGCAAATTACTGAGGCCGTCCCAGCACCCAAGGCTAAGCCAACCCCAGCCGCCATGCAGGCTAGCCCTGCCATGCAAGCCGAGGCGGCGAGCTTCGGTTCACCACAATGGGCAACCCTGCCCGCAGCATGGAAAGCGAATGCCCCCAACCCGATGCGCAAGGGAAGCTGGACGATTACCGGCGACAATGGCACGAAAGCTGAAATTGCGGTAACCGTTTTCCCTGGCGACGTCGGCGGCATCACCGCCAACGT
>CAIVVQ010000130.1 GCA_903909465.1 uncultured Opitutia bacterium | reverse complement strand
GCTCCGCCTGCCCGTCGGCCTCCATACTAGAAATGTCCTTTAAAATGAAGCGAGACACCCGCTGTTGTAACTTTCCATCTATCTTAAGGCTATAATAGACAAAGAGTTGTCTGTTTTTACCGAAATCTGGATGAAGGGCCGCCCCGAGCAATCCGCACTCTCCGCCCTGCTCAAAAGTACCGTCATGAGGCGTTGTTAAATCAAGAATTTGAGTTTTAAAAGCTCCGCCCTTCGGACGACGTTCAACGAGCTGAATTTTTCCGACCTTTTCGACGATTAATAATCGCGAAGGATCTCCCGGCACCGGGACGATACCCAAAGGTTGATTAAACGACAAACTGCCGAGGGCGGGTTCAGCTGAAATATTATCCAGAACTTCGGGCGTCTCGTTGGCCAGAAGTCCCGTCGTCTGAATGGCAAAGATGGCGATGGCGCAAAACGTCCGAAGCATGGGTCTAGGCAACCGACCATGAGTAGGAAACCCTTGAAGGCAAGCGGCAGGTAAAAGTGGTATATCAAAAATACCTTTATTTTTCGCTGGTTCTCAGCGGGAAGTTCGCTACTAAATAAACCCGCAATACTGCACCCTAACAAATAAACACTATGTCCAAAGCCCTCACCAAATCCCAAATCGCTGCTGCTCTCGCCGAAAAAGCTGAGCTCAGCAAAAAGCAAGCTGTAGCGATTCTCGAAATCATCGCTCAACTCGCTTACAAGAACGCGAAGAACTCCTTCACCCTCCCTGGTCTCGGTAAGCTTGTGCTCGTACAGCGCAAAGCCCGCCAAGGTCGCAACCCTGCTACCGGCGAAATCATCCAGATCAAAGCAAAGAAGGTCGTGAAATTCCGCGTGGCTAAGGCTGCTAAGGACGCGATCCTCGGCGCGAAGTAATTTTCGAATTCCTTCAAACCAAACAGAGGCGCCTCAAAAGGGCGCCTCTTTTGTTTATATCGTTATAAATCGGGGCGCTTGCAAAGGATTTTCTTGCAGGTCAGCGATGAGGCGGAATGAATAGCCCCCTACGCAAGCCGCCCGGGTGGCGAAATGGCAGCCGCAGCGGATTCAAAATCCGCCGCCCTTTAAAGGCATGAAGGTTCGAGTCCTTTCCCGGGCACTTGCGTAGTTAAAATTTCTTCGGAAACGAAGCTCAGGAAATAAGTGCCTTCAGGACAACTCCGCCGCCGACAACTAAAGGTGCCGCAAAAATCAAAAGGCATCCGCAACCGCGATTAGAAATTCGTTCGCGGTACGACATGCCACTGCCAGGAACGCCGACCGTGCCATCCACGCGATCACCTTTTATATTGAGAGTGGCCCCGGGTCGGCCGACCGAAGTGGAAATGCCCGTCTTCGAAATGTTCAGGCGAATAAATTTTCCTAACGGAATGATTTTACGAAAGCGGAAAAAGCCCATGGGGGATTGATGACACCATTACAGACTAAATTAAATCGAAGGCAACCCTGACCGCCTTCCGAGAAAAACCGCTAAAATCTTGTTCTATTCACTATGACACAATTCGGCGGCGGGCTGGCTTGCTTTTTTTAGAAAAACCCACAGAGTAAGAAAAGTTCCTTCAAACACATCACGAGCAAAACTGGCGTCACTGCCCAATTGCACCAACCGAGCCTTCAACAGCCACGGTGGTTTTCAGAAACTAAACCCTTCTGAGATGCGGACCTAACGGTCACAAATCCACACCATCCGGTGTAATCGTGCTGTGTATAGGACATCCACTACACACATGATCAACACCTCCGAAACACACACTATTCAAGCTCCCTCGGCTCGCCTCTCCCTGCGCGTCAAGGAGGCCAACCCGCTACACCACCTCTGGAAAAATAATGGTACATGGTGGATTCACTACACGCTGCACCTGTCAGACTACACCGCCAAGCGGGTAAGACGATCCCTTCGCACCAACGAAGCCACCGAAGCCATTCGCCGGCGCGACGAGCTGCTCAATCAAATCAGCCTCACCCAACGGGCTGCTTAAGCAGAGCTATCTAATTAGATTACTTCTTACTTTTCTTTTTCTTTTCGTCACCGGAGCCCTCTCGATAGCAAGAGCGATCATCTTCCATCGGGAACTGTTTAGCGGCGCGCAACGCAATCACCCAATCAGGCCCCACGTCGTCTGCCGTTAGCGGCTTGAAATTCGCTCGTTCTTTCTTCTCCGACCAACCAGAAGGAATGGCTGACTGACGAGACCCTGATAAAGCGGGCGGGTAATTTATTTTCCCACCCAACACAATGTTGTCCTTGTAGCGGTTAGGAATGGGCTTCTTACCGACCGAAGGGATTTTTGGGTCTATCTCCGAACCCTCTATGGCCACACCCTTGCCGCCGACATCAATGAATCGGTTGCCCACTATATCGGAATCCTCGGGCAGTAAAACCAACTGCTCTTGGGGCCAGTGTTTCTTATAGTCCGAGCCGATTTCAAGGGCTGAAGTCTTACAATCGATAATCACGTTATTAGATAGATTTAGCTTCAGCACCTGAGGATACGAAGTTACCTCGCCCGTGGAATTTTTAGCACTCTTGGCACCACTTTTATCGTGTGGAGCGAAACTATTGGTCAACGCATGTGCGACATATTCACCGCAGGAAATGCGGATGCCGTACTCCGCACCAGAAACATAATTACCTTGTACAATGTGATTCGCCCCCGACATGCGCAGCCCTTGTGCGCCAGATACGCCTTCTCCTAAAATAATATTTCCTTTCATCGTATTAAAGCTGCCGCGTCGAATATTCAGGCAGCCCTTCGTCGCAATGACAGTGTTGTTCAGGACTTGATTGAAATTCGATTTCAACGAAACGATTTCCGTGCCTTCGCCGTCGGCATGATCAAAAAGATTACCCTCAACCGTGAAGTATGCCCCGTCAGTGGGCTTTTCATCGAATTTCCCTGAACCCCAAACCCGAATGCCTTCACGTCCGTTACCAACGGCGTATGGAATATTTTTAAAGTAGCAGTCCTTCACCGCATTATGTCGGCACCCCTCGATGCCATTACCTATCAGTGGCTGCATATTATTTTTTCCTTTAAAATAACACCGCTCAACGGTGTTGCTACTGCCGTTACAAAATACCCAGTAATACTCCGTCTTAAACTCTGCGGGGTTATAATCCACAATGGCACAATTGCGGATCGTGCCAAATTCAGAATTAAATTTAAAAACAGCATTTTCATTGTCTGACGGATTAGCGTTAATTTCGCCGCCGTAGAAGAAGAGGCCATCAATCACCACATGCTTCGCATTAATCTCGATCATCGAGGAACCAGAAAAAATCGCTTCACCAGGCTTTTCGGCCATGATGGTGAAGGGTGCCTCCTTGCTGCCGCCGACTTTTATAATAAACTTAATATCTTTATAGTCACCTTTGGCGACTTTCACCGTCACACCACTGCCGCCACCCGCAATAGCAGCCTTTAACTCAGCCGCATTTTTTACCATTACATCCTTAGCGTCTAACCGTGCGACGAGACACAGCCCAATAACCAGGAATGGCAGTGCTTTAAGGTGAGTCATCAATCTGGACATGGAGCAAAAGAGTAAGGTCACACTGAGAACACCTGATTATCGACTGAGTTTCAATGCGAACGTAAGGCTTGTGCGCATTTTACCGAAAACTCGTGGAACGCTTGGCTCTCGCGCAAAGCGACGCGGCGCGGGCGAGGTAAATCATTCGGTAGAATTTTCCGTACCAACCCCGGCTCGCCACCCATAATCACCACCCGGTCCGCGAGAAAAGCGGCCTCTTGCGCACTGTGCGTCACATGCAAGGCGGTGAATCCGATCGATTGCTGTAAGTTGGCCAAGGTCTCGTTGAGTTTATCGCGTGTGATTTCATCCAACGCCCCACTGGGCTCATCCAGCAAGAGTAACTGCGGTGAAACAATTAATGCTCGTGCCAGCGCCACGCGCATACGCATGCCACCCGATAACTCGTCGGGAAATTGCTCGGCATTTTTCGCCAGACCCACCGCCTCAAGCATAGCATCGATGCGCGGCCTATTTTGCTCGTACGACTCACCGCGCAATTCTAACGGCAGTGAAATATTTCGCGCGACATTCAACCAGGGTAATAAAGTGTGGTCCTGAAAAACATAACCGACGTCAGAAAATGTTTGTCGGGTTTCGCCGGTTGATGCCTTCAGCAATCCCGCCGCCATACGGAGCAAGGTGGATTTGCCGCAGCCCGATGGACCGAGCACGGAAACAAATTCACCTTTTTGTAAGGTGAATGAAATTGGGCCGAGTACTAAACGTCCTTCGTACTCAACCGTGGCCTCTTGAAATGCAAGTGAGGCCGACATCGGAATTAAAAGCGTGCACCCACCCGGACGGCCGCACCCCACGTCGGTGAATTCTGAAAGACGCCGACCGTTTCGCTGTCGTGTTTAAAGGAGTATCGACTGAATGGTACCCACTCGAGCGAAGCTCGAGCGAACCACGTACCCGAGCTTTCCAAGAATTGCGTTAAGCCCACGCGCGTCACCACTTCGCCGACCGAAACCGCGCGACTGCCGTAAGATCCATCCGTCAAACGGAACGTCAGTGTTTCGTAGGCCACCGTCAGATCGACCGTCGTGGATTTATCCTCCGTTAAAAAACCGCGTAAAATAATTCCATTCTGCAATCCCGTGATGCGCGCCTCAAACTCCGCCGATGGCGTGGGCGACCAAATAAGTTTCAGGTAAGGAATCGGCATAACACCGGCCTCGAAGCGGTCTTCGAGCTGCACGCCAATCGCAACGTCGGTTTCGCTATCCGGCCTCCAGCGGGCCGCGCCACCCAAGCCCCAACGAAAACCTTTACTCAGCCCCATTGAATCCTCGGCGGCGGATTCGAGTGCGTAGATAAGTTGTACACCGTAACGCTCACTCCAATCCCACTGACGAAAACCGGTGATCATTAAATCGGTGGTCTTGCCGAAAGCACAGTCGCTCGTTGCGAGTGCACCCGAAAAATTATTCGTGTACTTATAATATTCTAAGTCGATCGCACTGGTCGGAGTTTGGTAAATCGCTTCGGCGCCGTAACGGCTCCATCCATATTTACCGTCAGCAGCGGAATGCGTAACCGCGGCAGAGCTGCGTGTTTGCCAGTCGGCGATTAAGAGCCAGGGCTTGGGGGCGGTCGCTTCTACAGCACCCAGAGGCGAACTAATTGCACAAATTATAGCAAGTTGTCGTATTTTGGTCAGCATTAGATTTATACACTAATTCTTAATCGTTAATTCATTCGAAAGCAAGTGGGTTGATACCCCTGCCTAAAATTTGGCACAAATTTTGCTTAATAAAAAGCATCATGCTTATTTTTGCTAACACCTCAACCGTAACTGCCGGAGACAACGCGTGGGTACTCGTTAGTGCCGCACTTGTTTTAGTGATGTGTATTCCCGGACTCTTCCTTTTCTACGGCGGACTCGTCCGGAGCAAAAACGTTTTATCAATTGCTGCGCAGTGCTTGGCGCTAACCGCCATGGGTATATTAATGTGGTGGGGCTTCGGTTACAGCCTCGTCTTTGGCACATCGCTATCAGGATCAAGCATCGGCCACTTTTTTGGCGGCACCGAGCACTTCGGCTTCGCTGGTATCGGCGCGGGCGCCAGCAACTACGATGGAAGAATATCCTCGGGCGCATTTGCCATCTTTCAAGCGATGTTCGCGGCCATCACTCCCGCTTTAATTATCGGTGCAGTGGCTGAACGTATGAAATTTTCAGCCGTAATGATTTTTTCGGCCCTCTGGACGCTTCTCGTTTATTACCCAATCGCCCACGCCATGTGGGGACAGTCGGGAGACTTTGCTGCAATGGCTAACGCGCAATCCGCATTCAAGGCTATCGACTTCGCCGGCGGAATCGTCGTGCACATGACCTCGGGTTGGTCCGCACTCATTCTCTGCATCATCGTTGGTCCTCGCGAAGGATTCGGCAAACGCGCCATGGCTCCTCACAGCATGGTCTTATGTGTACTCGGCACTGGGCTACTTTGGGCAGGCTGGTATGGCTTTAATGCAGGATCGGCCCTAGCCGCCGATGGCATCGCGGTTCAGGCCTTCTTAACCACCACGCTCGGCGCGGCAGCCGCGACTCTCTCGTGGGCAGCGGTGGAAATTTTTCACCGGGGCAAACCATCGGTACTCGGGTTGTGCTCGGGCGCAATCGCTGGACTGGCTACGATCACCAACGCCGCCGGATTCGTCAGCACCAGCTCCTCCGTTCTTATCGGTGTGGTCGCGGGCGCCCTTTCCTATGCGGCGTGTTCATACTTAAAAGGGAAATTAAAATATGATGACGCCTTAGATACCTTCGGTGTGCATGGAGTCGGAGGAACGATTGGTGCAATCGCAACCGCCCTACTCGTCTGCCCAAAAGTAAATCCAGCGACCGAGGGAATTATAAAATCGTCGCTCGTTAAAGGTCAGCTAGTCGCCATGGGTGTATGCATTCTTCTTTCTGTCGTAGCCACCGCACTGCTTGCTAAACTCGTTCAAAAAACGATTGGGTTGAGACCGACGGAAGAGGAAGAAGCGCAAGGCCTTGATATCGCAGACCACGGTGAAGAAGGCTATAATCACGGTTAATTATAAAACTATAAGTCCAGGCAGCCTAGCCCCTTGGGTTACAAAGCCCCGATTTGCTTGAAAAGAGACAGGCAAATCGGGGTTTAAAGTTTAATTTTAATCAAAATCGGCGGGTCAGCACCCTCCCACCTACTTGGCACAAGCGTTGCGATAGGGGACATGCCATGAACTCCCTGTTACGCACACTCACCATCCTCGCTTTCGCAGCTATGCCATACCTGGCGCCTGCTGCTGATAGCACTCCACCACCTGCACCGGCTCCTTCGATTGAACAACGCCTTGCAGGCATCGAAGCTTACTTAGGTAACGGCGATCCAACCGCCGCACTTAAAGATGCTAAAGGAAACATCACCGTTGCCTTAACACCCGCAGCAAGCACCAGCGGCCCAGGTCACAATGGGTTCATGATGATTTGCGCTGCGCTCGTGTTATTCATGACGCTTCCTGGCCTCTTCCTCTTCTACGGCGGTTTAGTTCGTAGCAAGAACGTCCTCTCCGTCGTCGCACAATGCTTCGGCTTGGCGGGACTCGTCACCATCCTCTGGTGGGCAGTCGGCTACTCCCTTATCTTCGGCAAGAGTTTCGACGGAACCCTGCTCGGACATATCTTTGGTGGTAGCGAATACTTCTTCTTAAACGGAGTAGGTGCAGCACCTAACACCGACTACGCTTATTGGATCTCCCAAAATGTGTTTTCGATGTACCAGCTGATGTTCGCCATCATCACGCCCGCCCTGATTGTTGGCGCGATTGCTGAACGCATGAAATTCTCTGCCCTCATGATCTTCATGACAGCTTGGATGTTTATCGTCTACTTCCCAATGGCTCACGCTATCTGGGGCATCACCGGCGACATGAACGGCGTTTGGAATGCTAAGGCCTCTATCAAGGCTATCGACTTCGCAGGCGGCACCGTGGTTCACATGACCTCTGGTTGGTCCGCGCTCCTCCTCTGCTTGATCCTCGGACCTCGTATCGGATTCGGCAAGAAGGCCATGACTCCTCACAGCATGGTGCTCTGCGCAGTTGGCACCGGTATGCTCTGGGTAGGTTGGTATGGTTTCAATGCTGGCTCGGCACTCGCTGCTGACGCTGTTGCTTCTCAAGCCTTCACCACCACAACCCTCGCCGCCGCAGTCGCAGGTTTCACCTGGGCTGGCCTAGAATGGATTCTCCGTAAGCACGCGAGCGTCCTTGGTCTCTGCTCTGGCGTAGTTGCTGGTCTCGTTGTGATCACCCCTGCTTGCGGATTCGTTTCCACAACCGGCGCCGTCATCATCGGCGT
>CAIVVQ010000129.1 GCA_903909465.1 uncultured Opitutia bacterium | reverse complement strand
TGGTTTTATAAATTTAGTTTAGGGGTGTTTTAATTAGGAAAGGGATTTGGCGAGGTTCGCTAAGCGCAATGATGCGGTAAGGTCGGTGACGTCATCACCCACGCGTACGCGGAAGCCGCCGATGAGTGCATCGTTGCGGCTGAGAACGGGGCTGACCTTGCGGCCGAGGGCTTTGGTAAAGTGTGCGGCAATCGCATCGGACTCAGCGGACGAAAGAGGGCCGGCGTGTTCAATGCGCGCTTCGCTGCGGGCGAGTTCGCGACGAACATTCGCCAAATAAGCACGGAGCAATGGGCGCAGTGTGTGTGCGGGGCGCGACTTGTTTAATGCGCCCAAGACTGCAGCCACACGTTCAGCGGAAACCGCTCCGCTCTCTAAAGAGAGGGCGAGAAGTTTCTTGGCTTCAGCTCGGATGGAGGCAGCGGACATAAAAAATTATCGGGAGGCGAGTTGCTTGGTGGCGGCTTCGTTTAAGCGCGCGCGCTGAGCGTCATCGAGGTTTTGCTCGAGCACCTTGGCGGCGGTTTCAACCACGAGGCGGGAAACTTCACCACGCACTTCGTTCATCATCTTGCGACGATCGGCCTCAATGGCTTCGGCGCCCTTGCGAGCGATTTCAGCTTGAGCGGCAGAAGCTTCAGCCTTCGCGCCTTCAACCGTTTGTTTGGCGGAGTTGCGGGCGTCGGTGAGGAGCTTCGCGGCTTCATCGGAAGCCTTGGTCAAAAGTTGTTCGGCGTGCTTACGGGCGTCGGCGAGTTTTTGTTCAGCCGAAGCACGGTCGCTTTGTAATTGTTCGGCTTGGCGAATGCGCTCTTCGAGTTGTCCGAGTGCAGGCTTGATGGCAAAACGGTAGAGAACAAAGGCGAGGATGCTGAAATTGATTAACTGTGCGAGGAGGTGCGGGCCATCGACGCCGAAGCTGCCGAAGAGCTGGATGATGGAGTCAACTGGGTTGCTCGAAGCGGCGTGGGCTTCGGCGGCGGCGTGAGCGGGCTCCGCGTTGAGGAAGAGTGAGAGTGTAGACATTTTATTTTAAATTAATCTGCGCAGTGAAAGAGAAGCGGCTAGCCCCCGAAGGGGCTTCGCCGCGTGGTGGTTACTTCGCGAGGAAGATCGCGTAGAACGCGACCGCTTCAGCGAGAGCCATGCCCAGAATGGACTGGACGAGGATCTTACCGGAAGCCTCAGGATTGCGACCGACGGATTCTACTGCCTTAGCGCCAACTAAGCCTACGCCAATAGCGGCGGCGAGACAGCCGAAGGCGGCGGGGAGTGAACCAGTGATTTCTGCGATGATCATGTTGTTTGTTTTTTGGTTTTTTTCTTAACGCATCGCATAGGGGTTTCCCAGCAAGTCATACGCCTTGAAAGTAAATTAATGCGCGTGTTCTTCGTCGGCGTGTCCGCCTTCGTGATTACAGATGAGGCCGATGTAGACGGCCGAGAGGAGCGTGAAAACGAAAGCTTGGATCAGGCCGACTAACACTTCGAGCAAGCCAGCCAATGCAGGAACGACATAGGGGGCGATGCCGCCCAGAGAGTGAATGAGGTTTTCGCCGCCGAAAACATTTCCGTAGAGACGGAATGAAAGTGAAATCAGGCGGAAGGTGATGGAAACTACTTCGATGCCGCCAACGCCCAAGAAAATAAAGCTGAGCATGATCCACATTGGCCAACCCACTTCATTGCGGTCGGATTTATTGCCGAACAAGTCGAAGATCAGAACCTTGAATCCGGCGTAACGTAAAACGAAGTAGGTCCAGGCGGCGAATGAGACGATGGACAGGGCGAAGGTCGTGTTGAGGTCCGACGTCGCTGGACGAATCGCATCAATCCAATGTGTGCCGTCATTGTACTTTAAGGTGCCCACTCCCGGGAGGAGTCCGCTCCAATTCATCAGAAGAATGAAGATGAAGAATCCGCAGAGCGTGGGGAATACTTTGCCAATCATGCTCTTGCCGACGATGGGTTCGAGGGAGTTGCGCAGGCCAGAAGCCATGTCTTCCACGAGGGCCTGACCCCTAGATGGGATGATCTTGGGAGTGCCGACTAAAACTCGAACGGCTACGATAATGAGCAGTGCGATAATCCATGTCGTCAGCACCGAGTTCGACACGGGGAAGCCGCCAATTTCGAAAAGGTTTTCTGCTTTTTGGCTAACGCCCTCGTTCGCCAGGGCGAAGGAGGGAGCTAAAAGAGAGAGTAAAAGGGCGAGGCGCATTAGACGCAGGAAGGTAGGTGTGAACGAAACCCAGCAGGTTGGTCAACCCTACGCTATTCCCTGCTTCACGAGTTAGGGGCATCCCCCTTCCCTATTAGGGAATCTAATCCCAATTTAGCCTAGGGGCTAAGGCGCTTAATTCCCCAGTTTTTTCCCTCTAAAGTGTATAAAAAGCGGTCGTGGAGCCGATTAACCCGGCCTTGCCAAAACTCGTAGGAATCCGGAATTAAGTGGTATCCGCCCCAATTTTCGGGCTTCGGAACCTTACCTTCGGGGTATTTTGCCTTAAGTTCTGCTAATCGCGCTTCGAGGCTGCTTCGGTCCGCAATGACCTCGCTTTGTTCAGACGCCAAGGCGCCCAGCTGACTTCCGTAGGGCCTTTTAGCGAAATAGGCGGCTGATTCCTGTTCGGAAGTCTTTACCACTCTGCCACTTACGTGAATCTGACGTTCCAGGCCGTACCACGGGAAAAGGAGCGATGCTCGGGGCTCGCGGTCGAGCTGAGCCCCCTTGCGGCTATGGTAATTAGTAAAGAAGGTGAGTCCGCGATCGTCGGCCGCCTTTAATAAGACGGTGCGCGCATGGGGCACGCCGGCGGCATCAACCGTACTCAAGACCATGGCGTTCGGTTCAATCATCCCGGAAGACTTCGCCTGCTCGAACCAAACTTTAAATTGGGCCAATGGACATGGCAGAAGCTCGCCCCGGTCGAGTCCGTGCGTCGCATACTCCTTACGATGGTCCGATAAATCCATGGAGCGAAAATACCTAAGCCGCCCCCGCGTGCAAGCGTTTGCCGCCCTTCCCTCTCGCTTCTTACATTATGCCCAACAAATTAAGCGGCCGTGAACTTAGTTTTGCTCACCGAAAAAGAATTAAGCGACGGATTGCCCCTCGCCGATGTTCGGGCGGTGCACCTGCTCGGCACCGTGGGACTAAAAGTCGGCGACTCATTTCATATTGGAATTAAAAATGCGCGGCGCGGCCTCGCAACAATCCAAGCGACGCAACCCGTGCTCACATTCACCGTCAAATTTGAGGACCTGGTCCAAAAAAGAATTCCCCTCACGGTCATCGTGGGCCTGCCCCGTCCGCAAACGGCTAAAAAAGTTCTGCACGACCTTGCCAGCGTGGGTGCGGATAAAATTATTTTCTTCGACACCGAAAAAGGCGACGCGGGTTACGCCACCAGTTCACTCTGGAAAGATGGCGAATGGATTGAGCACGTTATCAAAGGCGCTGAGCAAGCTTGCTCCACTCAAGTCCCTGAGGTCATCCGCTGTGCAACTTTAACTGCGGCGTTGGCGGATATTAAAACGAGCAGCTGGAAAGTTGCGCTGGACCCTTACGAGGCTACGCACGCGCTCGGAGAAAATGCGCCCACCGCCCCGCACGCCGTCTTGGCGATTGGTCCCGAACGTGGTTGGTCGGCCACTGAACGCGCGCTCTTAATAAAAAATAATTTTGCGCTCTGTCACCTCGGCGACCGCATCCTGCGTGTGGAAAGCGCCGCACTTGCTGGCAGCATGATTATGCTCTCCCAATTAAAGATCTGGGAAAAACACCGGCCGCTCGCACCGTAACTTAAGCGCGGACGAGAATCGAAGCGGCTGGCTGGCCTTTCCCTTTGCCGATAACTTTTTTAAGTTTCCAGCCCGTGGGCACCGGAACTTCAAACCCTCCAGGGGCTTCCAGGATAACGCGCGCGTCAACGCTGGCATTCGCGTAGCCGACGGCGGCGTGTGCAATGTCGGCGCCTTTTGTTTCCCATAATTCCCAGGGAGGATCAGCGAAAACAATATCAAAGGTTTCGTCCAATTTCACGGGCTTTGTCGCATCGCCCGTAATAATCTTAATGGGTAACTGCGGCAGTTGCATCGACTTCGCCACGGCCTGTGCGTTCGCATCTAATTCGCTGCCTGCGCGCAGGTCGACACACGTAGCCGACTTGGCCCCGCGGCTTAAAGACTCGAGTGCGTATGCGCCGGTGCCCGCAAAGAGATCTAACACGGTTGCGCTGGGAATGAATGCTGCCAGCGAACTAAAAACAGCTTCGCGAATATAATCCGTGGCGGGGCGGACGCCTCCCTTAGAGGGGACGCGCAATTGAATGCCGCGTGCAATGCCGCCCGTGATGCGCATGAAATTAAATTTCGCTATCGCCGCAGAAGGTCAACGGCGTTCCGCGCCGAGCTTCTGTTTTGTCGGCGACCAACATGTCGTCCGACCGCCAATCACGGTACGCTTCAAAGGCTCCTTCGAATGCGGACATTTCCCGCCGTCCTGCCAGCGATGATTAAATAGCCAGGTGTGCGGAGGGTCGGACCAATCCTTGCCGATGACGCGCATCGCATCCGTGCAAACCTTCTTCAGGGTTGTGGTTAATTTTTTGGTAGCGGTGGGGCCAAAGTTTCCCGCCTTGGCGGCGGGATGAAAACCTGCACGCCATAAAATCTCGTCGGCCATCCAATTACCAATTCCTGGGAAGCGCTCCTGCATCAGCAGCACTGATTTTATCGGTGCACGGGCGCGACGCTTCAGAAATGCCGCGACCGCTTCGACATTAAAATCTTTAGAGAGAATGGCGGGCGCAATTTTCGCCCACCATTCGGGCACGCCTTCACCTTGAAAGAATTGCACGCGCCCGAATTGACGCGGGTCGACGAAGAATAAGTTTTTACCGCGCAACATTTTGATGACAAAGTGATCGTAGGGCGTCGGCGCACGCTGATCGTCGCCGCACTCCAGTCGACCCGTCATACCCAAGTGCAGACCAATCCAAATACCGTTGCTGAAACGAAACGCCATTTGCTTAGCGGCGGCGTGTGACGAAAGAAACGTCGCGCCCTTAAGCAGTCGGCTGATCTTCGCTATGTTTAGTCCGCGATTCACTCGCGCCTTTTTATGCCAGCTCACTCCCGCTACCTTTTTACCGATGCCCGCGTCCCATTGACGGCGGAAATATTCGACTTCGGCTAGCTCGGGCATGGCGTTATTTAATCTAATCCATGGTTGAGCCTGCGACATTCTCTTACAAGGTGGATTTATGTCCGCGGCCTCCGCCCTACCTTTTAAAATTAGCGTCCTCGTTTTTATCCACGACGATGCGGGGAAGTTATTGCTGATCCAACGCACCAAGGCGCCGAACCAAGGATGCTGGAGTCCGGTGGGTGGAAAATTGGAAACTAGTACGGGCGAATCCCCTTTTGAATGTGCCGTGCGCGAAGTAGCCGAAGAAGCCAACCACACCATCGTGGCCTCTGACCTGCACCTCTTCGGCATGGTCTCTGAAAAAGGCTATGAGGGGCAGGCGCATTGGTTGATGTTCCTCTTCGACTGTCGCAAGCCGCTCCAAAAAATTCCCAGCACTATCGACGAGGGGCATTTCAAATTCTTTTCGCGCGAAGAAATTAATGGCATTCAAATTCCAGCGTCGGACACGACCATCCTCTGGCCTATTTACGATCAGCACCGCCGCGGCTTCATTGCGTACCGCGCCGAATGTCATCCCGGAGCGCCGCTGCAGATGACCG
The DNA here is from genome assembly GCA_903909465.1 of uncultured Opitutia bacterium. Taxonomy (GTDB): domain Bacteria; phylum Verrucomicrobiota; class Verrucomicrobiia; order Opitutales; family UBA953; genus UBA953. Next base: position 2,710 of record CAIVVQ010000129.1, on the reverse strand, counting down.
TTGAAGAATCGAGCCAGCGCCCTAATCTTGATTGAACGATGGACGACGCAGGCTTTACGGGGGAATTTAAACGCACCAATCGTAAGCCCGCTTTTGCCATCGGTGAAAACTTGCGTGAATACTTAGCGCGCGAAGGCCGCGAGGTCACGCTGCCTGTCACCTACGCCGACCTGCGAGCCTACTCCGATGCGATTCCTTTATTAGATCGGGGCAAAGACACACTCTGGGAGACCGTAACCTATCCGCCAGACGTGATGGCCAGGCTCTCGCAAGGGCTGCTGGAGATTTATGCGCTGTTGCGCGGCGAAGGCGGCATGCGCGCGTTTCGTCACGTCTATGTCGACCGCGTTGATTTCTGTTCGTTTGGCAACTCGCAGCCCTTCCGTATCCGCATCGTCAATGCGACGAACGAGAATCATGATTATTTTTATATTAAAACGGGCGATGCCTCGCGCGTTTGCGGACTCGAGCTCGAGCACCTCCTCTCGCCTAACCGCATTCACTACCTAACGGGTGGCGATTCACTGGTCGAAGAACACGTCACCGGCATTCCGGGCGACGTCTTTGCGGAGAAGTGGCTGGCGGCGGACGGGCATCACCCCGTGCGCTTGGCTAAGGAACTTATAAAATTCGAGGAGCGCTGTATGGTTCGCCTCTTGGGCGACATGCGGGCGTATAATTTTGTGGTCGCCGTGACGCCCGACTTTGATGCCACCGCGATCCGCGTGCGGGCGATGGATTTTGACCAACAGTCCTACGATGGGCGCTTGCGCTTCTATTTACCCGGTTCGTTTAAAGAAAATCAGCCCTTCACCGAGCTCTGCCGTCAGCACATCAATGCCGATTCGGCGGCGCAGTACCGCCGGGAGGAGCGCTCCCTTATTCACCGTCGCTTGTTAGCAGCACCCGACCGCGTACGCGACCTGCTCCAGGCCATGGAGTCTAATTTGTTATCCACTCCCGAAAAGGCGCACGAACTGGCGGAGGGTTTAGCCGATTATCATAAAGACCCCGCGTTTCGCAAGCATTCAACGATGGCTGGGCTAATTGCGGAAAGTTTAGCCCGTTTGGACAGAATCTTGCGCACTTAAAAGAGTAAGCGCTGGACAGGAAGCGCGCTAAGCAGGCAAACTCTGAAGCCTGCGATGAGCGACTCCTTAAGGCACGAATGTGGCATTGCCCTGGTCCGACTGACTAAGGACCTCAAGTGGTATCAGGAAAAGTATGGTACGGCCCTACACGGCTTCAACCAGCTGTTCCTCTTAATGGAGAAGCAGCACAACCGTGGCCAAGACGGCGCGGGCATCGGCAGTGTGAAAATTGGCGCCGAAAACGGTGAAGCCTTTTTGTTCCGCGATCGTGAAATTGGCGCCCAAGGTTTAACGCAAATTTTTACCCGACAGATCAAAGCTTACTCCGACATGGTGCGCGAGGCGACCATCGTTCCTGAGTTTCCCGAAACCGTTAAGCGCTATTTTGATTTCGGCGGCGAACTATTACTCGGTCACTTGCGCTACGGCACGTCGGGTAATTTTGATTCCGTTTCCTGTCATCCCTACGCACGTAAGTCCATTTGGCCGACGCGCAATCTGTTGGTCGCGGGCAATTTCAATCTCACGAATACGCCTGCGCTGAATGCTTCGCTGACTGAGCGCGGGGCGCACGTGATTTACTCGACCGACACACAGTCGATTCTCGAGGAAATCGGTTTCTGGCTCGATGAAGAACACGACCGCCTGTTCAAGGCGTTCCGCGATCAAGGCCTCGAAGGCACGGCGGTGCAGAAAGAAATTTCCAAGCACCTCGATGTGGGCAATGTGCTCCGCAAGGCAGCGAAGAATTGGGATGGCGGTTATGCCATCGCTGGCCTCGTCGGTAACGGCGACGCCTTTGTCGTGCGCGACCCGAATGGCATTCGCCCCGCTTGGTACGTGAAGACCGATGATTTAATTGCCGTTGCCTCGGAGCGTGTGGCGCTGATGACCATCGTCGGCGTGAACCAAGAAGACGTAAAAGAAGTCCCGCCGGGATCGGCCTTAATTATTAAGGCTGACGGACGTCACATACTTGAGCCCATTCACACACCCGGGAAAAAGCTCCATTGTTCTTTCGAGCGCATCTATTTCTCGCGCGGCAACGACCCTGAAATTTACACTGAGCGCAAAGCCCTTGGGGCGGCACTGGCGAATGATGTTTTGGAATTAATCAAAGAAGACCACGATCGTGCGGTCTTCTCGTATATTCCTAATACGGCGGAAATCGCTTGGTACGGCTTGATGGAAGAGCTCCGCCGTCGCCGTCGCGTACAAGTACGCAACAAATTAGCCGAAGCCCTACGTGCTGGAAAACTAGACGAAGCCGCCATCGATCGTCTCGTCTTAGGTGGCTGGCCGCGCGGCGAAAAAGTCGCCCATAAAGACGTCAAACTTCGCACCTTTATTTCGCAGGAAAAGAATCGGATGCAAATGGCCTCACACGTGTACGATATTTCTTACGGCACCGTGCGCGAGGGGGACACGCTGGTTTGCGTCGATGATTCCATCGTGCGCGGCACCACGTTACGTCAGTCGATTCTGCGCATCCTGGCGCGGCCGAATCCCAAACGCATCGTCATTGCTTCGACCGCTCCGCAAATCCGCTACCCTGATTGCTACGGCATTGATATGTCGGAGATGGGCAAATTCATCGCCTTCCAAGCGGCAGTCGCCCT
>CAIVVQ010000128.1 GCA_903909465.1 uncultured Opitutia bacterium | reverse complement strand
GGTGTCGTGCAGGGCGTGGATGACGATGGCTCGTTGATTTTGAATGATACCGCAGGTCAACGCATGCTGATCTCTTCGGGCGAAGTCACACTGCCGAAAGTTTAGTTGAGCAGTCTTGCCCTCGGAGGAAGAGCGTCTACGCTTGGGCCGTGTCCATCCTCTGTCTCGATATTGGAAATACGCATGCCCACTGGGGCATGGTCGATGGGCGCACCGTTGGCGCGAATGGCGAAATAAGCACCAAGGAGATTTCGACGGCCACGATCGAGAAGCTGATGGCGCAGCACCGTCCCTCGGGTGTTGCGGTGGCCAGCGTCGTGCCTGCCGTATCGCAAGCCCTCGAAGTATTTTTGAAAACCTGCGTCGTGCCTGTGCAGCTACTCCGTCACGATCGGCTCATCGGATTGGGCTTCGATTACCCAAAGCCTGCCGAAGTGGGTCAGGATCGTTTAGCTGATTGTATTGGCGCGCAGGTTGTCTGCGGTGCTCCCGCTGTGATTATCGGCATGGGCACTGCGACCACGGTCGATATTTTAACCGAGAAAGGTTACGCCGGCGGAATCATTGCGCCAGGGATGGGGCTGATGACGCAGTACTTGCATGAACGCACGGCGTTGTTGCCTGCGTTGGATGTGAAAAATCTTTTAGGCGGACCCGCCATTGGGAAGTCGACCGTTGACGCGATGCGCTCCGGTTGCGCATTAGGTTTCGCTGGAATGATCGGCGCGCTGCTCGATGGCGTTGTTGCCGAATTAAAGAAGTCGGGCAGCCCCGCCCCCAAAGTCGTTGTGACGGGCGGCGCCGCGATTTATTTACCAGCCGAATGGAAGGCGCGCGTGCAATATGAGCCGCACCTCACCTTAATTGGTTTAGCTGAATTTTACCGTCGCACCCAAAAATGAACGAAGAAGAAGCCAAGAAGCGTTTACGCCGGCTGGTCCCCTGGATCGTCGCGGTTATTATTTTTATGTTAGGCTCTTGTGTGGCCGTAGCCATTTCGGGCCGGCACATTGGCGTATGGCCGATGATAGTCGGCGACACCGCGTTCACCGCCTTACTGCTCTTCTTCCTTTGGCGTGCCCTTGGGAAGAAGTCTTAAGCCTTGGTCATCTGCAGCAGCTGCTTACGGCGGGCCTTGATCTCACTGCAGCCCGCTTTGGCGAGTCGGTCGGTAGAGAATGCCTCAACCGTCAGGCTGGCCACGGCGGTGCCGTAGAGCATGGCCTGGCGGAGCGTGGCGAAGTCGGACTTACCCGTGGCGGCGATGTAGCCCAGTAGGGCGCCTGCGAAGCTGTCGCCCGCCCCAGTGGGGTCGCGTAGCTCAGTGACAGGGAAGGCCGGGAGGCTGAAAAGGCCGTCTTCATGGAAGAGCACGGAGCCATGTTCGCCCTTCTTGATAATAACGGTGCGGCAGCCGTGGGCCCGGAGGTGGCGGCCGGCGATGATGACGTTGGTCTCACCGGTCAGCTTGGCTGATTCGGTATCGTTGACCACGAGGAGGTCGGCCCGACGCATCACTTGCGCAAAAAGTTCACGCTTCGTTTCGATCCAAATGTCGATGGTGTCGGCGACGATAAATTTTGGAGCATCGAGTTGATCGAGTACGGAGAGCTGCAATTCGGGACGAATATTTCCGAGCATGACGTACGGTGTGGCGCGCTGTGCTGCAGAAAGCGTCGGATTGAAGCGCTCAAAAACATTGAGCTGCAAATCTTCCGTGTCGCGACGGTTATAATTCTCGTGGTACCGGCCGCGCCAAGCGAAGGTGCGACCCGTCTCGTCGGTTTGCAGTCCGGATAAATCGATACCGCGCTTCGCGAGTTTTTTGCGATCGCGATCGCGGAAGTCGTGTCCGACTACGCCGACGATGTGAGGCGGGGCGAAGTAGCTGGCTGCGAGACAAGCGTAGGATGCGCTGCCACCCAGAATTTTTTCGCCCGACTCGTGGGGAGTGACGATGCTATCGTAGGCGACAGAGCCAACGACCAGAACATTATCTGGGCTGGGGCGGTCTTTGATTTTAATTCGTCGGGGTGTGCTCATGAAAAAAGTTCGGGGCGTGCGTCGCGGAGTCGATAGAGTGCGAGGAGTGCGAGAGAATGGGTGCGTGGATTTTCGAGTGCGTCGGATAGGGCGAGCTTCGGGTGTAGACAGATTACTTGAAGCTCTTCGTGTTCATCAAGTGCCCTTGTGCCGGTTGGCCTAACGCCTTCGAGTAAAACGAAGTGACACTGGTTTCGCTGGATGGCGGGGTTGGGCGAGCAGGAGCCGAGCAGGGTGGCTTTGCCCCCTGTAAAACCTGTCTCTTCTTCGGTTTCGCGGGCAGCGGTGACGAGCGGGTTTTCGCCCTTGTCCATAATGCCGCCGGGTGGCTCGGTGGAGAGGTCGCGTAGGCCAAACCTGAACTGCCGAACCATTACGATTCGCCCGTCATCCGTGATGGGCAACGCGAGTACCCAGTCACTTGAATGTATAACAAAGAAATCACCCTCTCGGTGATCGAGAGGGTGATGACAGTGTTCTTTGTAAACCCGGAAGACTTTGCAGTCTGCATGTAGCGCTTCTTGCTGGACGGACCAGCGAGCGGGCGCCGACATCGGGATTTACTTAGTCTTCAGTTTTTGACCGATGCGAAGCTTGGTCGCATCAACTCCAGGATTTAAATCTTGGAGAGCCTTGAGGGAGATACCGGCTTTCTTAGCGATGGCACCGAGAGTGTCGCCTTTAGCAACCGAGTATTCGCCAGGACCAGCAGCAGCCGAACCCTTAGCCGAGGCGGAAGCGCCAGCTTTGGATTTTACAGCAGCTTGAAGCTGAGCGATCGAAGTTTCGAAATTCTTATTGTTGGTTTCGGTATTCGTTTTGAATTCAG
>CAIVVQ010000127.1 GCA_903909465.1 uncultured Opitutia bacterium | reverse complement strand
CCGGCGCCGTGATGGTGCTTTTTTTATTCGTCATCATGCTCCTGTCCGACACCGCCGAAAGCCCAACGGTCTACCCTTGGAAAAAAGCGGCGGCCGGACTCGCCTTATTCTTTTTCTTAGCCGCTGGCGTGCTCTGGCTCTTTCACTGGTCGGGCGCCGTTCCCAATACTCTAGCTGGCAACACCCCGCCGGAACTTTCGGTTGATCCTGCGACCTTCACCACCTCCGCCAAATCCTTTGGCCGTCTTTTATACACTAAATATTTACTGCCGCTCGAAATCTCCGGCTTCCTTTTACTCGTCGCGCTCGTGGGCGTCGTTTCGCTGAGCAAAGACCCCACCCCAAAAGCCTAAAGCCATGGAACACACCACCCTTGCCCATCACCTCACCTTAGCCGGCCTGCTCTTCGTCGCTGGACTCTCCGGCGTTTTACTCCGTCGCAACCTGCTGGTGGTTTACATGTGCCTCGAGCTTATGCTCACTGCTTCCACCTTAGCGCTCGTCGCCTTCTCTCGCTTCAATCAAACGATGGACGGCGCCATCCTTGTCTTCTTCGTGATCACAGTCGCCGCGGCTGAAGTCGCCGTTGGCCTCGCGCTCATCGTCGCCCTCTTCCGTCGCCGCGGCACCGTTCAATCCAACGAACTCACCACCCTCTGCGATTAATTCTGCAATGGATTCTATTCAACTGCTGCACTGGATTCTTTTCTTACCCTTAGGAGCAGCTGCATTCTCCGCGCTCTGCCTCCGTCGACTGGGAGGCTTCGCGGCCTGGTTCTCCACCGCGACGGCTTTCACCATCGCGACTCTCGCCCTGGTTTTATTGATACAAACCGACGACACCATTAGCTGGCACATCGAACTCGCAAAGTTCGGTAATGTCTCGCTGGGCTTCGGCTACCTAATCGATGCCAATGCCCGACTGATGCTGTTCGTGGTTTCATTTGTCGCCGCCTGGATTCACCTCTTCTCCGTTGGCTACATGCACGAAGACAATGCGCGCGGACGATTCTTCGCGGGACTTTCCATCTTCATGTTCTCCATTCTCGGCATCGTGATCGCCGATAATTTGCTGATGACCTTTATTTTCTGGGAGCTCGTAGGCTTCAGCTCCTACATGCTTATCGCGCATTACTTTGATAAAGACTTTGCCGCCGAGGCTTCGAAAAAAGCATTCATCACCAACCGGATTGGTGACCTTGGTTTTATTTTAGGTATCGCACTCTGCCTCAACCTCTACGGCACCCTTAATTTCGCTGAACTGGCCGCCGTTGCTCCACTCAAAGGTGCCGTGCCGATTGCCGTCGGACTGCTCTTAATGTGCGGCTTCCTTGGAAAATCTGCGCAGTTCCCCTTACACGTCTGGCTCACCGATGCGATGGCAGGCCCCACCCCCGTCTCCGCCTTAATCCACGCCGCCACGATGGTGGCCGCCGGCGTTTACTTTATGGCACGTGTGAGTTTCTTGCTCGCACCTGAAGTGCTTCAATGGATTGCAATCTCAGGCGCAGGCATGGCCGCACTCGCAGGCCTGTGTGCACTCGCGCAAACGGATATTAAAAAGTCCCTCGCGTACTCCACCCTCGCTCACCTCGGCATCATGGGCTGCGCCCTCGGACTCGGTCACCCCGAACTCGCAGTGCTGCACATGGCAATGCATGCATTCTTTAAAGCGACACTCTTCTTAGGCGCAGGCTCGGTGATCCACGGATGCCACCACGAACAAGACATGCTCAAGATGGGTGGCTTACTTAAGAAAATGCCGCTCACCGCTGCGACCTTCATCGCTGCAACGCTTTCCAATTGCGCACTGCCATTCTTCGCTGGCTGGTATTCCAAAGATGCGATCATTGAAGCCGCATGGAATGATGAGAAATTTATCGTGTTCAGTTTCCTCGCGCTCGCTGCCTTCGCCACCTGCTTGTACAGCGGTCGCATGATTCGCCTCGTCTTTCTCGGCACGGCGAACTCCGAAGCCGCCTCACACGCCCACGAATCACCTTGGACGATGACCTTGCCGATTTCAGTTCTCGGATTGGGTTACTCCATCGCCGCAGGCTTTGGAGCGCATTACTTACTGCCCGCTTCCGCACTCCAAATCATCAATGAACCATTGCATGAGATGGCCTTCCACCTAACTGCACCCGCGACGATTGTCGGACTCTTCGCTTTGTCCTTAGGGCTTTTGGGTAGTTTGAAATTCTACGGACTGCTCCCTGGACGCGCTAGTCTGCAGGTTTTCTCCCCGCGCACCTACCACCTACTCGAATACCGCTGGATGGATAACCTCTATCAATGGTTCATCGATAACGTCGTTCGTCGCGTCTCCGAATTTATCGCCTTCCTCGACCTCCTTCTCATCAATGGTATTACCGTACGATGGATCGTCGGTGGTCTCACCGCTGCCCTCGGACATTTAACAGGCGCGTTATTCCACCGCGGACAAGCTCGTGGCTACGCCCTTTGGATTACCATCGGCTCCCTTTTACTCATTTGGTTCCTCCTCGCTCGCTAAATCATGGAAACTTCCTTTGCCCTTAATCCCACGTTGCTCGTCGCAGCGATTTTTACGCCCATCATCATTGGGCTAATCTTAATCAGCCTGCGCAACCTCTCGCGTAGCTTTTCCTCTGGCTTCGCCTTCGTCGGCTTCGCCCTTCCTGCTCTTATTGCCGTTTGGTTACTCCTTCCCTGTGCCGCCACCTTCGGTTCACCACTTAAAGAAAAACTCGCAGGCGCTTGGGGTTTTTATTTCGGACTGAACGGCATCAGCGCCCCTCTCTTGGCCATGACCGCCATCGTGGGATTAGCCGCAGGCATTAAAGCACTTAATCAAGAAGTCGAATCACGTAACACTTACCTCGGACTGATTTTATTCATGTTCGGCGGCACGCTCGGCGTATTCGGCACTCAAAATATTATCGGATTCTATTTCTTCCACGAGTTCGCCCTCATTCCTACTTTCATCCTCACCCTCTTTTGGGGTGGCGAGGGTCGACGTTCGGCCGCAATGCAAATGGCAATCTACCTCACGGTGGGTGCGATGCTTTCCTTAGCAGGCATTTTAATTGCGATGCAAGCAGCCGACCTCTCATGGGGCCAAGCGACTTTTGACCTTCTACTCATTGGACTCCACCAACCCGGCGTTCAACTCCCCGTCGCGACCGCCGCCATCACCCTCTTCGGTTTCGGCACACTGGCCTCACTCTTCCCCTTCCACTCATGGGCCGCACCGGGTTACTCCGCTGCACCGACCCCTGTGTCCATGCTCCACGCAGGCGCATTGAAAAAATTTGGTCTCTACGGTATCATCATGATCGCTGTCGCCTCGATGTCCATTGGCACTGGTTCACTGAGCCAATGGTTCCTCTGGTGTGCACTCGCTAACGTCGTCCTCATCGGACTCGTCTGCCTCGCTCAACGCGACCTTAAACAACTCATCTCATGGAGCTCTGTCGCACACATGGGTCCCATCTTCCTCGGACTGTGGGTGTGCACTTCGCGCGGTAATGCCGCCGGACTAGACGCCGCCATTTTCTTAATGGTCGCTCACGGACTATCCTGCGCTGCTTTATTCCTTCTCGCCAATGGCGTGCGATCCCGCACCGGCACGTATCGTTTCGATGAACTGGGCGGACTCGCCACACGTACGCCTGTGCTGGCCGCTTTCTTCGTCGCTGCCACCATGGCCTCGGTCGGACTCCCCGGCTTCGGAAATTTCTGGGGTGAGGTAGGCATCTTCCTCTCCCTTCGCGCCGAACCGCTCTGGCTCCAAGCTTTAGTCGCTTCGACTATCATCGTCTCTGCGATTTACTCCCTTCGCGCCGTGGCCAATGTCTTCTTCGGTCCAACTTCTAAAACAATTGAAGACCAATTCAAACAAGCACCCTTCGGTGATATCAATTGGGCTGAACGTTTCGCCGCTGTGATTCTCCTCGGCGCGTCAATGGTCATCGGGTTCGTTCCTTCAATCATCACTCGCAATACCAACGCCGAGACCCAAGGGATCACGCAAATTTCTCAAATTAAAACCAGTCAACCTGCTACCCCTTCCGCCCGATGATTTCCACGTTTGCCACTATCGATGTCGCCTTCAAGGCACTCGCCCCTCGGAACGCCGATTGGGCCAGCATCCTTCCCGAAATCTGCGTCGCCGGACTTTCCTTGCTCAGCCTCGTGCAAGCAATGTTCCTGCCCAAGACCCTGAAGTCACTCATACCTGTCACCGCTCGCATCGGACTGTGCTTAGTGATCGCGATGGCCTGCGTTACCAATCGCGCCTGGAATCCAGCTCAAGGCCCCGTCACCACCTTCGCCGGCCTGCTGCAAGTGACCGACCTCACGATGGGTTTCCGTCTGACGTTTTTAATCTCCGCACTCCTCACTAGTTTCCTCGCCACTCGCTTTCTCACCGAACGAGATGCCGTCATCGCTGATTACCACCACGTACTCTTAGTTGTGACCGCAGCCTTCATGCTCCTCGTGCAGTCACACCACTTTGTGACTTTATTTGTCAGCCTAGAAACCGCCGCAGTTGGACTTTATATTTTAGTCGGCTACCTCCGTCGGAGCGAAGCTTCACTCGAAGCCGGCGTTAAATACCTCGTCGCCGGCGGCCTAAGCTCCGCGCTCTTACTGATGGGCATTGTTTTAGTCTACGGCTCACTCGGCGCCCCAGGCATCGACTCCCTTAACTTCGAGCAAGTCGCACTCGCACTCAACGCCGGCAAAGCCACCGCACTCACCATGGTCGGCATCGCCCTCATCATCGGCGGCGCCGCCTTTAAATTAGGCGCTTTCCCATTCCAGGCCTGGATCCCGGACGTTTATCAAGGTGCACCGACACCGACGACTACCTTCCTCGGCACCGCTTCGAAAGCCGCAGGCGCGTTTATTTTATTCATCCTCGTCACTGGCCCACTCCAACCACTCGCCGGTAAACTCGCCCCACTCTTAGCCGTCGCCTCCATCCTCACTTTACTCGTCGGCAATCTCGCCGCACTCGCTGCGACCGATATAAAACGTATCATCGCTCTCTCCGGCGTTTCGCACGCTGGATTTATTCTAGCCGCCATCACCGCGATGCTCGTCGCTGGCGACAGCGATGGTTATAATCGTAACCTGCTTTCGTATTACCTGTTGGCCTATATCGCCGGCAGTTACCTCACCGCTCAAGCGCTCGTCTCTATACCTGTCGCCGAAGACCACCGCCGCCCGCTCCTCGGATTGCGCGGAATGCTGCGCCGCTCCCCTGTTATCGCCAGCGCCTTGGGCTTCGGTATCAGTTCACTCGCCGGCATTCCTCCCTCGATTGGATTTTTTGCCAAACTCTTTGTTCTTATCCTCCTCGCGAAACTTAAACTTTGGTGGATCTTCGGAGCCGCCCTCGTCAGCGTCGCCCTCAGTATCCACTACTACTTCGCCATCTTACGCGAAGCCGTAGTGCGCCCCACACTTGATCAAGAAGAAGTCGCCGTCATTGAAGTTTCACCGACTGCTAAGTTCATCATCGGCACACTCTCGGCCGTAACGGTTTTAGGCGGCCTGCTGTTCTTCCTCTAAGTTTACGGCTTTCGGCCGCGCGGGTGGTGCTTGCGATGGGCATCACTCAGCGCCGTCCGTTCGACCGATGTGTAAATCTGCGTCGTCGCAATATCGGCGTGACCGAGCATTTCCTGAATCGAACGCAAATCCGCACCGCCTGCGAGTAAGTGCGTTGCGAAAGCGTGACGCAATAAATGTGGCTTCACTGAAATATCGACGCCTGAGCGTTTGGTCGCCTGCTTCACACTTAGCCAAAATGTTTTTCGCGAAAGGGCCTGACCGCGCGCACTTAAGAATAATGCACTGCCCGTCTTGGGCCGCATGAGCTTCGGACGACCGTCTTTCAAGTAAGCCTGGATGGCGACAATCGACGTCTCACTGACTGGCACAACGCGGTCCTTCGAGCCCTTGCCGCGCACGCGCACCACGGCCGATTCCATATCCAAGCCCTGTAAATCTAAACTACAAAGTTCAGAGATGCGCAGGCCCGACCCGTACATCAATTCCAACATCGCCCGATCCCGCAGACCTTGCGGGGTCGAGGTATCTGGCGCCGAAACGACCTTAGCCGCCTGCTCCACCGTCATCGTCCCGGGCAAGGTCCGTTTCATTTTGGGGCCCTTAGCCAATTCCGTAAAATCATCACGACGAAGTCCGATGCGTACTAAATGAGCCGCGAAGGCACGCACCGCCGAGAGCCGACGGGAAAGCGAAGCCGCTGCATGCCCTTTGCGGTCTAAGGACTTCACCCAGGAGTCGACTTCGGCCAAGCCGACCGCGGTCCAATGCCCCTTACCCGCCCGCCCACAGTGCTGAGCAAAACGATTTAAATCATCCTCATAGGCCGCGACGGTGAGCTTAGCCAAACCGCGTTCCAGCGAGAGGTAGGCCATAAAAGTGTCCACCGCGTCCGCCAGCTCCGGCGGAACCGATGAAATCTTTTTTTGACGCGAGGACCCCATGCACTCATCAGTATTGCGAACAGCAAAGAGGAGTCCATAAATATTCCCATGTCCAGCCAGCGCGAAAGAGCGATGAAACCGACCGACCTCCGGGGAATCCTGAGGTACGTGCCGATGTTCCGTGACCACATTTTTGTGATCGCCGTCGATGGCTCCATCGTCAGCCACGAAAATTTCACGAATATCGTGACCGACATCGCCGTACTGCGGAGCTTATCAATTAAAGTTATTTTAGTCCACGGTATCGGTCAGCAACTCGTCGCCCTCGCCGGCGAACACAATGTTTCGCTGTCCGACGTGCAAGGCGAAGGTGTGACTGATGTAGCGACCATGTCGCTCGCACGCGAAGCTTCCGCGCTCGTGTCCCAAACCGTTCTCGAACACCTTTCGCAAGCAGGCTTGCGTTGCGCCATCACGAATGCCGTGCGCGCGACCAACGTCGGCGTCATCAAAGGCAAGAATCACCTCTTCACGGGCAAAGTTGAAAAAGTCGATGTCGCGATTTTGAAATCGATGCTCGCCCAAGACATCTTGCCGCTCGTCACGCCCATCGTTTGCGATCGCGAAGGCCAGTCTTTACGGGTCAATAGCGATCACCTCGCCATGGAACTCGCCGCCGCCATGGGCGCTTCAAAATTAATTTACCTCACCCCGTTCGCCGGACTGCAAATCGAGGGCCAAGTGAAAATTAATCTGCCTGAGGACGAGTTGAAAAAAATTCTCTCGAATAGATCCGTCAAACTCGACCCACGCATCCGGAGTAAGGCGACGCAATCCGCCAAAGCCCTGGATGAAGATGTCCCTCGCGCGCACATCCTCGACGGCCGCGTCTTCGGCGGCTTGCTCACAGAAATTTTCGACAAGGTCGGCCTCGGCACGATGATTCACGCGAACGACTACGATCGTATCCGCGCTGCCAAAAAGAAAGACGCTCAGGCACTTTACAATTTAGCTAAACACGGCGCGAAGACCGACGCCCTGGTGCTGCGCACACGTCAGCAAATCGAACAATCGATTACCGATTTCTTCGTCTACGAAATCGATGACAGCATCATCGGTTGCGCCGCCCTCCGCCCCTACCCTGACGGTAAGGCCATGGAAATCTGCGCCGTCTACGTGCAGCCGTTCTACCACGGACGTGGGGTCGGCAAGAAACTCGTCGAGTACGCTAAGCACCGTGCCAAAGGGCTCGGCGCTAAAAAAGTCATCGCCCTCACCACGCAGACCCAAGGTTTCTTCCAGTCTGCCTGCGGCTTTACCAGCGGATCCCAAAGCGATTTGCCGACCACTCGTCGTCGCGAACTCAAAGTCAGCGGACGCAATTCACACATTCTTCAGTTCCCCCTAAAGAAGCTGGTGAACACCGTGCGTTAGTCGTTGGGAGTATCTTTCGGCTCAACCAAGAAATACGCTCGTTGCTTTGCCGAAATCGGCATGCCCAGTTTTTCTATTACCTGCAGAAAATCCTCCCAGACCAAACGCTTGTAACTCATACTGGGAGTTTTTAATAAATAACTTGGGTGGAAAGTGGGCATCATGGGGATACCCATCCATTCATGCCACTGTCCGCGTTTATGGGTGATTGTCTCGGTCGACCCCGTGAGGGCAGCAAAGGCTTGCGCACCAGCCGCAATTACTACCTGCGGCTTCACGATTTCAAGCTGCGCCATGAGTGTGGGACGACCGAATTCCACTTCATCAGCCCGCGGTGGACGCTTACCAAATGGCGTAGCGACCGTCGGCTTCCAGGTAATTAAATTCGTAAAGAAAACTTCATCCTCCTTCAGTCCCGTGGCCGCTAAAATTTTATTTAATAAATCTCCCGCATCACCGACAAAGGCCTGACCCTTTTCCATTTCCTCAGCATTGGGGGCTTCGCCAACAATAAAAACTTTAGCATCCAATGGGCCGCGACCCAATAGTGGCTTGGCTTTTTCGGGTAGTTGACGGCGCGTCTCCGCACATTGATTCACTTGATTTTCCAGCCACAGCATTTTCTCCTTCTTACTTCCTGTAGGTAAATTCCAAACGGGCGGCGGTGTAGAAATTTTTGGTACCGCCACAGCAGCAGCCTTGGGCACAACCACTGCCGCCACTGGCGCACGTGCAGCCGTAACGGGTGCAGCCGACTTCACGGGCGCCGTAGCCACTACCGCGCTCACCTCGCCCGTGAGCGATTTAAGCTGCGCCAAACTTTCGTCCGAAACGCTTACCCGGCGAACCCCAGCCGCCTTCTGCCGACGGAGCTCCTCTAGGAGTGCGTCGATGGCTTCAGCGGGATCAATCATTCGAACAGAGCAATTGGATGGCACGGGCGAGGGTCAAATCTTTCTCCGTAATCTTTCCACCCGCATCATGCGTACAGAGTTTTAGGGTCACCCGGCGGTAATTATTAATAATCTCGGGGTGATGATCCTGTTTTTCAGCGATTGCACCGACTTTATTGATGAAATCCAAGGCCTCGCAAAAATCTTTTAAATCTCTAACCTTCAATAGTTTACCATCTTCATAGCCCCACCCCTTGAGCGATGCCAAAGCCTCGTGAATGGCAGCGTTTTCAAGTGGTTTACCCATGATCAAATCATCGAAAACGGGGCCATTCTGTCAATGGTTCGACTGGGTAATGGACCCCATTGTGAATAAACTTGCTCACAGCCCATAAAGGTGAACTAATGCGGGTCAGGTTCGCTCTGAAAATAACCAAACCAAGAGCGATCCCCGCAAGAATCCGGTGAGTTGACGGTCGCTAAGACGGCAAATCGAAATCCAAGAAGGAAACGGGCAATGCGGTTGTAAGTAATACTAAAGAAACAAAAGATATGGAAAATAAGTTATTCGTAGGCAACCTACCTTGGGCTGCTACAGAATCAGACATCCGCGCACATTTCTCCCAAGGTGGAGAAGTGGTTTCCGTGGAAGTAATGATGGATAAGTTCACGGGTCGTCCTCGTGGCTTCGCCTTCGTAACCATGGGCAATGCACAGCAAGCTCAGGATGCGATCGCTAAGACCGAGAACATCGACTTCATGGGTCGTCCCCTGAAGGTGAACGTTGCTCGTCCTCGCGAAGAACGCCCCTCCTTTGGTGGTGGCGAACGTCGCTCCGGTGGCTTCGGCGGCGGCGAACGTCGCTCCGGTGGCTTCGGTGGCGGTCGTGGCGGCTTCGGCGGCGGCGGTGAACGTCGTGGCGGCTTCGGCGGCGGCGGTCGTGGTGGTTGTGGCGGCGGCGAACGCGGCGGCTTCGGCGGCGGCGATCGTGGCGGCTACTAATCCCGGATTCTAAGCTATCCTCTTCAGGGCGCCAACCGGCGCCCTTTTTTGTGCCTACTGCCCTGAATCCAGGTTTTCCATTCGATCGATTTCTCGATTGAATGACCCTCCCCTTTTCGTGCGCACCCTCCTTGCCATCGCCCTTTTCTTAACCTCAAGCCTATCGCTTAAGGCAGAGATTTCGGCGGATGGATTACCAGAAGGTGCCGCCGTGCTCCTGCATTTCTCCAATACTTCGCTGGCACAGACACAATTGGGCGAGGTCATCCAACAAAGTTTTGCCGACAAAACTTTCTCCATACCCGAAGCGAAGGCGATTGAAGAAAACTTAGGCTTCAATCCGCTGCAAGACCTCAAGGAGGTCGTCGCCGGTTTATACCGCGTTAATAATGCTACCGTAAATAAAACCAAAGTAGTTATCCTGCTGCGGGGTAAATTTAGTTTGAAAAAACTCGCTAGCTTCAGCGAGAAGACATCGGCTATTTGCAGCCCAATAGAATCCTATTCAAGTTGGGATATGGCTGAAGTGGTTGCATACATCCATCATGAGTCACCCAGCAAAGCCGACCGAGGTAAACTCATTCTGGTGGCCTTCGCCGACGACTGCCTCTTCCTCGCCTCGCCCGAATTGATTAAGCCTACGCTTGCGTGTCTGCAGAAAAAAACCGCGTCGTGCTCCACCCCGCTAGCGATTTCCGCCCTCAACCTAGCCAACGATAAGCCCTGGCTCGTTTTTTATACGGATTTCTCCAAGATTAAGGCCAAAGGTTTTCTCGGTGAAATGGGCGACAAGGGCATGCATCAAACCCTAATCACCATCAATGAATCTGGGCGTAATATCCAACTACGCGGTGAATCAGAATTCACCACACCCGAGCAAGCCGAAGCTGCGACCCAAGAATTTAAGAAGATGATTAAAGTGACTTCACTCATTCTAATGAGTCAGAAGTTCACCTTCACTAAAGCCAACGCCAGCGATAGCCACCTACTCGAACTGCTCAACAGCCTCACGGTTTCACGCGTGGGTTATTTAACTAAAATCAGCGGCAACGTTCCGACCGTCAAAGCCGCCCAGGCGATTCGGGCGATGGCACTTGAAAATCAAAATGAGAAAACCAGTCGCACGGCTGTGAGTGGCGCTTCTCCGTCGGAATAAATTTCGGAACTTAAATCGCTTCCAACGACCCATCGGCACGGAGTCGACGGTAGTAACAACCCGATCGCGCTTTGCCGTTCGCACCCTTGGTGTGACACGCCCCCTGACCCGCAGGACGAACTTTATAGAGAATAGAATTCTGTTCGCAATTCACCCGCACCTCGAGGAGCTCTAAAAAATCCCCCGAGGTCAGACCCTTAATCCAAAGTTCATTGCGCGAGGTACTCCAGAAGGTGGCTTTCTTTTCTTTCAAGGCGGTCTGCAAGGCCAACTCATTGACGTAACCCAAAATCAACACCTCGCCGGTCTGCGCATCCTGAGCAACGGCTGGAATGACATCCGCTTCGCCCGAGGCAATTTTGCGGAGTTTCTTGAAGTCGAGGCACAGAGACATGCCCTCTTCGAGTTCTTTATGTTCCTTATCAGCCATATCCATCATTTGGAGGTGTAATTCCCTACATTCAAGGCTGGAATCCCTAGGGGATTATCCCTTACGGAATAAGGGTATGTCTCTCACTAACGCCACCGACCTTTCTCGTTCTGCCACCGAAGCCCGTGGACTTGCCATGGATGCCGTCGCAGCCTGCCACTCCGGACACCTCGGCCTGCCTCTAGGTTCTGCCGAAATTGGCGCCGTTCTCTACGGAAACTTTCTCCGTCACGACCCAGCGGATCCCCTTTGGATTAACCGCGATCGCTTCGTGCTCTCCGCCGGTCACGGCTCGATGTTCATCTACGGCTGGCTGCACCTCGCTGGCTTTGATCTCCCCCTCGAAGAAGTAAAAGCATTCCGTAAACTCCACAGCAAGACCCCAGGTCACCCCGAGTTCGGCGAAACCAATGGCGTCGAAGCCACCACGGGCCCTCTCGGTCAAGGCACCGGCAACATCGTCGGTATGGCCATGGCCGCTAAAATGGCCGCCGCCCATTTCAACACGCCTGAACATAAAATCTTTGATCACTTCGTCGTCGGTCTCGCCGGCGATGGTTGCCTCCAAGAAGGCATCTCACAAGAAGCCGCTTCGTTCGCCGGACGCTTCGGACTCGATAACTTAATCATGCTTTATGACTCCAACGATGTGACGTTGGACGCGATGGCTTCGAAAACTCAGAACGAAGACACAGCCAAACGCTACGAAGCCGCCAACTGGGAAGTCTTCACCGTTAAACAAGGTAATGAACTCGCTCCGATTGCGGAAGCACTCGACGCCGCCCGCGCCAGCAAGAGCGGTAAGCCTAAATTAATCATCTGCAAAACAGTTATCGCTAAAGGCATCGCCGAAGTTCAAGGCACCGCCAAGGGTCACGGCGAAGCAGGTGTTAAATTTATTGATGCCGCTCGTAAGTCTATCGGTCTGCCCGACGAAAAATTCTACGTTTCCCCTGAAACGAAAAAATTCTTTGCCGACCGCAAAGTAAAACAAGCCGCCGATCACGCTGCTTGGAATAAAACTTTCGCCGCTTGGTCTGCAGCCAACCCTGCGAAGGCCGCCCTCATCGCCAAAGCCCAAGCCGGCGACCATGGCGACGTCCAAGCCCTCTTGTCCGCGATTCCTGAATTCGGCAAGAACGCCCTCGCCACCCGCGTTTCAGGCGAAACCTGCATCAACGCCGTCGCTAAAGCTTCACCGCTCGTGCTTTCGGGTTCAGCTGACTTACACGGCTCAACGAAGAACTACATTAAGGATGTCGGCGACTTCGACATCGCTACACCGGCTGGTCGCAACCTCTACTTCGGCATCCGCGAACACGGCATGGGCGCCATCATGAACGGCGTGGCCTACCATGGTATCTTCAAACCCTCAGGTGCCACGTTCCTGACTTTTTCGGATTACCTCCGCCCTTCCATTCGCGTGGCTGCCCTCGCGAAGCTTCAGGTCTTCTACATCTTCACGCATGACTCCGTTGGCGTCGGCGAAGACGGCCCCACCCACCAACCAGTCGAAACCGTCAGCGCCCTCCGTTGCATTCCTAACCTCGACGTGCTCCGTCCGGCCGACGCCGAAGAAACCGCTGCGGCCTTCGCTCACGCCGTGGCTCGTCGCGATGGCCCCGTCGCCCTCATCCTCTCCCGTCAAAACGTTCCTTCGCTCGACAGCATTCCTGTCGCCACACGTCGCCAAGGCACCTTGAAGGGCGCCTACATCGTGCGCAAAGAAACCGCTGCACTCACTCACATCCTCATCGGCACGGGCAGTGAATTACAACTGGCCCTCGCTGCCGCCGAAGAACTCGGTGCCGGCGTACGCGTCATCTCCATGCCTTCGATGGAAATCTTCTCGCGTCAAACCAAGGCCTACCAAGAAGAAATTCTTCCCGCAAGTTGCACCAAACGCGTCAGCATCGAAGCGGGCGTTACGATTTCATGGGGCCGCTACATCGGCACCGCCGGTAAGGCCCTCGGCACGGATCGTTTCGGACTCAGCGCACCGGGTGACACCGTCATGCGTGAACTCGGTATGACCAAAGAAGCTGTAGTTGCCGCCGCTAAAGCGCTCTAAGCAATTATCAGCATAAAACGAACGGCCGAATCCCTCCGGGGTTCGGCCGTTTTTATATTATTATTTCACGTCCGACAGTTGCGATACGGGAATCGTGTATAAGTCGCCCTGCTCCGAACCAATGATGAGCGTGCGCGCATTCAACCAGGCACAGCCCTCGACCTGCCAGGACTGCATCGGTGGATTGATCAGACAAAATTTTGCGGGTTCATGGAAAAAATCCTCGCCGGATACTGGCAACTGAAAAACCCAAACATTACGATAAGTGAGAATGGCTAAAGATTTCCCGTCGGGTGAAATCGAAGCGTCGGTGACCATGCCCTGAACGTCAAACCGTGCCACTTTTCTTAAATTCGCCCGCTCACCTGACGCCGGAATTTCCACACACCATAAATCAGTCAAAGTGTCGCGCCGATGCTTAGTCAGTAAGTAGACTTTTCCGTTCGCAATAAAGACAGCCTCACAATCATGTGACAAATCAGGGTCAGGAAAGGCCACCTGATCCGGCCACGCAAAACTGACACGGCGCACTTCCGTTATTTCTTTGGCTAATAAATCCGGCTCCTTGAAAATATAAATGAAGAGCTCTTTTCGGGTGGAAATATTATTCCCCGCATCGACCACCATCAAGTTGCCCTCGGCGTCCCCGGTCATCGCTTCCCAGTCGATATTCTTAACGCCACGTAAAGCGATACCTCCTCGACCATTCGCCAAACCGCCATCAGCAAATATAGGTACGATTTCGGGGCGGCTTCCTGAGTCTGACAGGGTCCAGAAAACTCCTGGGTGTTTAACGCTTGCCCACAAGGCCGAGCATTCAGGCACAGCTTTGAGGTTTAGTTTACCCGATGACCGTAAATCTAAAACTTCAACCTCAGGCACAACGCGGGTTACCACCGTAGGCTCAACCGCGCCCAAACTTATAATGGCCGAGAAAAACGTGAATAACCGAAGCCAGCACATCGCGGTATCCTCTGTCTTATCTGAAATTTAGCAATCCAAGGAATAAGCTTTTGCCTTCTCTGCCGCTTTCCCTGCAATCCAACCCAACAACATGGCACGTCAATCCGCTCGCGCACTTTGGACCGCTAAAATCGTTAACGGATCATCACCTGCTTCAACCAAGGCTAAGAAGAAAACAGCCGCTACTGCGTCCATCGCTCGCCGCGGCTCTGCTGCGATTATTATCGGCATCGACCCCTCATTGCGCGGCACGGGCCTCGCCGTTATCGATACCCGCGTCACCCCACCACGACTCCTCGCCAGTCTGACCATCAAAGCGCCGGCGAAATTAGAAGCCTACGAATGCCTCGGGCTTATCGCCGAGAACGTAGAGAAAATGATTTTAAAATTTCATCCCACCGAAGCCGCTATCGAAGAAACTATTTATGTGCAGAATTTTCGCACGGCTCAAGCAATGGGGGCTTCACGCGGCGCCGCCCTCAGTGTCCTGGCCCGATTAAATTTAACGGTGAGTGAATACGCCCCCAAGCGCATCAAACAAGCCGTCACCGGCCACGGCGCATCCACCAAAGAGCAAGTGGGGCGAATGATTAAAGCGGTCTTTGGACTCGCGAAAGAGTTGCCGCTCGATGAATCCGATGCTTCTGCCGTTGCCCTTTGCCACGCCTACACGGCACGAGCTTAGTTTTCGTGGATGACAAAGGTATCCGAGCGACCTCTGGCCTGACTCCACCGCGCAAGCAATTCGTTTAAAGGTACGGGGCGC
Source organism: uncultured Opitutia bacterium (assembly GCA_903909465.1). GTDB lineage: Bacteria > Verrucomicrobiota > Verrucomicrobiia > Opitutales > UBA953 > UBA953. Next base: position 5,005 of record CAIVVQ010000127.1, on the reverse strand, counting down.
ACTTTTTGTTTTAAGTTCTGCGCGCCGGTCTGAACACACACCGCTAATTGCTGCCAGACCGCTCGGTAAGAGCGACTGAATCGTAACGACTCGTCGCGCACCAAGCTGGAAACGTGACAGCATCCCCCAACCTCCGTCACGCTAAAGCAACCCGCACGCAATTCGTCTTCATTGACCGCTCGAACGTCAAAACGGGCGAAATGCAAAGCGGGGAAACGCTTCGCAAAAAGCGTAACGGCCTTGGCAAGTTCAACCGTCATCAGGTCGTGACGGTGTACACAGCGTGCACCGTGACCATAACTGCCCGAAAGGTTAAGCACCACTTTCACGCCCGCTGGGACGACATCATTTAAAGCACGATCGTGACAGCGTAAATAAAGCTCACCGCGCGAAACCGCGTACTCATCCAGCCAGATGAGCTCTTCCAACGTTTGCTCACCGTCGCCCATTACCACTACGTCCTTCTTCTGAATAATCGCCATGAGGTGCCCGTCGTCCTGACCCGGATTGCGACGCCAAACGATTTCATACTCCAGGCCCGTAATAAATTTCTGTAAAAGAAAATCCTCCGTTGCCTGCGCTACCAAACGCTTCAGGTGTTCATCCGTGCGAACATAACGCATACCCGCACCATCCTCCGAAACCTCAGGCTTGAAGACCAATGGGTAACCATGACAAACGGCAAACGCTTCCGCTTCTTTGAGCCTTTCTTCCACGGAATCTTCTAACGCGAGCGCCAGGGTTGGGCAACAGCGAGAATCACGCTGAAATGGACGCAATAAGAGCGACTTCGAATCACCGATGAATCCACCGATGCGACCAAACGCAGGGTTGGCCGAAGCGAAGGCTGTTAAACTACGGTGACGTAAACTTAAAACGATAATCCCTAAACGAATCGGAAAATAAACCAACCACGTGGGCCATAAGGATGGCTGAATCAAGTTGCGAACTTTCATGACAATCTGACGGCGTCCGCGCCATGTCATCGCTGGCACAACCCAGTGCGTAATAAAATGCAGCGCCAACAAGAGGCCTATCACCACCCACAAGGCATTACTCTTAAAACGATGTAATTCACTTAACCCCGCTTCACCAAATTTATAACCCACCCAAATCAATGGCGGTGTCCAAATCAATGCCGCCACAAAAAGTAGTAAGCTCAAACGAGCGAGGTTAAGCTGCATAATACCTGCTGTAATAAACGTAGGTAAACGGCTAGCGGGGACGAAACGTGAACTCACCACCACGAGCATTCCCTTGGGCGTCGAGAACCATCCTGACCACTGGTTCACCTTGTGTTCAGGAATCAGCCACTTCAGTGGCGCCCTACGAATTGCTTGTCGGCCAAAGACGCGACCCAACATATACAAAGAGAGGTCGCCGATCACGATGCCACAAAAACACGCCGCGGTGGCCGACCAAAAATCAAGCATCCCAATCGCAACCAATAAGCCCGCCGCCAAACAGGTGGGGTCCTCCGCCACAAAAGTACAAAGAATGATAACGACCAATAAAATCCAGTAATGCATCCCTTGTGCCTGCGGTAACGGCGGCGTCGGAACACTCTCTGCCCTCACCTTAGGTGGCGCACTTACAAATTCTACAATCTGCCCCACCGCTACGTCTTGATTCTCGAAGACTGCATTTCGTCCTCCGGGTAAAATTTTAAGTACCGAACCAGGAACTAACTTCGAAGAGTAAATCGCCGACTCAACCGGCGTCACCCAATCGCTGTCGCCATGAATAATTAAGAGTGGCTCCGAAAGGTTGCCCAGAATTTGGTCGTTGTCGGATAAGTCCGTATCAAAAATCGTTCGCGCATAATCGCGATCCCATGGCAGTAAATCAGCGGCCCCGAAGTTCGGCGTCAAACGCGACACACTCCAGAAAAAGGCCCCCTGAAATCCGTAAACAATTTTATTCACCAACGGATTTCCCAAGAGCTCAAATGGCTGCACCCCAGGCGAGGATAGTAACGAAATCGACTGCACGCTATCGTGATGGTCCGCTGCTAAATTCAGCGCTGCGGCACCACCATAACCTTGCCCAATCACATGGTACTCATTGATGCCCAATTTTCTGAGCAATGCCGCCACCACCTCGGCATTAGCCTCCATGGAGTGACTAGGGACATCACCCTTACTGGTATGAAAACCGGGCAAGTAAGGTTCAACCACGGCGACTCGACCCGACTGTGCTAAGGCCTCACAAAACTTTGAGCCTTCCTTGCCCCACGGTAGTCGATGCAAGTAAACCAGCACCGGTTTTCCGCCCGGCGAATTATTTTCGTCGAAGCCATACAACTGAAATTGAACGGGGATTAATTTATCCGTCGGTGCGACTTTATCGTTCTTAAAATCAAACGCTGGCACCAAAACCGCTTGGTGACTCGAAGTTGTCTCAATCTGTTTTAAAAATGGGAATGTCGCCGAAAGCCCCAGCAAGACAAGGTAACCTAAAATGATCCACCACTTCGTGGGCACACGCCATAAATATTGGTTACGTGGGGCTGAAGACTCCATCACCATACTTATTAACCAAAGCCCGAGAAGGGGCAAGACGGTAAGCCATAGAAAACCTACCCTTGCTCGATTTATGGCTTCCTTAAACGACTCATCCCCCTTTCTCTTCTGAGACGTGCAAACCACCGGACAGGAACTGCCAGGCCTCCGGGTCACCGTTGATAAGGTGGTCCACCATCGCGATGCCAATTTCCCGCCTGAAACGCCGCATGCGTTTGTTTATTTTCTCACCATCAGCAACGTCTCTCAACACACCGTCCAAATGTTGGGACGTAAATGGATCATCCGCTCGCCCGATGGCAGCGTCGAAATCATCGAAGGCGATGGCATCGTCGGGCAAACCCCCGAAATCGCACCCGGCGGACAGTTCTCCTACAATAGCTACCACCTCGCCGGCGGACCCCTCACCGCGGAAGGCGCTTTTCACGGCAAGACAACCGACGGACAACGTATCTTCGTGCGGATTCCATCGTTCGCGATGACACCTCCTCCCTCTTCCCCTTTACATGAGACTGACTGATTTAAATTCCGGCCGCGAAATCGGCGCCAATTGTATGCTGCTCGAATTCGGCGGCCTACGCATCGTGCTCGATTGCGGCATGCACCCCAAACACGTGGGCAAACCTTCGCTACCAAAAATCAACCTCATCGAAGGCAGCATCGACGGCGTCATCCTCACCCACTGCCACCTCGATCACCTAGGTTCGTTACCCATCCTGCTTCGACAGCACCCCGGCTCACGCATCTACGCTTCGGCCGCAACCACCCTCTTTGCTCGTCGCTTATTATCCAATTCAATTCAGGTGATGAAGCGCCAACGCGAGGAAACGGGCAATCAAGACCTGCCACTCTACGTTGAACAGGATGTCGAACGCGTTGAAAACGCCCTCGCCGCCGTGCCGCTCGCTAACCCGCGTAAAATCGGACGCGGGGGCGAAGAGATTAACCTCTCCTTCCACCTCGCCGGACACGTCGCTGGTGCCGTGGGCTGCATGATTGAACATCGCAAGAAGCGACACTTCTTCACTGGCGACGTTCACTTCCAAGCCCAACGCACCGTCGGCGCCGCCGCCTTCCCGCGCGAGCCGGTCGACACCTTAGTCATGGAATGCACCCGCGGCGCCACCGCCACCATCCCGGGGTTCACTCGCGCCAAAGAAGAGGCACGCTTAATCAAAGCCATCAACCGCGTCGCCGATGCGGGCGGCTCCATTCTACTTCCCGCTTTCGCCTTCGGTCGCATGCAGGAAATTTTAAAACTTTTAAATGAGACAGCCGACGCTGGAAACCTAGCCGATGTTCCCATCTTCTGTTCCGGTCTCGGCATGGACCTGTGCAATTACCTCGATGAGGCCTCAAAGAAAACCAAACAGGTAAACTTCAGTCGTAAAATTCTCCAAGAGCTCAACGTACTCCCACTCTCTCGTCGTTACGTTCAACCTGGAAAAAATATGTCCGAACCGGGCATCTACGTTCTCTCCAGCGGCATGCTCGTCGAAAAAACTCCCGCCTGGCGAGTGGCGGCTAATATTTTAGACCACGAAGAAAACGCTGTATTCTTCGTAGGTTACTGTGACCCCGACACCCCAGGCGGTGAACTCATCGGCATGGCTCGCGGCGGGGAATTTAAATTCAAAGGACTCGACCACACGTCAATTCTGCGTGCCGAAGTCGAACGCTTCCACCTGAGCGGCCACGCCGACCGCGAAGAGTTAATCGACTTCGCCCAAGCACTCGCACCGAAAGATATCGTGCTCACGCACGGCGATCCACCCGCCCGCGCTTGGATGAAAGAGACGTTAAGCAAACTCATGCCCGCCACCCGCATTCACGACCCCGAGCCCGGCGTCGCCATCGAACTGTGAGCGCGCTGCCAATCCACCTCAGCGATTGGCGTGAATACTTTCTGAGCCGCGGGCCTCGAATGTCCGCAGAGGCTTTTTTACTTAAACTTTCGGAATTCAGTCCAGCCGAGCAGCGAGCAACACTCTGCGGCTTGCCCGACACTAAAAGCCTGATTCAGCGCTTTGAAAACGCTTGGGACCTACGCGAACATTCCCTCGGCGGCGTTCCGTTCTTAACTAAGGATTTATTTTTCCGAACCGGCCATCCCACCATGGCGGGTTCAACTTTCCTCAACGAGGAAATCGGCAACTCCCGTCATACCTCGTCACTGCCACAAGCATTTCAAATCGACGCAGGTGCGGTGGAATGCGGCCGCACGCAGCTCAATGAATTCGCCTACGGACTGAGCGGCGAGAACCCACACTTCGGCGACTGCCCACACCCGACGCACCCTGAATTACTTTCGGGAGGCTCCAGCTCGGGCTCCGCTTTCGCCGTTGCCCGCGGACTCGTCCCCTTCGCCCTTGCTACGGATACCGCTGGCTCCATTCGCGTGCCCTGTGGCTACTCCGGAACCTGGGGACTGCGCTTAACACCCGAACTCAATACCGTGGGCGATACGTTTCCGCTTTCACCTG
>CAIVVQ010000126.1 GCA_903909465.1 uncultured Opitutia bacterium | reverse complement strand
GTTCCAGCTCAGCGGTGCACTTTTTTGTAATTCCGCAAAGAGGGCGCGATCCGCAATCAAGCCATGCTTGATGACTTCGGCCATGCCCGCCGCAAACTCGCGCGCTGGGAGCGTCGACAAAATTGAAGTGTCCGCAAAAACCGCTTTCGGTTGGTGGAAGTTGCCCACGAGGTTTTTTCCGGCGATCAGGTTGATGCCGGTCTTTCCTCCGACCGAACTATCCACCATCGCGAGTAAGGTCGTTGGAACCTGAATGAAATCAATGCCGCGCTGGTACGAGGCCGCCGCAAAGCCGGCGAGGTCGCCGATGACGCCGCCGCCTAAGGCGAAGACTGCGCCGTCGCGTGCTACGCGATTCTCGGCGAGAAAATTCCAAACGCGTGCGAGTTCTTCCACCGACTTTGCTTTCTCGCCATCATGCTGCGTGATGAGCACGGGCATGAGTTTCTGTAAGGCCTGAATGGATTCTGGTCGGGCTGCCGCAATGGCAGGCGAAGTGATGGCGACGCAGCGTTGACCTTTCTGCGTGCGCTCAGTCGCGGCTGCGATGACTTCGGGCCAGACGCCATCGCCGATGCGCACCGTGTAGGAGCGGGATCCAAGATTAACGCTGATGCTTTCGACCGGCATGTCCCGACGCTGATACTTTGTGGCAGCGGTGGCAAGCCAACCTACGCTGTCAGCCCCACGACCGAGCGTGCGTAGGCCTTTTTATCAAATGGTTGTAGGTCCTCAGGCTTTTCGCCGAGTCCAACAAAGCGTACCGGTACCCCGATTTCTCGCACAATGGCGACAATCGCGCCGCCCCGCGCAGAGCCATCGAGCTTGGTGACAATTAATCCGGTGAGCCCAACGGCTTCATGAAACACTTTTGCCTGCGCGATGGAATTGGCTCCCAGCGAACCGTCGACGACGAGCCACTTTTCATGCGGTGCACCCGGCAACGCTTTTTCGATAACGCGTACCACTTTTTTTAATTCATCGAGCAAATGGGATTTAGTGTGCAGTCGGCCAGCCGTATCGAGAATCGCGAAATCCACTCCGCGTGCCACCGCGGCTTTGACAGTATCAAAAGCGACCGCAGCCGGATCCGCACCGGCGGCACCGTTAACAATTTCAGTGTCGAGTCGCGCCGCCCATGCCGAGAGTTGTTCTCCCGCCGCCGCACGAAAAGTGTCGCACGCACCGAGTAAACTTTTTTGACCCGCGAGTTTCCAATGGGCGACGAGTTTGGCGGCGGTCGTGGTCTTGCCGGCACCATTGACTCCGAGCAACAGGATGATCGTTGGTTTGTGTGGCGGGTTGGCCGCTTGCCACGCGCCGCTATTACCGAGCGCCTCTTCAATTACGCGCGCCGCAGCTTCGGCTGGTCCCGCTTTGCGTACGGCACCATCGGACTTCCAGGCGGCTTGGGCGGCGGCAACGGCTTCGTTGGTGGTCACCAAACCAAAATCTCCCGCAATCAATCGCTCGCGTAATTGCTCGGCGGATTGATCGTCCATTGGCTTGGCCAATAAATTCGAAACGGCCTCTGCCGTGCGACTGAGGCCCGCTTTGATTTTATCAAAAAACCCGCCCGACATAATTAAAGATTTCCCGCTTTGCGTGGATCCCGTCCGGTCTCGCCCTTATAGCGATCCAAGATGCCGTTAACGAAACGCTTCGACTCATCGGTCGAATACGCCTTGGCGAGGTCGACCGCTTCATTGATTGTTACCACGGGAGGAATGTCGGTCCGACGCATCAGCTCAAAAATTGCCAGACGTAGAATGGCGAGGTCGACCTTCGCAATGCGCTCAAAGGCCCAGTTCTGTGCGAAGCGCACAATGACTTCATCAATCAGCGAAAGGTCTTTGATGATTCCATGAATAAGCTCTTCGGCAAAAGAGTAGTAATCGCGCGGTTGAGTCTGCTCGCTGAAGAAATCAAACAACGCCGTCACGGTGTCGGGGTGGCGTTGCACTTCCCATGAATAAATAAATTGCATGGCCGCGACACGATTGTCGTGACGGCGATTGCGCTTAGGCGGCACTACGGGTGCGTTCTCGGGGGTCGTTTCTTCCATTTTAGTTCGGCGCAAAGGGATTGGATCCGCCTAATTTATTGATGTCATCGTCTTCGATTTGATCGAGCCTTTCACTGAGAACTTTGCGGTGGCCGGCCATGACGAGGGCAGCTTGAGCGAATTCCGTGCCGCGGTCTAAATCGCCCGTACAACGGGCCTCGGCTTGGGCACGTGTGTTGGTGACGACGATGCCGTTGATGACCGGGACTTCGGAGCGTAAACTGGTTTCTTGAAGTGCATGCGCGGTCGAGTGCGCAATGATTTCGTGATGCGGGGTGTCGCCTGCAATCACGACGCCGAGTGCGATGACGCAATCGCATTCACCCGACATCGCTGTCATGTGTGCCACATAAGGGAGCTCGCCCGAACCAGGAACACGCAGTGTGCGGATATTGTTTTCTTTAACGCCCGACGCTAAGAGGGTTTTGACGGTGCGCTGTAATAAGGCATCCACGAGGGCGCTATTATAGCTCGCTGCCACGATGCTAAAGACAAAGTCGGCCCCATTGATGGGTTGGCTGATAGGCTTGTCTTGGCTCATGGTGTGGAAGAACGAAAGGCAGATGGAAGGGTTTATTCCTTCATCTTCAAGACGAAATAAAATGAAAACCGCTTAGAAGGGGACTTGTTCGACGATTTCCAGACCATAACCCGCCAGACCGATAACTTTTCTGGGGTTGTTTGTAATGAGGCGAATTTGTCGGAGTCCGATGTGCGAAAGAATTTGAGCACCAATACCATAATCACGCGTGTCCATCTTGCTTAAGCGCACACCCTCACTGTCGGCCGTGACGCCACCAAAGGGCTGAGCGACGTGAACCACGACGCCACTGCCGGCCTTAGCAATGGCTTCGAAGCTTGAATCGAGTGAATTTCCTGCACCGAAAGATTTTCCGCCGAAAAGATCGCCGAGTAGATTCTCGCGTTGCACCCGCACGAGGGTGGGTCCAGCGGAAGGTGTGCCGCGAATGAAGGCTAAGTGCTGACGGCCATCAGGGAGGGAACGGTAGACGCGTAATTTGAATTCGCCCCAGGTGGAATTAAAGGGGGACTCCGTAATTAATTCTACGAGACGTTCACGGCGGTGACGGAACTCAATCAACTGTGCGATGGAAATCATGCGCAGGTTAAATTTTTGCTTCAGCTCAATCAATTCAGGCAAGCGCGCCATCGAACCATCTTCATTTAAGATTTCGCAAATCACGCCGCTCGGGTGCAATCCAGCCAGCGAAGCGAGGTCGACCGCAGCTTCGGTGTGACCCGCGCGTTGCAGGACGCCGCCGGCTTTTGCCATTAACGGAAAAATGTGACCAGGCTGAACGAGTTGTTCGGGCTTGGAGTGTGGATCCGCCAGAATCGCAATCGTCTTGGCGCGATCGTACGCGCTGATGCCAGTGGAAATACCTTCGGCGGCATCGACTGAGACCGCAAAGGCGGTGCGTTGGGATTCGCGGTTCTCGGGAACCATTTGCGAAATACCGAGACGGCGCAATTGGTGGTCGACCGTTGGTACGCAGATTAAACCGCGAGCGTGACGGATCATCATGTTCACCGTTTCGGGTGTGACCTTGGAGGCGGCCATCACCAAGTCGCCTTCGTTTTCGCGGTTCTCATCATCCGTCACAATCACGAGTTTCCCGGCGGCAATATCCGCGAGGGCTTCTTCGATGGTGTCAAACGGCTGGGCCATGTGATGAGGCTCGAAAGTGTGGGCTTGGACGCAGGGCGCAAGCGGGGAGATGCGTCCGAACCCAAATTATTATTCGTAATTTAACTGCGCGCTGATTTTTCCGTCCTGCTTGGCAGTAAAACGAACCCAGTAGGCATTGAGCCAGTCGGGCAGTTTGACTTCTAAGGTTTGGTGCGGCGCGAGCGCGAAGGACTGGTAAGGGCTGAATCGTCCGTCGCCCGCGACATCGCATTCCATGTTAATGACATTGGACGAGTCGCCCTGATTTTCTAAACAAAGTGTTTTAATATCATACCCTGTCATCAAGTAAGGGTCCGACGGCTCATTCGCTTTCACTAAACTATTTTTCCAGGGTCCGCCGTGACCACGTGGTTTGCCAAGTTGCCAGAGGTCATCGGCAGCGCCGACCCAGACCACAGCCTGTCCGTCGGACGAACGAATGATATGTCGATTCGTTTTTCCTTCGGTGGGGCTGATGCCACTTAGTACGAGAAGTCCGCGATAGGAACAGAAATCCTGCACCGCTAAATCACTGGTGGCAATCGGTCGTATGCGCATCGCCCCCATCGCATTCAATGCCGGCAATTCATAAAATGTTCCGTGAGCCTGTAGAAGGTCCCGTTCGGTGGACAAGGATATGGTGCTCAAATTCTGCCCGTGCATTTCCAACGAAACGAGTTTGTCGTCGAAACCCGTCACGTGCAACAATGGTATATCCGTTGTGCCTGCCGGCGCGGCCAAACATTACGAGTACGACGTGAAGACCCCCCTGACAC
>CAIVVQ010000125.1 GCA_903909465.1 uncultured Opitutia bacterium | reverse complement strand
GTCAGCGCTTTGCGACCATTGAAGACATGGCCAAGGGTTGCGATGCGGTGAGCATTGTGGTGCCCACGAATCATCACGCCGATTTAGCCGTTAAACTTTTGGAAAAGGGCTGTCACCTCTTAGTAGAGAAGCCGCTGTGTGTGACGCTCGATGAAGCTGAAAAGATTTTGGCCGCTGCACGTAAGGCCGACCGAATTGTGCAGGTCGGACACATTGAGCATTATAATCCCGTGATGTCGTACCTTGAAAAAGCCGTTACGGATGCGCGTTACATTACGGCTGAGCGTTTAGCGCCGTTCACGCCGCGTGGCACCGAAGTCGGTGTGGTGCTCGATTTAATGATTCACGACATCGGCATTGTTTTACAAATTGCGAATTCGCCGGTGGAGCGGATTGATGCGGTGGGCGTTTCGGTCGTGACGAAAACGGAGGACATTGCGAATGCACGTATTGCCTTTAAGAATGGCTGCGTGGCAAACCTCAGTGCCAGCCGGGTTTCGCTGAAGAAGAATCGCGAGATTCGCGTCTTCCAGACCGGCGGTTACCTCTCGATTGATTTTATGGGTCAGAAGGGCCACACCGTGAAAGTGGATCCGACGGTTGAAGGCGGTTTCGCGAAGGAAGAAATTCCGATTGAGAAAGCGGAGCCACTCGCCGTGGAGCTCGCCTCGTTTGTGAGCTGTGTGCGTGACCGCAAGAGCCCGAAGGTCAGCGGTGAACTCGGTCGCACCGCTTTAGAAGTCGCTTTAAAGATTACGGAACAGATTCGAGCCGGCATGGCCCGTAAATGAGCGCGTTTCCGTCCATTCCGAAAAGTTTTGAACGACCACGGGCGGGGTCGGTGGATATTTTATTTTTAGCCGGTGAACATTCGGGCGATCAACACGCCGCGAAAGCCATTAAAGAATTATTGGCAAAAAATCCCTCGCTGAAGATTGCCGCCTTTGGTGGACCGCACATGCAAGCCGCAGGCGCACAGTTGTTGTTTGATATGACTGGCTTTTCGGCGGTGGGGATTGTGGAAGTCTTGGCCGCGTATCCATTTTACCGAAAGCTCTTTGCTCGCATGGTTGATTGGGCGAAGGCGCATCAGCCAAAGCTCGTCGTCTTGGTTGATTACCCTGGATTGAATTTACGTTTCGCGAATGAATTACGCAAAGCGGGTATTTCGGTGGCAGGTGGCGGAAGTACGCCGGTGATTCAATATGTCAGTCCGCAGTTATGGGCGTGGAAGCCTAAGCGCCGTTTCACGATGGCCCGTGATTTGGATTCGGTCGGCACGATTTTCCCTTTCGAACCTGCAGTATATAAGGACACGAAGTTGGATGCCCGATTTGTTGGTCACCCCTTTGCAGAGAAAGATTATGTTTCGGGATTAAGTTATGATCCGGATGGACCTGTTTTGCTTTTACCGGGCAGTCGGCCCAAGCCCGTGAAGAAAATCTTCCCGACGTTGATTGAGGCTTTCGCAACCTTTCGTCTGACGCACCCAAAGCGACGTGCGGTTGTGTTGCACACGGGCGGCGAAGTGCATGCCGAGTTATATAGACTCTGTGCGGAGTATGGTGAGGCCGCTAAGGGCATTGATTTACGTCCCGTGTCCGAGGGCGGTATAGCGGCTTCGGCTGCGTTAGTCAGTTCGGGCACGATGTCGCTGACTGTTGCGTTGGCGGGTATTCCTGGAGCCGTGGTTTACCGGGCGAATCCGCTGACCTGGTTTGTCGGCCGACGTTTGATTGCGGGTCGGGTCGATAACCTCGGCATCGCAAACATTTTACTTAAACGTGCAGCCTGGCCGGAATATTTGCAGGGCGATTGTGAGCCCGATGGATTGGCGGAGCGACTTTCGCTTTGTGTGGATGACGTTAAGCCGCGTGAGCAGGCGAAGTCGGATGCTGCAGAATTATTAAATCTTTTATCGGCACGCGCGGGTGCGACTCCGGCGGAATGGATGAACAGCTTTTTAAATAAGTGAAACCTGCGTTGAACATTGTTGTGCTTGGCTGTGGCTATATTGGCGCTGCCTTTGCCCGCTTGGCGAAGTCGCAAGGGAATCATGTAACCGGCGTGGTACGTTCGATTGAATCGCGCGACAAATTGCGTGCCGATGGGATTTCGGCCGAGGCTCTTGATTTATATTGTGGAGATTTAAGTGTGTTACCGAAGTCGGTCGATGCAGTGGTATATGCCGCGAGTACGGGTGGTGGAGGGCCAGAGGCTTATGATTTGGCTTATAATATAGGCGTGAAGCGTGCGATTGCTTGGGCTAAGCAAGT
>CAIVVQ010000124.1 GCA_903909465.1 uncultured Opitutia bacterium | reverse complement strand
TAGTTGCGGGCCTGGGTGGTGGCACGGCGAGTGGGGCGGCGGCATCGTTTACCGCCATGGCCACCGAATCGGGTGCGACCGTTTTGGCTTTTGCGACGATTCCATTTTCACACGAAGGTGAACGCCGTAAACGCCAAGCCAGCGACGCACTGAGCAAGTTGGCTTCCAAGGCGCACGGCTTAGTGGTCGTGGAAAACGATTTATTATTAATGCAAGTTCCCACCGATGCACCGCTCTCGGCTTCGTTTGCGGCGGCCGATGAATGGGTCGCAGGATCCATTCGTGCCTTAGCGAGTACTTTTATGCCTGGTGCTTTGGTGCCAGTGGATTCGGCTTCGGTGCGCTCCATTTTATCGCAAGTCGGTTCACCCACGCTTTTCACCTGCGGTCGTGGTGAAGGTGTGAATGCAGCGAAGATGGCGGCGAAGGCCGCCTGTGAGTCATCGTTGTCTTACGGTTTAGGAACGACCGCAAAAGTTGGGTCGCTGTTTGTGCACGTGGCGGGTGGCGAAAAACTTTCTGCGACTGATGCGTTTGAAGTTGTGAATATGGTCCGCGCAAAATTTGGCGGAGAGGTCACGACGCTTGTCGGGGCACGGATTAAACCTGAGCTCGGTGACAGTGTCGAAGTGGCGGTTTTAGGTGCGTCGTTACCGCCACCGCCCAAGCCGAAGCCCAAGGGCAAGGCCAGTAAAGGGGCTAAAGTGGTAGACGAGCAACAGCAGCTCTTTGTTTTTGCGACCGAGGAGGCGATTCGGCGTGGTTTATTTGGAAGTACGCCTTTCACCTTTATTGACGGTATGGATGTCGATGTGCCGACGTATATCAGGAAGTCGATCCGCCTCGCCACGGCGCCTTGATTAACGCTTCCCGGGTTGCACACTTTGGGCTCTCTTCTACGTTACGACCATGGCTCTCAGTATTGACCAACTGCGCAAAGACTTTCCGATTTTGAATCGGACGGTGCATGGCCGTCCGTTGATTTATTTAGACAATGCGGCGACCTCGCAAAAACCGCAGGTCGTGATTGATGCGCTTACGAATTATTATACGCAGACTAATGCGAATGTACACCGCGGGGTGCATCAATTGAGCGAGCAAGCCACGGTCGCCTTTGAGCAATCGCGCGAAGTGATCGCCGAATTTTTAGGACTCAAAGAATCACGTGGTTGTATTTTTGTGCGCGGGGCCACGGAAGCGATTAACTTGGTCGCCGAGACTTGGGGTCGCACGCACTTAAAGGCCGGCGATGAAATCATTCTGACTGCCCTCGAGCACCATGCGAATATTGTACCCTGGCAGATTGTGGCGGAACGAACGGGTGCAAAAATCTTAGTGGTACCAGTGACGGCGAAAGGGGAGCTGGATCTCGTCGTTTACCAAAAACTTTTATCTTCGAAGACTAAGTTAGTTGCGTTGTCGCATGTCTCGAACGCCCTTGGCACGATTAATCCTGTGGCGCAAATGACGAAGCTGGCGAAGTCGGCTGGTGCGACCGTACTGATTGATGGTTGTCAGGCGGCGTCGCACTTCAGGGTCGATGTGAAGGCCTTGGGTTGTGACTTCTATTGTTTTTCAGGCCATAAAACCTTGGGTCCGACGGGTATTGGCGTCTTGTGGGGTCGTCCTGAGTTACTCGACTCACTGCCCCCGTATCAATCGGGCGGTGATATGATTCGTAAGGTGGATTTTGAGGGCACGACCTTCCGTGAGGCACCTGAGCGCTTTGAAGCGGGTACGCCGGACATATCGGGTGCGATTGGTTTGGCCGTTGCGCTGAAATACTTCATGTCGATCAGCGAAGTCGCCCATACCCATGAACAAAAACTCTTGGTGCACGCCACGGAGCGTCTGCGTGCCATTAAAGGACTGAAGATTATCGGCGAGGCCGCAGAAAAAGTTTCGATTATCTCCTTCTTAATTGAAGGCAGCCACCCGCATGATATCGGTACCATTTTAGATACAGATGGAATTGCGATTCGCACCGGTCACCATTGCTGTATGCCTTTGATGAAGCACTTGGGTATCCCAGGAACAGCGCGGGCTTCCTTTGCATTTTATAATACCTTTGCAGAAGTGGATCAGCTCGCGATTTCGTTGGAACGCATTCGCAAGATGATGGCTTAAGCAGGCGTGGTTGTCGCGCTGCTGCGACGAATCACATCGAGGATGCCTTGGATTTCGTAATTACGCGTTGAGCCGATGAGGCCGAGGGCTCGGCGTGCCTCTTGAATGTCGTCCGGGTAATTGCCTGGTGGCCATTCGGCCCAGGCTTTTTCGGTTTCGAAGCCGGAAGCAGAGAGCAGCGGCATTAGTGCATTGATGCAGAGTGTGTCGGCGCGGCCATCGGGAAAAACGCAGCCAAAGATTTCGTCGAACAGTCGACGGCGTTGGCTGGCGATGGGAAGAATGGGTAGGTCTTGAGCCCAGATTTTGAGGCTTTGGCGCCAAGTGGGGTGACGTCGGTTGAGTTCGAGGTATTGAGCGAGGCGACGGTAGGGATGGCCTGCGGGGCGCAGTCCGCGTAGGCGCCAACGCCCGCATTTTTCCATGTAGAGGGCATCGATACCGAGGAGGATCATCTCTTCGGGTGTGTGAGCGTGGGCGAGCTCTGACATTGGGGCGCGGTTGCCGCCGAGGCCGAGGCATTCGACTACCATCTCATGGCAGGTTTGTTCC
>CAIVVQ010000123.1 GCA_903909465.1 uncultured Opitutia bacterium | reverse complement strand
TCGTTGGTCGACTTCTGGTACCGCGAGGGCCGATTAAATACTCCAAACACTTTAGAAAATATTTTAGCAGGTCGTGCGACAGAGGGAGAAACATTTTTATTTTGGCGCGCGATGCGCACGGAGCTGGGTCCATCGACAGAGCAGGTGAAGGCCTTGATTGCGGTGGCACAGGGTGGCGATATCACTCAATATTTACCGAAGCCAAAGGTGCTTAACGAGGGTGTCTGGCAGTTGGCCCGCACGAATTTATTGCTGACGCGTAACCCGGTGAGTTTGGGCATGCGCGAATCTGCGGAGTCGCTCGATGATATGGCCCGTTTTGTTTTTGATCTCGGAGAGGGTGATGTGGTTCTGACAGGCCCGCAGGCCGTGGCGCAGCGCGATGCACCTGGAATTAAGTCGGCCATAGAAGCTCGTCTGGCGGCACTCCGTCGCGAAATTTTGCGACAAAATCCCGTGTACCATAATGCATGGCGGGCGTTCGGCCGTTGGCTCGAAAGTTTTGCTAGTGCTAAGCCAGAAGAGTTAGATGGGCTCTGGAGTGATTTCTTAAAAGAGCGAGAAGCAGCCGAGGCCTTACGCCGAGAGGTCGACGGGGCCTTGTTAAAAGTCTCTACCCCATAAAAAAGCCAACCGGGTGGTTGGCTTTTTTATTACCGATATAAAACGGAATTAGCGGTTGTACTTAGACGCTTCCGCTTTTTGCAGTACCTGATCGGCAAGGGTGACACGGAAGAGGGAGAGGGCCATCCAAAGCACGCCGGCTAAGCAGGCGCCACAATAGGCGGCACCGAGCCAGATGGCGGTCTCGCTGGCTTCCTGCCAGGGCACGTGCTTTTTCAAAATGGTGACAATCCAGACGTAGAAGATTGCGGTCAGGATAAGGTCAATGATAGCACCCTGTTTGGTGACTAAATTTGGCTTCACGTTGTCCATGGAGGTCACATTGGTGAATGGATTGGCCGTGTCTGTCAACCTTCGCTGATTTTGCCTGAGTCTAGGCGAATTTTGTACAAAAATAACATCTCCGCCCTTGCCTAGGCTGGATTGCCGTTCAGCCTGCCCGCCCTTGGCAGTTTCTTGCCACTTTTGAATAACCCCTTTTATCTGACATTCAACTATGGCCGAAGAGCTCAAGGACACCCTTAATTTGCCCGTAACTGACTTCCCAATGCGGGCAGGCTTGGCTGAGCGTGAGCCGCAGCGGATGGCACATTGGGACCGCTTGGGCCTTTACGAGCAGATCCAAAAACGCGCCAAGGGTAAGCCCGCGTTTGTGCTGCACGACGGACCTCCATTCACGAATGGCGACGTGCACATTGGCACCGCGTTAAACAAACTTTTGAAGGATTCGATTCTGCGTTATAAATCCATGCGCGGATTTAGGACGCCGTATGTGCCGGGCTGGGATTGTCACGGTTTGCCGATTGAGCACAAAGTGATGAAGGAGTTGCAGGCCCAAAAACAATCATTGGATGCCTTGGGTGTGCGTAAAGCGTGTGCGGAGTTTTCGGCGGCTTACATCGAAAAACAACGCGGGCAATTTAAACGCCTCGGCGTCTTGGCCGATTGGAAATCGGAATACCGTACGATGGATCCAGCCTACGAGGCAGAAATCCTCAAAGGCTTCGCGTGTTTCGTGGAACAAGATTTGGTTTATCGCTCCAAGAAGCCCGTGTATTGGTCGATTCCTTGTCAGACTGCTTTAGCTGAAGCTGAAATCGAATACCTCACGAAGCGTTCCTATTCCATTTGGGTGGCCTTCGCGGTTCCGCAACCGCAGTCCAAAGCATTAAAACCGAAACACCCTTTGTCGGTCGTGATTTGGACGACGACTCCGTGGACCCTGCCAGCAAACTTGGCCATCGCAGTGCATCCAGAACTTGAATACGTTGAAGTGTGCCACGGTGAGAAATCTTATTTAGTCGCAACCGCTCGTCGCGATGCCTTCGTGGCAGAGTGCGGGCTGGAAGGTGCGACCGATGGCTTCCGTGTGAAAGGTCAGGCGCTCGAAGGCTTGATCAGTCGTCACCCCTTTATTGAACGCGATTCGCCGGTGGTGATTGCGGATTATGTTACCACGGACGCGGGTTCGGGTTGTGTGCATACGGCGCCCGGCCACGGACTGGAAGATTTTCAAACCGGCAACAAGTACGGTATGGAGCCCTATTGTCCGGTGAAGGATGACGGCACCTATGCCAATGACGGCAAGATTCCGGCCGAGTTAGTGGGCGTGACAGTTTTAGAAACCGACGGGAAAAATCCGGCGAACATCGCGGTACTTGGAATGTTAAAAGCCCGTGGTGCTTTAATTAAGTCGCAAACTTTCGAGCACCAGTACCCGCATTGTTGGCGTTCAAAATCCCCCGTGGTCTTCCGTGCGATGGACCAATGGTTCGTCGGTTTGAATCGCGGCGGATTACGCGCCAAGGCGCTGGCTGCGATTGGTCAGGTCACCTGGATTCCTGCCAGTGGCGAGAATCGCATTCGTGCGGCGGTGGAAGGTCGGCCTGATTGGTGTATTTCCCGTCAGCGTGCGTGGGGTGTCCCAATTCCCTCATTCTATTCTCCATCAACCGGCGAATCTTATTTAGATGCGGGTATGGTTCGACACGTCGCTGCTAAGGTTGCGACGCACGGCGGCGATTGGTGGTGGGCGTCTTCGATTGAACAAATTTTACAAGGTGCGCCGGTGCCGGCGGCTTGGCCGAAAGACATCCGCAAAGGTACCGACACGTTGGACGTGTGGATTGATTCAGGTTCGAGTCACTTGGCTGTTTGCGCACGTCACCCTGATTTACATTGGCCGGCCGATCTTTATTTAGAAGGTTCCGATCAACACCGCGGCTGGTTCCAGTCATCGCTCTGGACGGCCATTGCGGTGAAGGGCTCGGCCCCGTACCGCGCCGTTCTCACGCACGGATTTGTGGTGAATGAAAACCGTCAGAAAATTTCGAAGTCGGATAATTCCGGTAAGCCACAGACTGCTGATGACTATGTAAAGAAATACGGTGCCGACATCGTGCGCCTGTGGGTCGCTTCAGAAAATTACCAAAGCGACATCCCGATTTCGGAAGCCATTTTTGAAACCATTTCGAATCAGTACCGCGGTATGCGCAATTCGTTGCGTTACCAAATCGGAAATTTGTATGACTTCGATGCCTCGAAGGATGCGTTGCCACTTGCGAAGCTCACGCTGATTGATCGCTGGCTGTTGGTGGAGACTGCAAAATTAATTCGCGAGGTCACCGACGCCTGTGAGCGCAATGAATTCCACCGCGCGGCCGCGGCCTTGGCTGGTTTTACGACCGGCGTGCTCTCGGCTACTTATCATAATATTGTTAAGGACCGATTGTACACACGTGCCCCGAATGATGCGGAACGTCGCTCCACTCAAACGGCGATTCATTTAGTGCTGCGCACCTACCTTAAGTTGATTGCGCCTTTTGTGCCCTTCACGGCGGACGAAGCTTGGTCGCACTTGAATGCTCGTCAGGAATACACCGCGGAAACTTCCATCCACCTACAAGACTGGCCCGAGTTGGACGCACAGTGGGAGGACGCGGCGGGCAAGGAGGCCCATGCGGCCTTCCAGTCGATTCAAGCCTTGGCGGCCCAAGTGAATATCCCCCTCGAGAAATTACGTCAGGAGAAGAAGATCGGCCAGTCGCTGGAGGCCTCGGTGGTCGTCACCGGCGACCCTGCTTCGCCCGATTTCGCCCTTTTAAGCGGACATTCAGAGATGTTAGCTGAATTCTGGATCGTCTCCGCAGTCTCCTTGGTGGCTCAACCTGGGGCGCAATTAACGTTCGCGGTCGACCATGCCGCCGGCGTGCGCTGTCCGCGCTCCTGGCGCTGGGTTCCTGCACTTGTCGAAGCTGGAAAATTCGGTATGGTCTCCCCGCGTTGCCGTGACGCCCTTTTGGCAAAATACCCCACAAACTAATTTACTTTCATGCCTAAGAAACCCGCCCCCAAGAAAATTGCAGCCAAACCTGCAGCTAAGAAAGCACCTGTAAAAATTACGTCAGCGGCCAAGAAGCCCGCTGCGTCTGGCAAGAAATTGCCAGTCACTAAAATCGTGCCCACCAAGGCATCGTTGGCCAAGGGCGGGAAGCCGCAGGCAAAAATTGACCCTAAGAAATTGGTTCAGGCTAAGCCCGCTGCGGGCGTTAAGTCGGCAAAGGGCCCGCTTAAGAAGGTAGATAAAATCGAGCACGAAAAACAAAAGAAGGTACTCGTTAATCACCGCACGAATCACTCCCAGTCCGGAGAAATCGTTGTTCCCGTTCGCCCGAAGCTCCAATTCTATACTTTTCAGTCGGTACAGGATTTCTTAAAGAGCCGGAAGAAAGAAGGCGTGAAATTAAACCTTTGGGTGCCTGACGAAGAGCGCAAGGCCCGCGAGAAAGCCGCAATTGCTTCGCGTGATAAAAATCCGAAGAAACAAAACGTGGCGGCCGCTTCGATTGCAGATCTCTTGGGTGGCTCCAATCCGTTCCGTAAGGGTGCGACGGGTCACGATGAATCCAAGCAAGTGCCTGAAAAATTACGTCGCTATTACCACCTCTTGGTGGCGATGCGTGAAGCCATTCAGAAGGGCTTGGCCTTCCACGCGGAAGAAGCACTCAAGAAGAACGGAAAAGACGACGCGGGCGATCTCTCGGGTTATTCGCAGCACTTAGCCGATGCCGGTAGCGACACTGCGGATCGCGATTTCGCCTTATCGCTTATTTCGAACGAACAGGAAGCGCTCAAAGAAATTGCCGATGCTATCACCCGCATGAAGAGCGGTGGTTACGGTGTTTGCGAAATCACGGGTAAGGCCATCCCGCATGCCCGCTTAATGG
>CAIVVQ010000122.1 GCA_903909465.1 uncultured Opitutia bacterium | reverse complement strand
CGGGGGGCGTGTTCGCTCTAAAGTCTATGTGTAATTGTCTTAACCAAGCCCTGTTAATCGGGCGATGAGTGCGGTGGTGCCATTAGCGTTGCGCGATTTGGGTGGAGAGGGTGCGCCCATGCTTGTGTTGCACGGCTTGCTGGGCTCGTCGCGTAATTGGCTGTCGACCGGCGTCGCCTTGGCGGCGAACGGTTGGCATGTGTATGCGGCAGACTTGCGTAACCATGGTGCGTCGGCTTGGTCGGACGACTGTTCTTACCAAGCGATGGCTAATGATGTGGTCGCCTTGATTGCGCAGCAGGGGTGGCAGTCGGTGCACTTGGTCGGTCACAGTATGGGCGGAAAGGTTGCGATGCGTGTGGCGATGGATCGGCCGGAGTCGGTCGCGCGTCTCACGTTGGTGGACATCGCTCCTAAGGTATACGAGAATCGCGTGCGGGAAGAATTCACGGCGATGGCGGCGCTCGACTTAACAAAAATTCATTCGCGCAAAGAAGCGGACCTCGCTTTGGCGCAATCGGTTTCGGACTGGGCGATGCGCCAGTTTGTGCTCACCAATTTACACGCCTCGGCCGACGGGAGTTGGCAGTGGTCGGTGAATCGGGTGGCGCTAACCAACGCGATTCCAGAAATAATGGCCAATCCACTTACAAATGGTGAATGCTATCGTGGGCCGACCCGTTTTATTTGCGGCGGAAAATCGGGCTATGTTACGGACGCGGATTGGCCGGCAATCAAAACTTTCTTTCCGTTAGCCGATCGGGTGATTTTGCCCGAGAGTGGACACAATCCGCACTTCGATGCGCGCGGCGGTTTCGTCGAAGCCGTGGGCCGACCTTAAGGTTGAGGCGACTCCGCAGCCGGCTCGTTTATAATAAAATTATAAAATGCCCGATTCAATTGGGCGGATTCGTATTCATGGATTGGCCCTTTTTCTTTCGAGAGCTCGGCTTGTTTAATGCGCCAATCTTCATGAAGTTTTTCATCGTAAATCCAATCGCTTAAACAGAGGGGTTTTGTGGCGGCGAAGGGAGAGGTCGGAATTTGTTGTGTCGAACCAGTGAGGTAGGAAGTCTCTTTTAGGGCCGCTTGCGTGGTTCGGCTGCTGGGTGTGACGGGCAAGCTGATGGGCACGGCTGGCGGCAGTTGCTTAGACTTTTGTTTCGGGATGGGCTTGGTCGTCGCAGTGGCGTCGGTTGTGGTCGCAACGCTTACCGCCGGCTTCTCAGTTGCAATGACGGGCGTGACCGCTTTCGGCGTGACCGCGACAATCGCTGCTGGCTTTGGGCTATCGGCTTTAGGTGCAACTTCTTTGGTTTTGCTACCGGTGAACGGCAGCATTTGCCAGAAACTGCTTTCCGTGATCGTTTCTGTTTTGCAGCCAGTGAGGGCAAGTAACCCGACGATTAAAAGTCTGTGGTTAAATGCCTTCACGTTCAGCCTTTAATTTAATTGGCGAAGATTTGCAGGGCGGTCACCAAGGGTGGGCCGGCCTTGGGATCAAACTTTGCGGTCATGAAAAAGCGTGCGTCGCGGGCGGTGTTAACTTGTTTGATGACGTGGACTTGTTGGGCACCGGGCGTTTTGTCATCGCTCAATGCACCGCGCATGCGTTCGACCATCGAGTCGTAGTCGAGGGTGTCCATGCTGCGATTGATGAGCTTCCAGCCCGCATCAATGTTGGCTGGAGTCTTGGTCTCGCCCGCAATTTTTACGGGCTCAACTGGACTGCCGACGGCAAAGCGATCGAACTGGTAAATATAAGTGCCATTCAGGTTGAGGGCGTCGACCCCAGTGGTTTGCAGTCCGAGGACGAGTTCAAAGTCGAGTGCGGTGCGAAGTTTTTCGTAACGTGCACGGGTTTCACCGCTCATGGGGAGCTGTCGGTAGAAACGATTAGCGTCGAGCCAGAGGGTGAGGGCTCCGGGTTCGGTGAAAGCGTAAGGAGGTATAAATTCTTTTTTCTCGTCGGGCTTAGGGAAGCGTGGAGGGGACGTGAGGCACGCACGGATTTCGTTTTCAACACAGGGGGCCTGTGTATTGCCTTCGAACTCAACTAAGATGATGGCGGTCCGGTTCGTCAGACCAAAGGTAAAAAAACCCCCTTCCGGGTCCATGTACCGACCCTCCCCGTGTCGGATCATTGAGCGGCTGCGCGTCAACTGAGAGGCGAACTTTCCCGTTTCACCTCGAATGGTATTATTTACTTGGTCAGCAATACGTGAGAGGGCGGCTTCTGCGGTCGTCGCGTCGGTCACCCGAACGACGAGACCACCAATCATTGAAGGGTGTTCGGCGCTCGATGTCTTGGGTCGATTGTTCGGAAATTTTATGAACGCGTAAATTTCTGAGTGAGGGTCGAGTCCGTTTTTAACCAACGCTGCCACTGCAGCGGACATCCCTTTGCCGCCGACGCGTTCGAGCCAAGCGGGAAAAGCTTGATTGGATTTTTGGCGCAAGTCATCGGGCCGAAAGGTGACGACACTGAAGCAATTACCAGGGATAAGCTTGGTGCTGTTTTCCTGTTGCCTGGCTTGGTTGCCCGACTTGTTGGTGTTAAAGAAAAAGGACAGTACCACGAGGAGCACGGCGATTATGATGCCGACGATGACGATTTCAACGTGACTCCATTTGCCGGCGCGGTGCTTGCCGTTGTTGG
Organism: uncultured Opitutia bacterium; assembly: GCA_903909465.1. Taxonomy (GTDB): domain Bacteria; phylum Verrucomicrobiota; class Verrucomicrobiia; order Opitutales; family UBA953; genus UBA953. The sequence continues at coordinate 222 of CAIVVQ010000122.1, read as the reverse complement.
CTGCGGCTGGATTATGTTGGTAGCCGGCCGCGGTGGGATCGCCCTTAGTAACAGCCATATTGAAGGCGACCACGAGGGTTACCGCCAGAGGGTCGAAGACGGCGACGATGATCAGCATCAGCCACTTGACGATGTCGGTGGCTTCAGCGTCAAACGCGCGAGCCACGAAGCGGTACGAGCCGATGTCGGTGGTGGCGATTTGTTCGCGCAAGTTATGAATCT
>CAIVVQ010000121.1 GCA_903909465.1 uncultured Opitutia bacterium | reverse complement strand
GTCGAAGTCATCGACCTGTTTCACTTCCTCATCTCGATTGCTCAAGTCCTTGGCATGTCCGCCGAAGATGTCTACCAAGCTTATTTGAAAAAGAATGCCGTGAATCACCAGCGCCAAGATTCCGGCTACGTGAAGAAAGACGAGAACGATTCCCGTCACATTTAATTTCTGCAAATCCCCATGCGCCCCAACTTAGTTAAGGCCCGTCGCGGCTTCACTTTAATCGAGCTTTTGCTGGTTATCGCCGTTATCGTGATTCTCAGCTCGCTCTCGTTCGGCCTCTTCAAGGCAGCCCGTAACGGTAATAATAAATCCAAAGCCCTCGGCGAAATTCAAGCACTCTCCGTGGCCTGCGAAAATTATAAGAAACTTTACGGGGATTATCCCTGTGCCCAAAATGGCCGCACCGTTTCCGATGACACTAAGTTTGCTAATGACTTATTCGACCAAGTCATGGGACGTAAAATTCTCTACTCCAAAACTATCAGTTCAACTGGCGGTAAATCCGTCGCACTGGTAAGATTCGATGATACAAATCTAGCGAATGCTTCCTCTCGTAACATCAAGCCATTCTTGAGCACGGGCATCGTCACCTCCAATAATGATAAAGCACTCGGTAGTGCCGATTGGACCTCTCTCACCGCCGCGACATTCTTTCAAGACCCCTGGGGCAATGCCTACGGCTACCGCTACCGCATCCTGCCCTCTAGTGGTACGGCGATAATTGATCCTAGCACTGGCCAGCTGACCCCCGGCTATAAGGACTGGCAAGCGCCAGGCTTTCTGCTCGTTTCATGTGCCGGCAATTACGCCGAACCAGCGACACCAGATAGCCCACCCGCATCCAGTGAATACTGGGACGGCACAATGACGAAGACCGGCCTTATCCCTACAACCTATCGCGATGAATCGAACAGCCAAGGGCCGTTTCGTGCCGATAACGTCGTCAATTGGGACAACTAAGCGGCTCGCGTAGGCTCAATCAGTCGCGCCAGTAAAGCCGACACCAGCCACGCAATCAAAGCGGTGGTGAGGGTGTGCGAGAGGAAATGCTCACCGCGTGCAATTTGATAAAGGCCCATCACCCCGCCGAAGAATAATCCAATCGCTAATCCTAAGCGACGGTAGGGGCGATCCGCCCACGCCCAGTATAAACATATAAGTGCGAAACCTCCACTGGCGTGACCAGCTGGAAACGCGTGGCAGGGGTAGCCAGTTGGTTTAGCCTGAAAGAGCAGCAAGTGATCGTAAGCCCCGCCGTACATTTTTAATTCCGTTGGCGTGGCCATGTGACTGATGGCTCGCAGTTGCGTTGAAATAATCGGCACCAGCGCCATGCAGGCCAAAACATAAAGGGCACGACGGCGATTCAGCCACGAAGGTTGAAAAAATGGCAATGCTGCCATACTGGCAAATAAGTGAAGGGGAATCCGTACATAAGTTAAAAATTTAGTGAAAAAACGATTACTCCAAGATGACGGGAACTTATGTGGCTCAGTGACCACAATTACATATAAAGCGAAGATAATGATTAACGTCTTAGGACCTTTATAAGCTAAAATATCGCCCAGAACGCTATCGTGTGGCATCAGCCACGCTTGCCCCTGCCAGAAGTAAGACTGAAACCAAAGGTCTAATCGCTCACCACCCGTAAAGGGAAATCCAAAGTAAACCACTACTCCAATGAGTAAGGACAGGGGCCAAAGCACCGAGGGGCGCTTAATGAGCTGGATTGGAGAGTCCGCCATGGTTGAAGAGTTCATCGGTTCCCTGATAATAATTCAAAGCTTCTTCGATAGCGGCTTGGTCGGGCTGCGAGAGCGGCGTCAAAGCACCAGTGGCTAAATTCGCTTGGTACTGTGCCACCTGGCGAACGGGCTTCAACACGGTGAGCAGGCCATCGTCGTGCAACACCGCCACCTTCTGATAATTACTGATAAAGGCACGCGGCTTATAATCTGAGCGCAAAACATCCGCACCCACAAAACGTGAAGTGTAAGGCACACGCAATAAACCCAGCAACGTCGGCGCCGTATCGATTTGACTCATCATGGTGTCGACCTGACGAGCCTTGAAATTATCAGGCGACCAAATGAAGAGCGGGATTTCATATTTACGAATCTCCAACTCGCGCTTCCCTGCCACCGAGGCACAATGGTCGGCCACAATCACGAACACAGTGTTATCGAACCAAGGCTTCTTTGAGGCCGCTTTGAGAAACTCTCCAATCGCATAATCCGTATAAGCCACACCACCATCGCGATCCCGTAAAGCGGGGTTAATCTTACCCTCTGGCCAAGTGTAAGGACGGTGATTGGAAGTCGTCATCACAAAGTGATGGAATGGCATACCGGCCGCATAGGCCTTATCCGCCTCGTCCAACGACCAATTGAAAGCGTCTCCATCACACGCACCCCACGCATTCGCAAAGGTCGTCTCCTTACCCGCCGCCAACTGCCGCGGGAGATCCACAATACGGTAGCCGTTGGTGGAGAAGAAATAATTCATATTGTCGAAGAAACCATCACCGCCGTAAATGAAGGCCGTATCGTAACCGCGTTTAGCTAAGACGGACCCTAAAGTAGTAAGGTCTTCGCAACCCTTACGACGAAGTACTGACTGACCCGGAATAGGTGGGATCGAAAGCGTCAGTGCTTCCATGCCGCGCACCGTACGCGTACCACCCGCGTAACAATGACGGAACCAAATCGATTCCTTAGCGATGCGATCCAGATTCGGCGTCAAATTCTTACCCGCATAACTTGGCTCCCCATAGCAGCCTAAAAACTCAGCGCTTAAACTTTCGACCGTGATTTGAATCACATTTAATTTCTTCACCGAGCCCGAGGGATCAATCGTGCGCGTGATTTCCCCGTCCTTCAGTAATTCAATATCCTTCCCTTTTAAACGCTCGCGCAAGCTGGCGATGGCATTGGGGTGCGATGGATAAAACCGACTCCACTCCAGTTGATTAGCCCAAAAAGCAGATAAAAAGGCGTATTCACCGTTCTTCGCGATTTCGGTATCGTAGCTATTGGCAAAGCCCGGTTGCACGTCGCCCATGTGACGCATGCCTGCGACAACACGCTCACCCAGACTTGTATCCACGTGTGATGAAATTTTTAAGTCATGACGGCCGACAAAATATGTGAATGTCAGCAAGACGAACAGCGGCGCATAAAAGCGTTTCTTAATCCGGCGGGAAACATCGTGCTCAAGTCCTTCCATCCATAACTTCACGTAACCCAATCGACGCCAAATGTAGTACAGGCCAAAAACGGCCAATGCCACCGAGGCGAAAATCAAGGTGAGGTTATATGACTCACGGATATTCTTAATTACCTCGCTGGTGTAGATGAGGTAGTCGACCGCGATAAAATTGAAGCGCACGCCAAACTCTTCCCAAAATAAAATTTCAGAAATTTTCCAAAAGGTAAAAAGAAAGGCGCCGAAGAACCAGAGGGGCGTCAGCCAATAGCGCGCCTTCTTCCCCGAACTGAACGCACTGATGAAACCAAAAGGCAGGACGAAGAACCAAGCCATCACGGCATCAAAGAAGAAGCCTACGAAGAGAGTCGAAAAAGTCGCTGGCCCCCAGGAAACCACGCCCACCGAGGCCAACAATAGACCCAGCCGCAAGGTGGTACATAAACCGACATAGGTCAGTGCCAGCAACCAGGTGCCACCTTGTCGTGACTGTATCTTTTTATTCAGCAAATCCTTCATGCCCGCACCATGCTCCGATGTGCCAAAACTTGCGAGTCAATTAACCGCTTTTCCCCTTATTAACCGCTTTTCCCCTTAGCTAATGGCACCTCATCTACCCCACAACCGCCATAAGGATGGCAACGTCCCAAGCGCTTCACCGTTAACCAAGAGCCATAAAAGAAGCCAAACCGCTTGTAAGCGACGACCGCATACTCCGAACAGCTTGGCGTGAACCGACAGCCCGAGCCTGGAATAATCGAATGTAACGCTTTGGAAACAAAACGCTGATAAAAATAAATTGGCTGCAAGGCGAGCCACGCCAGCCAACTGGGTCGAGGCTCACTCATGATTGATCTTTCGCCAAAGCACCAGCCACTGCGACCGAGAACAAACGCTTCAATGTCGCCAATGGTTTCTTCAAAATACTCGGACGAGCAATTAAGACGACTTCCCATCCTTTCGGCACGAGCAAGGAATCCGCTCGGAAAATTTCGCGCGCCAAACGCTTCGCTCGATTGCGATTAACGGCTAATGGAATGCTCTTCTTGGCAACCACGACCGCAAAGCGAGCCGAACCAGTCGCTGATGCAGACCGTCCAATGTTCAAAAGAAAAGGCCCGCAGTCCAACCGCGAGCCTTCTTGGCGGAGACGCGAGAAATCGGCCGAGGCACGAATTCGACGCTCCCGCGGGAGACGCATAAGCTTACGAGGCGCCTAAGCGCTTGCGACCGATCTTGCGACGGCTAGCCAGCACTTTACGACCACCGGTGGTCTTGGAACGGGCACGGAAACCGCACTTACGAGCACGGGAGATTTTGGATGGGCGATACGTAGGATGCATGGCGTTTAAAGAAATAGCCAAGGGTACCCCGCCATGACTGTCAAGCCCCACACTTCCCGCCTTGGCAGAAGCCAAATCTGTGCAAAGATAGACCTAATGAGTCCAGAGAAAGGCAAGCTCCGCCCCCCTCCCGCCAAGGCCTATCAGAATCAGGAGTTCCTCCTCAGCCCCCAAGCCCGGACCCTGCGCGTGATGGCCGAGCTTACCGAGCCCTATCACCGCTTTAAAAAATTCGGGGTACGCAACACGGTCGTGATGTTCGGCTCCGCCCGCACCCTCCCACTCGAGAAAGCGAAATCACAAATGGCCGACCTGCAGGCCGGTATCGCCAAGGGCACCTTCTCGGCCGAAGAAGCGAAGGCTCGCTTACACATCGCAGAAATGAATCTGCGCAGCGCGCCTTACTACGAGGCCTGTCGCGAGCTCGCTTACGAAATGACAAAGTGGTCGATGAGCCTTCCCGAGTGGCAACGGTTTCTAATTTGCTCAGGCGGTGGACCCGGAATCATGGAAGCAGCCAACCGCGGTGCCAAAGAAGCCAACGGTCGCTCCGTCGGACTCGGCATCGGTCTACCCTTCGAACAAGAACATAATATCTACGTCACCCCTGAGTTGGACCTAGAGTTTCACTACTTCTTCGTGCGCAAGTATTGGTTCCTCTATTTAGCCAAAGCACTGGTCGCCTTCCCTGGTGGTTTTGGAACGTTCGATGAGCTCTTCGAAATGTTAACGTTAATCCAAACCGGTAAAACCAAGAAGCACTTCCCGATTTTACTCTACGGCTCAGATTTTTGGAAAAAATTCTTAAACTTCGAAGTCCTCCACGAGTGGGGCATGATTTCCCCCGAAGACCGCGCACTCTACCACCATGTGGACAACGTCCAAGAGGCCCGCGATCACCTCATCAGCATTATCACCGAGAAATACCTCAAGGACGATAACCTTAGCTAATTGATTCACATCCATGAGCACCGAAGCTTTAACCGACTTATTCTATTTTTTCCTTGGACTTGGCGTCGTCTGGGGCTGGCGACGCGAATATAAACGCCGCCAGAAAACGGGTGAAGGTGAATCCTTTTGGCCCGGTACTACAACCACACCAGTCGGCTCCACCCTCATCATCATTGCAGGCGTTATCCTTATCACCATTGCCGAAACCTGCGTGGAAAAACGCTTCGGTGTCACCGCGTCCCAATCCCACCTACCAGCGGTTTACTTATTCGCCATGATGGGCGCCGCCATTGTCGAAGAAACCGTCTTTCGTGGCTTCGCCGCTCCCGACCATTTATCGGGCATCAAACTCCTTGCCGTGATTTTAATCGGCTCGGTTATTTTTGCCCTGATCCACGGCTTCGGCGTGAGCGAAACAAAAGGACAAATCAGCACGCTCTTCGCATTCATTATTTCAATCTGGCTCTATTTGGGTCGCTTCAATCCCTTAAATAAAAATCGGTCAATGGCGCCCTCCTATTGGGGTCACATCGTCCGCAACCTAGCAGTCTTTGGCATCAAGTGGGCACAGGGGTTTATTAATTTTAATTAAAATGGGCACACCCCAAATCCTTTCATCCTGGCAAACAGGCGTGGTGACTTATTCGGGCGACGAAACGAATGAGGCAGCCGAAACCTTCGCTCAACTATTGCCCGCTGATACCGTGCTCACCCTCGAAGGCGACCTCGGCGTGGGCAAGACGACCTTTGTACGCGGCCTTGCTCGCGGTCTGGGTATCGCCGATGATGTCACGAGTCCCACCTTTGCCCTACTTAATGTTTATCAAGGTACGCGACAGCTCATGCACGTCGATGCGTACCGATTAAATAACCCTACAGACTTTGATGATTTACTGGTTTGGGATATCGCGCGCTCGCCCTGGAATGTCGTGATCGAGTGGCCCGAAAAAGTAGCCAGTCGCCTCCCCAAGAAACACTGGAAAATAAAAGCCACCATCCTCGCGGACGGTGGCCATCAGTTTAAACTCTTCGTTTAATAAGCTTACTGCTTACCGAAACGCTTACGCTCGTTTTCAGTGAGGTAACGCTTGCGCATCCGGATGAAGTTAGGGGTTACTTCCACTAACTCGTCGGACTCGATATACTCTAAGCAATTTTCGAGGGACATCTGACGCATGGGCTTGATCTTCGCCATGTCATCGGAACCCGAGGCACGCACGTTCGAGAGCTTCTTATTGATCACGAGATTAATCTCGAGGTCATTATCCTTACAGTGCTCGCCCACAATTTGCCCCATGTAAATTTCATCGGTTGGCTTCACGAAGAAGTCACCACGGTCGTACAAACGGTCGAGTGAGTAAGAGGTGACTTGACCTCCCTCTCCGCCGATCATCACACCCGCAGCGCGACGAGGGGCATCGCCCCGAACTGGCTCATAACCCAATAAATTGTGGTACATGACCGCATCACCACGCGTGGTGGTAAGCATCAACGTGCGCAGACCGAAGAGCGAACGGGAAGGGATTTTGAATTCCATGTGAATCCAGCCACTGGTGCCAGCCTTCGCATCCATCGAGCGCAATTCGCCGCGACGACTTAAAACGAGGGCCATCACATCGCTCTGAGAAGCTTCAGGACAATCCACGGCCAATGTTTCCACTGGCTCGCATTCCTTGCCGTCGATTTGCTTCATGATGACCTGCGGTTTACCAACCGAAAGTTCATAACCTTCACGGCGCATGGTTTCGATTAACACGCCTAAGTGCATCAGGCCACGACCGGAAACTTGGAACGCATCGGCTCCAGGTTCGCGCTCCACGCGAAGGGCGACATTCTTTTCTAATTCTTTGATCAGACGCTCACCGACTTGGCGACCGGTAACAAATTTTCCATCGCGACCAGCAAAAGGTGAATCGTTCACGCGGAACGCCATCGTCACCGTTGGTTCGTCGACCTTAACCGGAGGCATGGGCTTCGGGTTTTCAATGTCCGCAATCGTTGCACCAATTTCTACATGCTCTAAACCCACCACGGCACAGATGTCGCCGGCAGTAACTTCTTCGGCCTTCACGCGACCGAGCGCTTCAAAGACTTCGACCTCGAGGGTGCGTTGTTTAAATTGTTCACCGGCACGGTTAATCATCATCACTGGCATACCAGGCTTGATGCTACCGGCAGTTACGCGGCCCACTGCAATTCGACCCACGTAATCACTGTATAAAATCGCTGTGACCATGATTTGCAGGGGGTTCGCGAGCGCTTCTTCGCGACTCTTGAAACCGGCAGCAGCACCACGCGAAGAACCTTCCGCGTAAGGGGCAGGAATATGATCTACAATGGCGTAAAAGAGTTCGAGCAAGTCCTTCGGACGTTTGCCTTCTTCGGTCTTCGCACGATCAACCGTTGCCCAACCATCGCGACCCGATGCGTACACAACTGGGAAGTCGAGGGCCGACTCGGGAGCGTCGAGCGCCACGAGTAAGTCGAAAATTTCATTCACCACGGCATCCGGACGAGCCGAAGCTTTATCAATCTTGTTCACCACCACAATCGGCTTCAAACCGAGGGCCAAGGCCTTCGAGAGTACGAAGCGGGTTTGCGGCATGGGGCCCTCAAAAGAGTCAACGACGAGTAAGCAGCCGTCGGCCATATTCAATACGCGTTCCACTTCACCACCGAAGTCGGCGTGGCCTGGCGTATCGATGAGGTTAATTTTATATTCGTCCTTATTACGAGGATCGGTCCAGCGAATGGAGCAATTCTTAGCGGTGATGGTAATACCGCGTTCACGCTCGAGGTCGCCCGAGTCCATGATGAGCCCGTGCTGACCGCCTGCGAGCTTGTCGAGGTCTTCGGCACGGAACATGCCAGACTGATAAAGGAGGCGGTCGGTTAAGGTCGTTTTGCCATGGTCGACGTGGGCAATGACTGCGATGTTACGTAATTTCATCTGTAAATGCCTTACGCATAGGAAAAAGGGCTTCCCTGCAAGGGGAATAAGTCAGAATGGCTACTTCTTCACACGTCCCCCACCCCGAGCCCTGTTTTACGAGGCCAAACCGTCCCGCACCAACACGGCTTCGGGGTCCAAATCCCGACCCATAAAATCGTGAAAGAGCTTCTCGGCTGGCGCAGAGTTGCCCTTAGCCAAAACCTTATCCCGCAGCTCGCGACCAACCTTGGCGTTCAGGACTCCCTCTTTAAGGAAACGGGTAAAGGCGTCGGCCTCCAAGGCCTCGGCCCACTTATAAGAATAATAGCCAGCGGCATAGCCCGTGGCATCGCCAAAGAGATGCGTGAATCGACGTGCCATTGCGGGCAACCTCCGCGTCGTCCGCGGCTGCCACGAACCCAACTCGTCATTCCAATGCGCATCCAGATCCGCCCCTTTTAATTCCTTGGCACGCAAATGCAGGTCGAGATCTAACTTCGAGAAACACAATTGACGCATGCAAGTCGTCGCAGCCCGGAAATTCGCGGCGGCATCAAGCTTGTGCAATAACTCCGAGGGCAAGGGTTCTCCCGTTTGGTGGTGACGGGCAAACAGCGCCAACGATTCCTCTTCCCAACACCAGTTCTCTAAAATTTGCGAAGGGAGTTCTACGAAATCCCATGCCACGCGCACACCTGAGAGCGATTCGATTTCGACCTCGGATAAAAGGTGGTGCAACAAATGACCGAATTCATGGAAGACGGTGGTGACTTCGTCATGCGTCAACAGGGCCTGCTGATCATTCACCGGCGGTGTAAAATTCCCGCACATCAAACCAAGGTGCGGTGCAAAAGTTCCATCGGGACGGGGCCCGCCCGTGCGGAAGAAATTCATCCAGGCCCCGCCGCGCTTTGATTCCCGCGGGAACCAATCGGTGTAGAATGAGCCCAAATGACGGGCCCCGTCGTACACTTCGTAAAAACGAACCTGTGGGTGCCAGACCGAAACCGGCTCAGCTTCAACGCGTGGTTCCGCCGCGCGTTGCACGATCTTCTTTCCTACTGCATCGACCGTGAAAGTGTCACGCGCTTTAACCTGAATGCTAAATAAATTACCAAAGAGTTTAAACATTCCCGCAATCACGCCATCTACTGGAAACCAGGGGCGTAAGGCTTCATCGTCAAACCCATGCATCTCGCGACGCATTTTTTCGGAATAGAATCCAAACTCCCACGGATGCAATACGCGCACCGCATTCTTCTCGCATTTGGCGCGATAGGCTTCGAGCTCGTCCACTTCGACTAAGAACTTCGGACGAATCCGTTTCGCCATGTCTTCAATGAAGCGCAATGCATTGGCACCTGATTGCGCCATACGGCGCGCCGTAGTGAAATCGGCAAAGTGTTTCTTACCCAACAACTGGGCCTTTTCATCACGCAGCGCTAAAATCTCGGCGACTAGTAAAGTATTGTCCCACTTACCCTTCAAACCCACCTGCGTCAGAGCCTCCCAACATTGCTGGCGTAAAGTGGCGTCTTCGCCGTATTGGAGAACAGGGAAAATTGATGGCTGTTGTAAAGTGATTCGCCAGGCCTCGGGTCGCTCCTTCGCGGTGGCCGATTGTTTGGCCGCCGCCAACGCACTCGCCGGGAGGCCTGCTAAGCGTTTTTCATCTGTAATATAAAGGTCCCATTCATTGGTGGAATCCAAAACGTTTTCCGAATACTTCTGCGTCTTCTCGGCTAAAAGCGCATTCACTTCGGTGAGGCGCGCTTTTTGTTCTACCGCTAAATCGGCCCCATTCTCTTCGAAGTCGAGCAGTGTTTCTTTTAGGAAACGTTGGCGTATGCCAGTTAATGCCTTGGCTTCTGCCGTCGCCGCAAACGCTTTAAAAACTTTCCAAATCTCCGGATCCAAAGTTAGCGCCGTGTAGAACGCCGTCACTTCGGGCAACAAAGCATTGTACGCTTTGCGCAGCTCGGGCGAGTTCATCACTGAATCTAAGTGACTCACCAGGCCCCAGGCACGTGAAAGGTCACGCGTGGTATTCTCAAAACCCAACATCACTGAAGCGTAATTTAATTCGGCGGACTTAAGGGCTTTGAATCCCTCAATATTTTCTTGGGCCGTTTTTAATGCGGCTCGAATGTCGGATTCCACGGCATCCACCCGGAGCTGACTCCAATCGAAGAGAAAATCGTTTTTGAGAAATGGGTGCACCACCGCACAGTGCCCGAATTAAGCCAGATTTCAAGGGCTCACCTCGAACTTTTGTTCACGGTCAGGCTTGCGGAAACCTGCGACTAGGCAAAGGTGAATGCCTATGAGTATGGTTGAGGCTATTCCCGTTACCGCCATCGAAGTCATTCCGACCAAGGGAGGGACTGCAGTTTTCTTAGTAACGGCCGTCAAGACGATCGTCATCCAGGTCGATGCCATGATTGGCGAGGTCCTCCAAGCCGCCCAGAACGACAAGCAGCCCGAACGTCCGCAGTCGCACGATCTCATGCTGCAACTGATTCTCGGTCTCGATGCCACCATCGCACAAGTCGCCATCGTTGAAGTTAAAGACGGCGTCTTCTTTGCCCGCGTTATTCTCAAACAAGACGGACCTGTCGCCCGCAAGGTCGCGGAAGTCGACGCCCGCCCGAGTGACGCTTTAATTTTAGCAATTAAAGCAAAGCGCCCCGTCTACATCCTCCGCGCCGTTATCGAGATTTGTGAAGATATGGCGGAGACACTGGCCCGACTCCGCAAGCAACCGTGAGCACTGCCCTGCCCACTTACATCATCACCGGAACGCGGCCCTCGGTGCTCGCACCGATGCAGGATGTGACCACGACTGGATTCATGCGTGTCATCGGTCGACGTGGAGCACCCGATTGGTTCGTCACTGAATATTTTCGCGTGCATGAAACCTCGACGCTCGAGAAGCACATCGTCGATTCAATCGTGAACCATGGCACGGGCCGACCCGTCTTTGCCCAAATCATTGGCGAAGACACACCCCACATCATTCGCACCATCCATCTACTCAAAGCCCTACCCGTTGCGGGCATTGATTTAAACATGGGCTGCCCGGCGCCTAAAGTTTACCGCAAAAACGTGGGCGGTGGCCTGCTGCGCGACCCTGCAAAGATTGATGAAATCCTGCATGCCATGCGTCAGGAAATCGACGGACTCTTCACCGTCAAGATGCGCATCGGTTTCGATGGCATGGAAAACTTTGACCGCATTTTAGAACTCATCGCGAAACACAAAGTGGATTTACTCACCGTGCACGGTCGCACCGTGAAAGGACTTTACTGGTCGGAGGTGGATTATACCGCCATTGCCCATGCCGTAAAATCTGTCCCCTGCCCGGTCATCGCCAATGGCGATGTCGTCTCAGCGACCAAAGCATCGGACTTAATTACCAAGACCGGGGCTCTGGGCATGATGATGGGTCGTCATGCCATTCGCAATCCGTGGATCTTCCGTCAATGGCGCGAGGCTCAACAAAACCTACCGAGATTTCAACCGACCTTGAACGATGTGCGCATCTACATTCAAGAACTGGCTGATGAATGTTGTGATGCCGCCAAGGCGACAGAAAAACAGGCGGGGCGATTAAAGAAGTTTTTGAATTTCATCGGACTCGCCATCGATGCGGACGGGAAATTCCTCCACGACATGCGCCGCACTGAAACGTTGGCCGACCTTTTAAAGTGCTGCGATGCACACCTGGTCGGTACGCGTGCCGCTGAAGCCTACCCCGAGGAACCCTACCGCGGACTCATCGCCCGCCCCACCCGTGAAACCCAGCAAACCTGCGAGTTGTAAGCATTCACCCACCTCACTTGACTCCGCCTCCAGTCTGACAAAATTGATACTATGATTCACCTCACCGAAGCCGCTGCCGTTCAAGTTAAGTCCTTGCACGCCCAGCAAGCCAATCCGGCCTCCACCCTTCGCGTGCTCGTCGAGACCGGCGGTTGCTCGGGTTTTGAATACGGCATGTCCTTCGATGTGCGAAAAGACAACGACCTCGAATTCGAAAGCCAAGGTATCAAGATTCTCATCGATCCCACCAGTCACACCTACCTCGACGGTTCGACCGTGCATTTTGATGACGGCCTTCACGGCAAAGGCTTTGAAGTTCGCAACCCGAATGCCGCCAGCACATGCGGCTGTGGTAAGTCATTTAATTAATGTTATTCAGTCGGCGCATCGTCTGGGCCGTCCTCGCCCTCGTTCCGCTTACAACTTTTTCCGCCGAACCCATGCCTGCAACTTCTAAAGTCTTAGTCACACTCGAAACCACACCCGGACAAATCGGGGCACCGCAGTCGGTTGATAAAATTGTGAAGTCCGACGCAGCTTGGGCCAAGCAACTCACTCCCGAACAATATCAAATCGCACGCGGTAAAGGCACCGAACGCCCTTTCTGCGGCACCCTCTTAGATAATAAGAAGCACGGTGTTTATTACTGTGTTTGCTGCGACCTTCCGCTTTTTACTTCCGACGCTAAATTCAATTCCGGCACTGGCTGGCCCAGTTTCTTTCGTCCGATTTCACCGCAAAATGTCGCGACCCTTGCGGACGATAGTCACGGCTGGATCCGCACCGAAATCCTTTGTGCACGTTGCGATGGGCACCTCGGGCACGTGTTTGAAGACGGACCCAAGCCCACGGGACTTCGTTACTGCCTCAACTCGGAGTCGCTGACCTTCCGCGAAGTGCCTGCGGAAAGGAAATAATTAGCGCTTCGACTTTTTCTTGGTCGCTTTCGTCGACTTAACTTTAGGACGAACGACTTTCTTAGCAGCAGACTTAGCTTTCTTAGAAATAAGTTTCTTAGGTGCCGACTTCTTAGCCTTAAGCTTCTTGGCGGCAGGTTTCTTTTTAACCACCGCACGGACAACTTTCTTCTTCTTAGGCTCAGTGATTGCGGCCAATACGGGCGGCTTCGGACGATCGGCAGGCGAACCTTTCACGGCTTTCCAAAGTTTGGCCAAGAATTCATCCACACCTTCGCGCGTGTAGCAAGAAATCGGAATGACCATGTCCTTCACCTTTTGCTTAAAGAGAATCAAGTTCTCCGCGGCCTTAGGTAGGTCCATCTTATTGGCCACAATGATGCGTGGCTTGGTCGCCAGAACAGGAGAATACAGACGTAATTCACGCTCTAAAATACGGTGATCATCCCAGGGCTTACGATTCTCGCTGCCCGCCATATCGATAATAAACACCAGCAAGGTACAGCGTTCGATGTGACGGAGGAATTGGTGACCCAGGCCGCGGTTTTCGTGCGCACCTTCAATTAGTCCTGGGATATCGGCCATGAAAATTCGGCCATGTGTTTCGGGGTACTCAATCACACCGACATTTACGTGCAGCGTGGTGAAAGGATACGGCGCCATCTTAGGGCGGGCCGCGGTAAGCATATTGGTCAGCGAAGATTTACCGGCGTTCGGGTAACCGACCAAACCAATATCCGCGATCGTCTTAAGAACGAAACGATAGGTGCCGGTTTCGCCTGGATAACCGGGAGTCGTCCGTCGTGGCGCTTGATTAACCGAACTCTTAAAATTCATATTGCCGAGGCCGCCTTTGCCGCCGGCTAAAAGGATAACACTTTCACCGTGCTCGGTGAGCTCAGCGAGTAAACGTCCGCTGACATCATCCACCACCTGCGTACCAGGAGGTACGGGTAAAATTAAGTCTTCACCGTTAGGGCCTGCACACTGACGGCCCATACCTGGCGTGCCATTGCGGGCACTGCGGTGAGGCTGCCAGCGATAATTCTGCAGGTCGCCTTCGTTACGGTCACAAAGTAAAACGATGTCCCCACCCTTGCCGCCGTTACCACCATCGGGTCCGCCCTTAGGAATGAATTTTTCACGACGGAAGCTCACGCAGCCTTGGCCACCGGCTCCTGATTTCAAAATAACTTTGGCTTCGTCGATAAACATGAAATCGAAGCATAGTTACATTCGCCTGCAAAGGGCGAGGAGGAAAGTGTGCGGCAACGTTTAACGCTCTAAACCACGGGAACGACGCAACCAACGCTCTAAGGGCGCAAAGAAAATTACGTCTGCCAGAAGCCCAACTCCAACCACCACACCCATCACGCCCATGACCTGGTCCATGCGTAAGAGTTCGCGACCGGCGTGCAATAATGAGCCCAAACCAAAGCCTGTAAGAATCACGACGAAGATTTCGGCGGCCATCAACGAGCGCCACGCGAAAGCCCAGCCCTGTTTCATGCCGCTGACAATGCCAGGTAGAGCTGCAGGGAAAATCACGTGCGACCACATGTGCCAACCCTTCGACCCCATCGTCATACCTGCACGTAAATAAAGGGGCTGCACTGAGAGCACCGATTCTTGCACTGCAATCACGACCGCCCAAACGGTGCCCATCACGACGACAAAGAGTACGGCCGATTCTTCTTGGCCAAACCAGAGTAAGGCCAAAGGCACCCAGCACACCGATGGTAAAGTCTGCAGACCCAACGCCAATACGCCGAGCGTGTCTCGGATCCAGCGCACACGCGCACACAATGCGCCCAGCGGAACGCCAAGTGCGGCGCCGATTGCGAAACCGATCATGAGTCGACGCATCGTCACCCATGTGGCCGATAATAATTCGCCCGTAGTTAATGATTCATAGAACCACTTGAAAATATGCGAAGGCGCCGGAACCAGTACTTCATTTACATGACCGGTCTGAACAAACCATTCCCATGCGCCCAAGAAGACGAGGGCTAGAATGGTTGGGATAACTGGACGTGGGAGTTTCATTTACGAATGGGCCCCTCCATTTAATCCGTCTTTAAGGTGTGAGGATAATGCGTCTGTTACTTTGGCTGCCAACGAAGCTAGCTCGGGGTCGTTGATCCGACGGGGGCGCGGTAAATTGATTTCAAATACTTCGCGGATGCGTCCGGGGTGCGGAGAAAGCAGGACGACGCGATCACCCAAACACACCGCCTCACGAATATTATGTGTCACGAGAATAATCGTTTTCTTTCGCTTCGTAAAAATCTTTTGTAAGTCGCCGTAAAGTTGATCGCGCGTTAAAGCATCCAAGGCAGAAAAAGGTTCATCCATTAGCAAGACGCGTGGAT
>CAIVVQ010000120.1 GCA_903909465.1 uncultured Opitutia bacterium | reverse complement strand
TCCCACCGCCATCATTGAAGATGGTGCCAAGCTAGCCAAAGGCGTCACCGTCGGTGCCTATGCGTTCATTGGTGCCGATGTTACCCTCGGCGAGGGTTGCACCATCCACCACCACGCCACCGTCGAAGGGCTCACCGAACTCGGGCCTAATTGCGAAGTCTTCCCCTACGCACTTATCGGCGGTCGCACTCAGGATCTCAAAGCCCGCCCTGGTAAACCCGGACTGCGCATCGGTGCCCGCAATACTTTCCGTGAATACGTCAGCGTCCACTCCGGCACTCAAGAAGGCGAATGGACGATTCTCGGCGATGACAACGTTCTCCTCGCATACTCTCACATCGCCCACGATTGCGTAATCGGCAACCACGTCGTTATCTCCAGCCACTCTGCGGTCGCGGGCCACGTCCATGTTGGCAATCACGTTAACATCGCATGGAATGCTGGCATCCATCAATTCTGTCGTATCGGCGATTACGCCATGCTTGCCGCTTGTTCGAAGTGCGTGCAAGACGTCCCCCCTTACATGATTGCGGATGGTAATCCCGCCGAAACCAAAATGGTTAACACCGTTGGCATCACGCGCGCCGGATTTTCGCCCGAGGAAGTCAGTGCAGCGAAAAACATGTACAAACTTTTCTACCGCGACGGATTGAATACATCGCAAGCCATCGAAAAAGCGAAAACGGAAGGTAGGAATCGGATCGTTGATTCCTTTATCGCCTTCGCCCAAGCCACTAAACGCGGCCTCGCCTAAGTAGGTAGGGGCGCGACTGCGTCGTGCCCGCTCTCCACGCGGCACACGCACCACCGTCGACAACCTATCTTCTCAACGCACGCGTCGTTTACTTGCGGCGGCGACTAACAGCAGCAAAGGCTATCGCTAAACCGGCTAAGCCGAGACCATAGGTAGAAGGCTCAGGTACTTGCGATACACTCACTGAATCGGCAGTGAATTTAAATAAGTTGGCTTGGCTAAACCCGAGACTAAACGATGGAGTTCCGTAAAAAAATGATGGTGAAGGCGTAAACCATGTTAAATTTCCCAATGCCCCCTGTACCTCCGTTAGAGTTACAGAGAAGGAACCATCGGATATAGCATCAACACTACTCGAGTACCCGGAGAGGTACGAACTAAGGTCACTACTTTGCTGTACCACGGCTAAGTCTAAAATATTTACTCCATTGAATGACCCATAGATCGCACCATTCGACCAAAAACCAACGGGGGCATCCATTGCCAGTAAGTAAAAGTCTGTTTCGCCATTTTGCAGATTGAAGTCAAAAGCAAGGGCATCTGCTGCTTGATTTTGCCACCCCACATTATTTTGGTAAACTAAACGTGAAATTGAACTATTGGTACCGGCAAAAACTGCGAAGTCGTTGTCGCAAACAATCTGAATGGTGGCCGCCGAGACGCGAGTTACCCCAAAAAAAGATAATAATGCTATGGTTAAAACTTGCCGCATCCACAAATGGCGTGACCGCGCAGTCAGTTTAAGCAACCACCATATCTAGTAACGAGAATGTGCTAGATTTTAAACAACCAACAAGAAGGCCGTCGAATGACGGCCTTTTGTTTTACGCAACGCGCTCGACAACGAGCGGCGGCATATTGGGTCGCTTCGGGGCGAGACGATAAGCGTCGCGGAAATAAGGCAAAGCCTGATCCACTTTAGCTTCGTCATTATAGTGAATCATGATGAGGGGCTCACCTTGCTTCACTTGCGTTCCGACTTTGCGAATCTCAGTCACACCGACTGATGGATCGAGCGTGCCATCCTTCTGCATCGCTAAAATGCGCACACCTTGAGCAATCTTACCGGCATCAATGGTGTGAACGTAACCACGCTTAGGCGCAGGGAGTTTGCGAATAAATTTGGCGTGAGGGAATTTCGAAGGATCGTCGATCCAATCGGTCTTGCCGCCTTGGGCACGCACCATGGCTTTGAATTTCTCGAGTGCCGAACCATCCTTAAGGTGCTTCTCAACGGTTTGTTTAGCAGAGAGCGTGGAGCCCGCCACACCAGCGAGGCGTACGACTTCCATGCCGAGCTTGAGTACGAGGTCTTGCAGGTCTTCGGGGCCTTCGCCCTTCAACAGACGAACGGCTTCTAAAACTTCTAATCCCGTGCCGACAGAATCGCCTAAGGGTTGATTGATATCGGTAACGAGGGCAACGCACTTACGATTGAGTGAACGAGCCACGCGAGTGATAATACGAGCTAATTGCTTGGCTTGTTCGAGATCGCGAATGAATGAGCCGTTGCCCCACTTCACATCGATAACGAGGCCTTCACATCCTTCTGCGAGTTTCTTGGAAAGAATACTTCCCGTGATTAAAGGCAGCGAAGGAATCGTGCCGGTCTTTTGACGGAGCGCGTAGAGTAAATCGTCGGCAGGTGCGACTTCGGCACACTGTTCGGTGAGAGCACAACCCACGCGTTCAAGTTGTTGACGGAATTGTTCGAGTGTAACTTTTCCTTTAAAACCAGGAATCGAAGAAAGCTTTTCAACGGTCGTGATGCAGAACTCTTCGTCCTTACCATTCATGCCTGGCATAATCACGCCGGCAGCGGCACCGAGAGGACCGAGCACCATCGAAGTCTTGTCGCCTACTCCGCCAGTGGAAACCTTGGCGATTTTAGGCTGGGTCATACGATCCAGGTCAATGACGTCACCCGAGAGGCGAAGCTCTTCAGCGAGCATGGCAGTCTCTTGGGCCGACATCTGACGGAAGAAAATGGCCATCGCCAAAGCGGCTTGTTGCGCCTCGGGCATTTCGGCATCCATGACCGAATCAACGATCTGACGGATCTCGTCGGCGCTGAACTCGCCTCCATCACGCTTTTTCTCGATAAGGGCCGTAAATGAGGGCTTCTCTCTACGGAGTGAGTTGGATGTTTTTTCTGCCATAAGTGTTTAGTGTTAAAGTGGTTAAGGCGAGGCCCTGATACACCAGGGAGACGGATGCCCTTTATCTAAACTTTTCCTTGAAAAGTCGAGCCAAAAAGGTAGCGGGAGGCCCCTCACCCCTCCAAATACCCTGTTACCGCCCTAAAAATCGGTTCTAAGGCAGGTTTATAATTTTAGGACAATTACACCACCGCTCACCACAAACCGACCCTGTTAGGCCAGGTAGCCACGAAAAAGCACATCCTGCCCGATGACTCGAGTACGCGATGACTGAAGTTGGGGCATATCGCCTTCGATCCACGGCGGCGAATCGGTATTCCCCGAAAGCTTCGGCGCATAATAAGCAAAAAGGTAATCGGCTAAATCCTCGGCAAGAACACCAGCGGCCAAAGTCGGGCCAGCCTCGATGAGGATTCCGTAAATAGAATCATGGGCGCAGCGCGTGACCCAATTCATTAGGAAGTTTTCATTCGGGCCATCGATTAGCCAAACATTAATCCCCTCCGCCTCATACCAACTCAGATCGGAAGCTTTCGCGGCGCTCTTCAGTCCGACGACCACCGTGCGATCGCGGTAAGCATCTTGGAATAAATTCAATCCGACTTTTCCGGCGGAGCGAAAATTTCGATCCAACACAAACCGACGTGGACAGGATTCTTTTCCAGGCAGGCGTGAAGTCAGACGAGGGTTATCGGCCAACAAAGTATTCACGCTCACGGCAATCGCGGGAAAAAACCTCCGCCACAATTGCACATCAGCACGGGCTAATTCACCCGTGATGAATGGTTGAGCTTTATCGCGATTGACCAATCGACCGTCCATCGTCGAGGCGACCTTTAAGGCGACGAAGGGCTGACGGTGAACAATCCAGTGATTAAAGATTAAGTTAAGGTCTGCACAATCATCGGCCAGCACACCTTCCGTCACAGCGACACCGCGTTGACGCAGAATATCGATGCCCTTCCCTGCGTGTTGTGGATTGGGGTCTTTGGCACCGAGTACCACGTGACGAATGCCTGCCGATACAATCGCATCGACACACGGCGGCGTGCGGCCATGCGTGCAACACGGCTCGAGCGTGACATAGAGCACCGACTGTGCGGTTGGGGATCGACCCAATGCGCGCAGCGCCATCACTTCCGCATGCGGGGCACCCGCTTGGGCGTGATAACCTTCGGCAACAATTTTTCCATCCTCGACGATGACCGCACCGACCATGGGATTCGGGTGCGTCTGACCCCATGCTTGACGTGCCAGTTCAATGGCCCGTCGCATGAAAGTTTCGTGGTGGGTTGGCTGCACTTTACCGATTGCGCTTACGCGACACCGCAGCCTTGGCTCCACCTGGAGTCAGAATCGGCTCGGAGAAATAACGGAAGCCTTCGAGTTTACGACGCTCGATAGGGCGACCGAGTAACTGTTCGATTTGCTGCATGTGGTGCAACTCGTCGGGAGAAAAGAGTGTGTACGCTTCGCCTTCCGCAGAGGCACGGCCCGTACGTCCGATACGGTGAACATAATCCTCGGCGATGTTGGGAAGTTCGAAATTGACCACATGTGGCAATGCGTCGATATCGATACCGCGTGCCGCAATATCGGTAGCAACCAAGACTCTCACTGTACTTTTTTTGAAATCATCAAGCGTG
>CAIVVQ010000119.1 GCA_903909465.1 uncultured Opitutia bacterium | reverse complement strand
CTGGTCAACGCGCCCTGGTGCGCGTCGACTTTAACGTCCCTCAGGACAAGAAAACCGGGGTCATCACCAATACTCAGCGTATTGCGGCCGCCTTGCCGACCATTCGTTTTCTGCTCGAGGGCGGTGCCTCGGTCGTGCTGATGTCGCACTTAGGTCGTCCCGATGGTAAAGTAGTTGAGAAATTCTCCCTCCGTCCCGTAGCGGCTGAGTTAGAAAAACTTTTAGGTCGCCCCGTGAAGTTTGTCGCGAACTGCGTCGGTGCCGAAGCCGAAGCCGCAGCGAAGTCGCTCAAGGCCGGCGAAGTGCTCTTACTCGAAAACCTCCGCTTCCACATTGAAGAGGAAGGCAAAGTGAAACTCGAAGACGGCACGAGCATGAAGGCCGATCCTGCTAAGGTGGCTGAATTCCGCGCCTCGCTCTCGCGCTTGGGAGATATCTATGTGAACGATGCTTTCGGTACCGCACACCGTGCCCACTCTTCGATGGTAGGAGTCAATTTACCCCGTAAAGCCGCAGGTTTCCTGCTCGAAGCGGAACTCAAGGCCTTTGATATCGTTTTGAATAATCCAAAGCGTCCCTTACTGGCGATTCTCGGTGGCGCAAAGATTGCGGATAAAATTCCATTGATCCGTAACCTCATTGAAAAAGCTGACGAGATTATCATCGGCGGTGGCATGTCGTTCACCTTCCGCAAAGTTTGCGACGGGATGGAAATCGGCAATTCACTCTTCGACGCTGAAGGCGCAAAGATTGTCGCTGAACTTTTAGAGAAGGCTAAGGCCCGTGGCGTGAAGGTAACCTTGCCGACGGATTTCCTTTGCGGTGATAAATTCTCGCCCGATGCGAATACACAGATTGCCACGATGACGGGCGGCATTCCTGCAGGATGGGAGGGTATGGATGGCGGCCCTGAATCCATTAAGCTTTATGAAGCGGCGATTGGTCGCGCTGGTACGATTATTTGGAACGGCCCGTGTGGCGTTTTTGAATTCGAAAAGTTTGCCGTTGGTTCCAAGGCGATGGCTGCGGCGGTCGCCAAAGCAACCGAACGCGGTGCAATCACCATCGTCGGTGGTGGCGACACGGCCACGGCCGCCAAGAAGTTTGGCGTCGATACGAAGGTCACGCATTGCTCCACCGGTGGTGGCGCCTCGCTGGAATACTTGGAAGGTAAAGCCTTGCCAGGTGTGGCGGCATTATCGGCCTAAGCCCTTTCTTAATTAATTTATAAAATCTATGTCTAAACGCACTCCCCTCATTGCTGGTAACTGGAAGATGAATAAGACCGCCACCGAAGGCGTCGAACTCGTCAAAGCCCTCGCCGCCGCGGTGGGTATTGAATCTTCCGTAAACGTCGTTTTATGCCCGCCATTCACTGCTTTATCCGCGGTCGGTGCGGCCATCGAAGGCACGCACTTAGGCCTCGGTGCACAGAACGTTCACGACAAGACCAGCGGTGCCTTCACCGGTGAAATCTCCGCTTCGATGTTACGCGATTTACACGTCACGCACGTGATCATCGGACACAGCGAACGTCGCAGTATTTTTGGTGAAGACGATGCTTTTGCGAATCGCAAAGTCTTGGCTGCGCTCTCGGCTTCGTTGAAGCCTATTCTTTGCGTCGGCGAATTACTTTCGGAGCGCGAAGCGAATCAGACCATGGAAGTGGTGCGTCGCCAAATTGAATTGGGTGTCGCCGGTGTGCCGGCGGCTAAAGCGGAAAGCCTCATCATCGCTTACGAACCGGTATGGGCGATTGGCACCGGTAAGACGGCGACGCCTGCCATGGCACAAGAAGTGCACGCCTTCATCCGCAAATTACTTGCGCAACAATTTGGTCCAGAGACCGCCGCAAGAATTCTGATTCTGTACGGCGGTTCGATGAAGCCTGACAATGCCGATGCCTTGTTGGCGGAGCATGACATCGATGGCGGCTTGATTGGTGGCGCCTCGTTGGAAGCTAAGAGCTTCGTGGATCTCGTGCGCAGCGCGGTAAAGTCGGTCACACGCTAAGCTGCTCCAATCTTTCGGTTCATTGCGGTGATTAGCCCGAGCGGGGCTAGTCACCGCTTTTGCTAATAGATAGTTACAGCCAAACGGCGCCTTTGACGGATTTTTTACACAAATAAGGCAGATATAAAACTCATATCCTATTTATATACAGTTACTTATAAACTTATTCAGGCGTTTATGCACAGGTTTATGCACAGTTGGGTGGGTGTGGTTGTCGAAAACTCGACTTAAAAGCTGTAAAATTAGGTTTGCGAAGGGGGTGGGGGTTTCGTGGTTCTTGTAGGCAAAATTGTTATGAGCGAGCACCGTACATCCAGGCAGACTTTTTTGACTCAGATCGGCACCACGCTTGCCGCAGTTGTGACCCTCGGAATGTTCACGAAGGGCGCCGCCGCTCCGAGCGAAAGCTCGCAACCCAAGACGGCCACACCTGAGCCCTGCCAGGCAGTGCCCGAAGCGCGTGCCGTGCCACGCCAAACCAATCGCTAATCACTTGCTCGATTCCTGATGCGCAAACTCATCGATTTTTTAAAAAGTCCGGCACCGAACGGAAATTTCTTTAAGGGTTCCGTTAACGCGCTGCCGTTCAAGGTGCTAGTTTGTCTTTTGGTGACGGGCCTCGTCGTCGTAGCGGGCATCAATGAGTACGCGACGAACAAGTATTTGAATGTGGGTTACACTCCTGATCAACCGGTTGCGTTTGATCACTCGTTCCACGCCGGTCCCGATTCTGTTTTGGGTTTGGATTGTCGGTACTGCCACAACTTTGTCGATCGTTCGAGCCACTCTAACGTACCCACATCGAACACCTGCTGGAATTGTCACAGCCAAGTTAAGCCTGATAGCCCAGCGTTGGCCTTGATTCGTCGCAGCGTGGAGACGGGTGAAGCGGTGCGCTGGGTGAAGGTACACAAAGTGCCTGACTACGTTTACTTCAATCACGCCGTTCACATTAATCGCGGTGTCAGTTGCGTTGAATGTCACGGTCGTATCGACCAACAGGTCGTCGTCGGTCAGCAAAAATCTTTGAACATGTCATTCTGTATGGATTGTCACCGCAATCCTGAGCTTGCGATTCGTCCGCTGGATAAAGTCACCGACCTTTCCTGGACCGCTGGTTCTGATGGCGCTCAATCCGCCCAAGGCACGAAGTTCGTGCACGACTGGAAGGTTAACCCACCCCAGAGCTGCTCTGGTTGCCACCGCTAATCCCCCAATTATTTTTCAATGAGCAAGAAAGTTTTCCATCATCCCGTTCCACAAGCAGGCGAAGCCACGGGTCCGTCCTACTGGCGCAGCCTCGATGATCGCAACAAGACCCCTGAATTCCGCACGCGCGCCGAGCGTGAATTCTTGGATGGTGCCGATGCCATTACTTCCGTTGAACGCCGTCAGTTCCTGATGTTGATGGGTGCGTCTTTTGGTTTGGCGGGTCTCGGTTTAGCCGGTTGCCGCGAGCCACGTAATCACACGCTGCCTTACAGCAAACAGCCCGAGAATACGATTCCGGGTGTTGCCACGTATTACGCTTCATCTTTCCCGGGCGAGCTGGCCAATCAGCCCCTCATTGTTGAAACGCATCAACACCGCCCCACGAAGGTCGAAGGTAATCCCAGCCACGCTGCTAACGGCACCGCGACTTCGAAGTTTGCTCAAGCGAGTGTCTTGGATCTCTACGATCCTGAACGTGCTCAAGTTTCGGTTGGTGCGAATGGCGCCAACCTCTCGGTCAACGAAGCCCGCGATTTACTGCGTTCGATTGCCGCGAATCAAAAATCCAACAGCGGCGCTGGCTTGGCCATCGTGGCCCGTCCGTCTTCATCGCCGACGCGTGCACGCTTAGTCGCGGCGCTTAAAACTTCGCTATCGAAAGCACGTTTCGTTGAGTACACTCCCGTGGTACAGAACACTGCGGAGCTCGCACTCGGTGTTCGTCCACTTCCTGATTTCGCTAAGGCCCGTCGCATCCTCAGTTTAGAATCTGATTTCTTGGGTAAGGGTGATGCCTCCGTTGAATCCACTCGTGCCTACTCGGCCGGTCGTCGTGCGGACACTGCGGCCGAAGCCGATAAGATGACCCGACTCTACGTCGTGGAATCGACTTTCACTTTGACGGGTGCTGCGGCGGATCACCGTCTGCGCGCACCTGCTTCGCACCTATCGGCTTTGGCCGCATTGTTTGCCGCTGAAGTTCTTACGCAAACCGGCAACGCTTCTTCGGCGGATGCCTTGCGTAAAAAAGTTTCGGGCGTGAGCGTTGACCAAACTTGGATCACCGAGTGCGTGGCCGATTTAGTTAAGGCCAAGGACACTGCCTTGATTGTCGCGGGTAATCACCTTTCGGCTGATGCCCATCGTGCCGTCTTCGCAGCGAACGCTGCCCTCGGTGCTGCGGTGCGTTATGTGGCCGTTCCTGCGGCAAGTACCGACACACTCGCGAGCCTCGTGGCTCAGCCTGCAGAAACTTTAGTCATTCTCGGCGGCAACCCCGTTTACGATGCACCTGCGGATGTGGATTTTGCGAAAGCCGTTAAGGCCGCCAAGACTGTCGTTCGTCTCGGCTACCACGGTGCTGCGTTTGATGAAACTTCGTCGCTGGTGAAATCAGTCGGCGGTACGATTCTCGCCGCATCACATTACCTTGAGAGCTGGTCCGACGGTCGCACCTTAGATGGCAGCTACGTGCCGGTGCAGCCGATGATTGAGCCTTTGTTCCCAACGGTTTCGGAACTCGATATTTTGGCACCGTTTGCCGGTTCCACTTCCGAACCCTTTGCGTTGGTGCGCGAAACTTTCAACGGACTTTCCACCGATCGTTCCGACACTGCATTTGCGGCTTGGTTGGCCGAAGGTGTTTTAGCTTCGAGCGGTTTCGCGAAGCAGAGTCCGATGGTGAACCTCGATGGCGTTCTAACCTTCGCGGCTCCAGCGCTTTCGTTTGATGCATTAGAAGCTCGTATCTTGCCGAGCACGCAATCGGGTGACGGACTTTACGCGAACAACGGTTGGTTGGCTGAGTCACACGACCCCATGTCGAAGACCTCTTGGGAAAATGTCATCCTCATCAGTCCGAAGTTGGCCAAGAAGTTGGAGATTGAACCACGTGCGGGTGTCATCACCCAAATCGGTGCGTTGAACCGCAACATCAATGAAGTCGTCGATGGTAAACTCATCGCGCACATTGCGAAATTAACTTTAGACGGCGTCACGATTAAGGGCCCCGTCTTTATCATGCCAGGCATGGCCGATTTCACGATTGGTCTGCAATTAGGCTTCGGCCGTTCCATTGCTGGTCGCGTTGCGACTCGCGTGCCCGATCGCCTGCAGGGCAGGGTAGTGGGTAATGGCTTCAACGTTTATCCTTTTGTAAGTTCCGCTTCACCGTCGGTACGCACCGGTGTGCGTTTGGAGCTCACGAGCGAGACCGCCCCTGTTTGTAATTCGCAGGATCACTGGTCGATGGAAGGCCGTGATATTTTACGCGAAGGCAATGCGGAGGATCTGCACAACAATCAGAATTTTGCTAAGCTCGGTATCGATGGTCACGCCCCTGCAGTTTACGGTAAGGACGAAAACATGTCGCCTGCGCAAAAAGCGATTACCACTCCGCGTGGTAATTCCGCTTATGAGCATCCTAACCACTCCGTCGCTCCCAACGTTGCGGTTTGGAAGGGTAGCGAAGATAAGTTCCCACTCTTGCAGCAGTGGGGTATGTCGATCGACTTGAATACTTGCACCGGTTGCAACGCGTGCGTCACCGCTTGTCAGGCTGAAAATAATATTCCGGTCGTTGGTCGCGATCAGGTGCTGAAGGGTCGCAATATGCAGTGGTTACGTCTCGACCGATACTTCTTCGACGGACGCGATCAAGCCGGCACTGCTATTCCTGAAGATCCACAAGTCACCTTCATGGGTGTGGCCTGTCAGCATTGCGAAAACGCACCTTGCGAAACCGTTTGCCCAGCGAACGCCACCGTACACGACGACCAAGGCCTCAACACGATGGCTTACAATCGTTGTATCGGCACCCGTTATTGCGCCAATAACTGTCCTTATAAAGTCCGTCGCTTCAATTTCCTCGATTACAATAAGCGCGAAGCCGGTCACTATTACGAAGGCCCTCTCGGACCGGCTAAATTGCCAAAGGATCCAGCCGATCTGCCACAGATGCAGAAAAATCCTGACGTCTCCGTGCGTATGCGCGGCGTCATGGAAAAGTGCACCTACTGCGTACAACGTATTCAAGAGGCCAAGATTCAAGCCAAGGTGCGCGCCAAAGATTCCGACAACATCAAGGTCACCGACGGCACTATCTTGGTCGCTTGCCAACAAGCCTGCCCAGCTGAAGCGATTGAGTTTGGTGATATCACGGATCCCGATTCGCGCGTTTCGAAGGCTAAGGCCTCGAATCGCACTTACGGTGCTCTGACTTACTTGAATACTCGTCCACGCACCACTTACCAAGCGAAGTTGCGTAACATTAATAGCCGTATGCCTGGTGCGATTCGCATGCCACTCTCTCGTAAGGAGATGATTGGTCGCGAAGGCCAAGGTGAGTCGCATGGTGCGGCTGCACACGGTGCTTCCGAGTCCGCTAACGAAACCCACGCTAAATAAACTAAACTATTTCTATGGCTCACGCCCCTGAACATTCTACTGACCGTCCGGAAATCTTGGATCGGGTTAACCCGGCCGAGTTGCCACGTTCGAAGCTCATTCTGAACGACCGCGGTTTCCATTGGATCACCGACAAGGTTTGCGGCATCGTCGAAGAGCCCACGCCGCTTTGGTGGAAAGTCACCTTCGCAGTGGCGCTGTTTATTGCGTCGTTCACCGGTGCAGGATTATTCTACCTCGTTTCAACCGGAACCGGTACGTGGGGTTTGCGCTCACCGATTGGTTGGGGTTGGGCGATTGTTAACTTCGTTTTCTGGGTCGGTATCGGCCACGCTGGAACGTTGATCTCAGCGATTCTCTGTCTGCTCCGCCAAAAGTGGCGCACCTCGATCAATCGCGCGGCGGAAGCCATGACGATTTTCGCTGTGATGTGTGCGGGTATTTTCCCGCTCTTCCACGTCGGTCGGGTTTGGTTTGCTTGGTGGTTATTCCCGCTGCCCAACCAAAACGGTATCTGGCCTCAGTTCCGTTCACCGCTCGAATGGGACGTCTTTGCGGTTTCCACTTACTTCACCGTTTCAACACTCTTCTGGTACATGGGCATGGTGCCTGACCTCGGTGCAATCCGCGATCGCGCGAAGACCTGGTGGCGCAAAGCGTTTTACAGTGTGCTCGCCCTCGGTTGGCGCGGCGGTAATCGCCAATGGAGTAATTTCGAAATGGCGTACCTCTTGCTCGCTGGTCTTTCGACGCCTCTGGTTCTTTCAGTGCACACCATCGTTTCGTTCGACTTCGCTGTCTCGAATGTTCCTGGCTGGCACACGACCATCTTCCCGCCGTACTTCGTGGCCGGTGCGATTTTCTCGGGCTTCGCGATGGTGCTCACCTTGATGCTCCCATTGCGTGCGATTTACCGTCTGCACGATGTGATCAATCAGTACCACATCGACAACATGTGTAAGATCATCTTGGCCACGGGCACGATGGTCGGTTACGCGTATGCGACGGAGTTCTTCATCGCCGCTTATTCGGGCAATGCTTACGAAAAGTTCGCCTTCGTTAATCGCGCTTTCGGTCAATACGCTTGGGCTTACTGGATCATGGTCTCGTGTAACGTGATCACCCCGCAGCTGTTCTGGTTTAAGAAGATTCGCGAAAACCACGCCCTCGTTTGGATTATCTGTCTATTCGTGAACGTTGGCATGTGGTTCGAACGTTTCGTCATCACCGTGACATCGTTGGCGAATGATTACCTTCCTTCGAGTTGGGGTTACTACAGCCCGACCATCGTGGATATCTTCACCTTCTTCGGTACCTTTGGTTTCTTCTCGGTACTCTTCCTTCTCTTCGTGCGCTTCCTGCCACTTCTGCCGATGGCTGAAGTGAAGATGGTCACGCCACAAGCCGATCCCCATGCCCACTGATTCTGACGTCTCGACTGCCATGAACGAACGCAACGAAAGCATCCACGGTGTCGCCTGCACTTTCCGCAGTCCTTCCGACGTCTTTCACGCTGCTGAAAAAGTGCGTGATGCGGGCTGGAAGATCTGGGACGTTCACACACCTTTCCCGATTCACGGTATGGATCAAGCCATGGGCTTGCCGCGCTCGAAGGTGCCACGCTTAACACTGCTTGGTGGCGTCACCGGTTTCATCACTGGCTGCTTGCTCACTTGGTACATGAATTCTTACGACTACCCACTCGTTGTAGGTGGTAAGCCCTATTGGAGTCCAATCTTCCCATTCCCTGTGATGTACGAGTGCACCATTCTCTTTGCGGCGTTTGGTACGTTCTTCGGACAGTTCATCTTGAATCGTCTACCTCGTCACCATCACCCCTTGTTTGATTTACCACAGTTTGCACGCACCTCGGACGACACCTTCATGATCGTTCTCGAGGCTCGCGACAAAAACTTCCACCTGGATGAATCCCGCAACTTCCTGCTGTCGCTCGGCGGTCAGGAAATCACCGTCATTCGCGAGTAATTAACCATGCGTCGTTACCTTACATTTCTTGCTGTCGCCGTCGTGGCCTTGCTCGGTTTCCTTGGTTTCCAAGGTAAGACCTCGAAGCAAACGCCCGTTTATGTCTTTGATGACATGGACTACCAATCGAAGTACAAAGCCCAAGGGGAGAATGCTTTCTTTGCCGATGGACGTGATGCACGTCCGCCCGTAGCGGGATCTGTCGCGCGTGGTACGGGTTTAGAGCCCACGAAAGTTTTTTCAGCTGAGTACCGTCGCACGGAGTCGATTAATCCGACTTTTGTTACCGGTAAGGATGAACGCGGTAATTTCATCACTGATTTCCCTACGAAGTCATTAGCGATGCTGCCATCAGGCGAATTGAAGCCCTTTATCATCGATAGCAAAGTGCTCGAATTGGGTCGCGCGAAATTCCAAATCTATTGCGCTGTCTGTCACGGACAGGTTGCGGATGGTAATGGTATCTTGAAAGCACGTTCGGCCATCGAAGGCGACGTGGCGATTAACACTATCGCGAATTTACAAAGCCCGATGTACCGCACGTACCCACAAGGTCAGATCTTCGACGTTATCACCAACGGCAAGAACACCATGTTGCCTTACGCTGATAAACTTTCGCCCGAGGAGCGTTGGGCAGTGGTAGCGTATGTTCGTGCGTTACAACTCTCACAATCCTGCCCACCTGAACTCGTTCCCGCTTCAGTGAAGGCGACTGTTAAGTAAATCCACATGAGCACACCTTCTGCCAAACTCTCTTCTCGCTGGACGACCTACGTTGTCGTTGGCGCCATCGCCATTATCGCCACTTGGTTGTTGGCGATTCAAGGTGCCGCTGAGCACAACTACCGCCCCGCTTTGTCGGTGCTCTTAGGTGCGCTCTTTTGGACCTCGGTCTTAATCGGCATGTTGATGCTGACGATGATCACGCGCGTCTTTGACGCTGGTTGGGCTCCAGTCATCCGTCGCACGTGGGAATTTATGATCGGCGCTTTGCCTTTCGTTTTATTACTCAGCGTTGTTCCATTGGCCTTCATTCCATCGTTCCGTCATTTGCTATGGGAGTGGACCGACGCCTCGCACTTGTTGCCAAGCGGACACGAAGTGGGGCACGACCCAATTTTGTTGGCGAAGAACTGGTTCTTGAACCCGACCTTCTTCCTGATTCGTATCGCCCTCTACGTGGTGTTCTTCGGGGCCATCACCTGGGCATTGCGCCGTTTCTCATTCCAGCAGGATAAAGAACGCGATGCGAATCTCACCCACCGCATGCACGCCATCTCGGCCGTGGGTATTCCAGCGAGTGCCATTGTGCTGACCATGTTGGCCTTCGATTGCCTGATGGCCCTTTCGTACCACTGGTTCTCAACCATGTACGGTGTGTGGTTCTTCTCGCTTTCGATTCGCTTGGCCTTGGCGACTACCGTGATTGTTACGTACCGACTTTCCAATGGTGGTTGGTTGGATGGCATCCTGAATCAAGCGCACCGTCACGTACTCGGCTGCTTGATGTTAGCGTTCACTGTTTTCTGGGCGTACATCAGTTTCTCTCAGTACTTCCTGATTTATACCGCGAATATTCCTGAAGAAACTTTCTGGTACAATATCCGTGAGTTTAATCCAATCACCGGATTGAAGAGCGATTGGTGGGGCGTTTCGATGTACCTGATTTTCGGCTTCTTCTTCCTGCCGTTCCTCTCGTTATTGTTCTACCGTTCTAAGATTATCGCCGGACGTCTGTTGACGATTGCTGGCATTATTTTTGTCGGTGGCATTTTCGACCTCTGGTTCAATGCGGTCCCTCGCCAAATCAATCAAGCCGGTGCCCCTGAAGGTTTTGTGGTCTCGCCTTTCTTAAGTGGCTACCTGGCCCTCGATTTACTGGCCATCTTTGGTTTCGGTGCCCTCGTCATTGGTTGGTCTCTACGTAGTTCGACTAAGGCTGAGACCATTCCAATCCACGATCCACGCATTCTCGAGTCCATCAACTATCATGAGTGATTCCAATAATTCCCGCCCGGTTGTCTCTGGGCAAGTCGCCTCTTGGTTGGGCATCATTGCTTTCGTCGCCGTGGCAATTGCCGTGATCGCTTACGCTTACCTCGCCTTTCGTTCGCCGAGCGGTGTAGATGCCGACCGTCGCCTCGCTCAGAAATCCCTGCGCGCCGATTTAGAGTCGAAGGCAAAGGGAAAGCTCACCGATAGCGGACGTAATGCAGACGGCACTTATCATATCCCGATTGAATCAGCGGTCGCCCTGATTGCCGCAAAGCCTG
>CAIVVQ010000118.1 GCA_903909465.1 uncultured Opitutia bacterium | reverse complement strand
CCTGCCGAGTCTGGATTGCCCTGCGTTAAAGCACCAGAGCCAGCTTTAACTAAAAGCGAATCGACGTGACCATGGTAACAGCCTGAAAATTTTATAATCTTAGAACGTCCAGTGTAACCGCGTGCCAAGCGTATAGCCGACATCGTGGCTTCGGTTCCACTATTAGTCATGCGCACTTTTTTAATCGCCGGCACGCATTGCAAAATCAATTCCGCCATTTCCACTTCCAAGGGATTAGGCGTACCGAAACTGGTGCCACGATCCAGGGCTTCTTTAATCGCCTGACGGATATCGGGGTCGTTGTGACCGTGAATCGCGGGACCCCAGGTTAACACAAAATCAACTAGCTCTATTCCGTCGGCCGTGGTGAGTCGGGCTCCATTCGCCGATTGCGTAAAGAACGGTGTACCGCCGACCGACCTAAAAGCGCGCACCGGCGAATTAACCCCACCAGGGATCATCTGCAGTGCCCGTTGAAAAAGTTGCTCCGAAGCGTTCACCCCTCAAGACCAACAAAGTCAGCCCCTCGGGGCAAGGGCGATTCAACGCCACCCGTGGTTCATAATTAAAATAAAAAGGGCTAGGGTCACGCGACCCCAGCCCTTGATTGGCAGCTAATTAAGACCGTGGCTTACTTCTTGTCTTCGTCCACAACCTCGAAGTCTCCGTCGACGACTTTACCGTCCTTCGACTTTTTCTTCTCGCCGCCAGCAGCGCCTTCCGCACCTGGCTGGGCTTGTTCGCCCTGCTTAGCGGCGTCGGCGTAAATCGCCTGCGCAGCTTCAGTAAGCGGAGTCATGATAGCTTCGTGGGCTTTTTGGAATTCTTCAGCGGTGGCGCCTTCTTTCTTTAAAAGCCCCTGACCTTCCTTGACCGCAGCTTCCGAGCGAGCCTTGGTGTCGCCAGGGAACTTGTCGCCATTGTCCTTAATTTGTTTTTCAGCCTGGAAGATAACAGCATCGAGTTGATTGCGGGCTTCGGCCGACTCGCGCGCCTTTTTATCTTCGTCGGCATGCAATTCAGCTTCCTTGCGCAGCTTCTCAACTTCTTCCTTGGATAGACCCGAGGAACCAGTGATCGAAATCTTCTGTTCCTTACCGGTTCCCTTATCCGTAGCAGAGACGTGCAGAATACCGTTCGCATCAATGTCGAAAGTGACTTCGATTTGAGGCGTACCACGGGCTGCGGGCATGATGCCATCGAGCTTAAAGGTGCCGAGCTTCTTGTTATCCTTCGCCATCGGGCGTTCACCTTGGAGGATTACGATGTCCACTGCAGGTTGGTTATCCGCAGCAGTCGAGTAGACCTGAGATTTCTTGGTAGGAATCGTGGTGTTGCGATCAATCATCGAAGTGGAAACTCCACCCATGGTTTCAATCGACAACGTCAGAGGCGTGACGTCGAGCAGGAGGACGTCTTTAACATCGCCCTTTAAGACACCGGCTTGAATCGCGGCACCAATCGCCACGACTTCATCAGGATTCACCCCTTTGTGCGGTTCCTTGCCAGCGAGGCCGCGGGCAATTTCCATAATCTTAGGCATGCGAGTCATACCACCGACGAGCACGAGTTCATCGACTTCGCTCATCTTCAAGCCCGCATCCTTTAAGCAGGACTCAAAAGGCTTACGCGTGCGTTCCGAGAGGTCATCGCAAACCTTCTCCATTTGTGCACGAGAAAGTGTAACAGTTAAGTGCTTCGGACCGGAGGCATCGGCCGTGATAAAGGGCAGATTAATGTCCACGGAGTTTGAAGACGACAGGGCAATCTTGGCCTTTTCGGCTTCTTCTTTAAGACGCTGACGGGCCATGGCGTCTTTCGAGAGATCGATACCGCTCTCAACCTTAAAGCCGTCGACTAACCATTGGATGATGCGCTCGTCCCAATTGTCGCCACCGAGTTCGGTGTCGCCATTCGTGGCCTTCACTTCAAAAACGCCGCCACCGATTTCTAAAATCGAGACGTCGAAAGTTCCACCACCTAAATCGTAGACGGCAATCTTCTCGTCGCCTTTCTTGTCGAGACCGTAGGCCAACGATGCGGCCGTTGGTTCGTTGACGATACGTAGGACTTCGAGACCGGCAATCGTGCCCGCATCTTTCGTCGCTTGGCGTTGCGAGTCATTAAAGTACGCAGGCACCGTGATCACAGCCTGGGTAACCTTCTCACCGAGGTACGCTTCTGCATCGGCCTTCAACTTGGCTAAAACCTTAGCTGCAATTTCTTCTGGAGCAAAAACGCGCGGCTTGCCGTCGACTTCGCATTCGATCGCGGCGTCGCCATTTTTACCTTCGACTACTTTGTAAGGTAACTTCGACGCGATGTTCTTAACTTCCGAAAACTTTCGTCCAATTAATCGCTTGGCCGAGAAAACCGTGTTCTTAGGGTTCGTCACCGCTTGGCGCTTAGCGGCCTGGCCGACGAGGACGTCGCCAGTCTTAGTGAAGGCGACGACCGAGGGCGTCGTGCGTGCACCCTCTGAATTGGCGATGACGATTGACTCGCCTGCCTCCAGAATGGCCATGCATGAATTGGTGGTTCCAAGATCGATTCCGATAATTTTACTCATTGTTTTAGTGTGGGTTGTGTAACCTATATTGGCAGAGGTTGTGCCAAGGCTAAAAACACGAAATACCCTTATTATCGAGGCATTCCTTTTATACTTAGACAATTAATGGAGGGCAAAAAGACATTTTGTCCCACCCATTTAGAGTCAGTTCTGTCTCCGCCCGCCCTTCACCGTTGCCCTTCAGCCCGCGACTATCTATCTCCCACCTTCCATGTCGAAGCCACTCGACCAGTCCGTTCGCCTCCGTCGCCTCCGAGCCTCGGCCGCGATCCGCTCGATGCTCACGGAAACCACGGTTGAGCCCCGTCAGCTTATCCAACCCCTTTTCATCACTGAAGGTAACGACCTCGAACCCATCGCCTCACTCCCAGGCATCAATCGCATTCCACTCAGTCAACTCGCCGCCCACTGTACAGAATTACAGAAACTCGGCATCCATGGTGTCGCCCTTTTTCCTAAAGTAGAAAATTTGCGTAAAACCGCCGAAGG
Organism: uncultured Opitutia bacterium; assembly: GCA_903909465.1. Taxonomy (GTDB): domain Bacteria; phylum Verrucomicrobiota; class Verrucomicrobiia; order Opitutales; family UBA953; genus UBA953. The sequence continues at coordinate 4,094 of CAIVVQ010000118.1, read as the reverse complement.
CGCCGAAGCACTCAACCCGAACAATCTTGCACTGCGCGCGATTCGCGAAGTGAAACAAAAGTGCCCAGGCGTTATCATCTTCGCCGATATCGCACTGGATCCTTACACGAGTCACGGACACGACGGCATTTTAAATTCCAAGGGTGACGATGTGGATAACGACCTCACGGTTGAATCACTTGTTAAAATGTCGCTGCTGACCGCTCAAGCGGGGGCGGACTTCGTGGCGCCGTCCGACATGATGGATGGGCGCGTTGCCGCGATTCGCCAAGCCCTCGATGCCAATGGACACACCGGCACCGGCATTCTCGCCTACTCCGCCAAATTCGCCTCCGCCTTCTATGGTCCCTTCCGCGATGCAATCGGCAGCACTCGTAAAAACGGTGAAACCCTTTCGAAGGCTTCGTACCAAATGAATCCAGCGAATCGCCGCGAAGCCATTCGCGAAGCACTCATCGATGCCGCTGAAGGTGCCGACATCTTAATGGTGAAGCCCGCAGGCGCTTACCTCGACATCATTCGTGATGTCCGAGAAGCCAGCGAGCTACCCCTCGCCGCGTATCAAGTTTCCGGTGAGTATGCCCAGCTTCACGCCACCGCCGAAAAGGGCTGGCTCAACTTACGCGCGTCGCGCGACGAATCCCTCTTGGCCATTCGCCGTGCCGGTGCCGATTTGATTCTGACTTACTTCGCCGAAGCTTACGCTCGAGATTACGCAGCCCGCTGATGCCGTCTCCTCAAAATCATCCACGCGACCCACTCCACGGAGTGACGCTGGAGAAAGTTTTAAATTACTTAGTCGAAAAACACGGCTGGCACGAAATGGGCCACCGCATACCCATTCGCTGTTTTCTTTTTGATCCGTCCATTAAATCGAGTCTGACCTTCCTCCGCAAAAACCTCTGGGCACGCGAGAAGGTCGAAGCCTGGTATGCGGTCGATGTGCGTGGTGGTTTTGGCAGCGGCCCCATGCCAGAGAAGAAATAAGCCCACACACAATAGTCGCTTCTCCTTGCACTTAGGGCAGAGCTTTGCCTTAACAAAGCCCTGTCATGCACCTAAAAATTGCGATTCTCCCCGGCGATTATATCGGACCCGAAGTAATGGCCGTCGCCATTCCCGTTCTTGAGAATGTCCTCAAGAAATCAGGACACACGCTCGAGTATTCTGTGCACGACGTCGGTGGTGCGGGCATTGATAATCATGGCAAGGCTTTGCCTGATTCCACCCTCGAGGCTTGCCGCGCTGCGGATGCGATTCTCTTTGGCTCCGTGGGCGGACCTAAGTGGGAAAAACTTCCGCCTAAAGAACAACCCGAACGCGCGTCACTCCTCCCGTTGCGTAAACACTTCCGCCTCTTTGCGAATGTCCGTCCGGGCTTACTTCTTAAAAACTTAATCGAGACTTCACCGATTCGTCCTGACCGCATTCCCAATGGCGTCGACATGGTGTGCATACGCGAACTCACCGGTGGACTTTATTTCGGAGCAAAATCAACCACCACGTTGGCTGATGGAGATATCGAAGCCATCGACACGATGGTGTATCGGAAATCAGAAATTGAGCGGATCACCGATGTTGCCATAGCCACGGCCCGCGCCCGTCGCAAACACATCACCTTGGTCGATAAAGCTAACGTGCTCGAGACCTCTGTGCTTTGGCGCAAAGTCGTCGGCGATCGCGTTAAAGCCACCGCGCCCGATATCACCCTCGCATTTATCTATATCGATAATGCAGCGATGCAAATGGTGCTAAAGCCTGGGCAGTTTGATGTAGTCCTCACCGAAAATATGTTTGGCGACATCCTCTCTGATGAAATGGCAGTGGTTTGCGGCTCACTTGGCATGATGGCTTCCGCTTCGTTGGGCATGGACATCAACCGCCACGGCAAGGGTTACGGACTCTACGAACCTTCAGGCGGTACTGCTCCTGACATTGCTGGCCAAGATAAAGCCAACCCTTGTGCCCAAGTTCTTTCCGTTGCCCTCATGCTGCGTCACTCCTTCGGACTCGAAGCCGAGGCCAAAGCCATCGAACTCGCCGTTGAGAAAACGGTGGCCGATGGCATTCGCACGGCGGACATCGCGGGCGGAGCCAAAGCCGTGGGCACGAAGGCCATGGGCCAAGCGATTCTCGCGCGTCTGTAATGGACGAATCAGCCAGACTGCGGGCGGAGGAGAGACGTCGTGAAGCAGTCTGCAGCCCCTTTATGCGGATCCCGCGCTTCCCTGTCGATGTGGCACGTGAGCTGCTCGACGCCGGTTATTATCGTATTGATCAATTAATGGGGCGCTCCGCGGAATCCCTCATCGAAGAGATTCGCCAAAAGAATAACCTTCAGCCCTTCGCGCATTTTTTGCCCGCCGTACGCATGGCCATCTATTTCTCTGAAACCCCGATTCCTGATGCTAAGAAACTGTTTCTGGATCAGTGGGCTTAGACCACCAAAGCTTTCTTAGCGTTAATCTTGTTCATCCAATAAGAAAGCGTCAGTCGGTTAAGGTCGAAAGTGCGCTGTGAAAAATCAGCGAGGACTTTCTTTAAGTTGTCCTCCGTCACGTCGCTCCAGTCCTGCACAATGTAAACGGGTAAACCTTCAAATAAACCGTCAAGGGGCGAGGTACGAACAATCGGAATGCAGCCTAAACAAAGGGCCTCCCAGGTTCGATGGCAATCCAGGCCATACCCATGTGGTGAAATCACAAAAGCATACTGAGCTTGATTCTCCCAAGTCGTCTTACGATCCACGCGCCGTAACTCATATTCAACTACTGAAGCAGGTACGAGTTCTCTGGCTAAAGATCTATCATTTCCGGATAATACCGAGGAGGTAAATGAAAGGTGAGGCAGAGCAACTTTCAAATTCTCGCGACTATCTAATGTCGTTACGGAATAGAAATTTGAGTAGGTCTTGTGCACTCGCTTAATGAGCGCTGGTGCGTGTTGCACAATTTGCTGCAAAGTGTGTTCCTGTTCCAAGGGCGATTGTTGCGGACCCAGTATAGTCACCTCCGCTGACATCGTGTGATAATCAAGTCCAATGGGGATTTGCGAAAACTTAGGGTGTCGTATCACGCCGTTCTGGGCGAACCAATGAATAATCTTCGGGTTCTCTATGAATGCGAGGAATTCAACATGGCTTGAAAAAAACTGGTGGGGAACATCTCCATCGGTATCACCTGAAACTAAAATAATGGGGTGAGGAAACCGATCGATACTCTGAACGAGTTCTCCCAAGGCAGAGGAGCAAACATAAACCGTGGAACCTGGTCTTAGTGCGTCCCAGTTATAATTAACCAGTTCTTTAATGCTCGAGATAGGCGTGGCACTATGAATGTCGCAGGATTTAAGGATACCACGTGAACTGACTAGGCGACAATTATTCTCTGAATCCATAGACGGAGTTTAGTGATTTAATTAAATATCCTAAAAATCAGCAATTAACTCAATGTTATTAATGGTATGGGGTGTATTTAATGTACAGTGCATAACGGCAAGGTGAGATTTTGTATGTTCAAAATATTCTGCCTAATATGCGATCCGTCCGAATAATTATAGAAAACTGCCGCACCTAGTTGCGTCCCATCACCGGCCTAGTAGGTTGACGTTGTGTCTTCTTCCATCGTCATACCGGTCATGACCTTAGGTAATTGCGTGTTATTACCTCAGCAATTACTGCCGTTGCGCATCTTTGAACCACGTTACCGACTCATGCTGAAAGAGAGCCTAGCTTCGCACCGCATGTTTGCGATTTCACTGCTCGATGATTCTCAAGCCACCGCCGACAACCCCGAACCGCCCCACCCCTTTACCTGTGTTGGCCGTATCACCGACCACCTCGAACATGCCGATGGCACTTCGCACTTAATCATCGAAGGCCTCCGACGCGCCCGGGTGCTCAACGTCGAACGCGCACGACCCTACCCGCGACTCACCATCGCAGCAGTGGTCGATGAGCCGCACCAAGACTCCATCAACACCGTTCGTGACGTGGCCCGCATTCTTTCGTACGCAGAAAAAATTACTGAAGCACTTGGTCCCGATGCTGAGCCGTTACTTAATCGTTTTAATAGCCTCACCAACCAACCCAGCGT
>CAIVVQ010000117.1 GCA_903909465.1 uncultured Opitutia bacterium | reverse complement strand
CTTCCTTGATCAACATGCCCCAAGAAGTCATCGGCGCCCTCACACCCAGACCCAAGAAGCTAACAAACGCCTCGAGCAACATCACCCCCGGCACCGTCAACGTCGCGTAAACGGCAATCGTTCCTGCTAGGTTCGGCAAGTAGTGTCGTTTAATAATTCCCCAACGCGACTGACCGAGTGCCACCGCCGCATCTAAGAATTGCCGGTTCTTCAGTGCCCGCGTCTTCGTGCAAATAATCCGCGCCATCGTCAGCCACGAGACTCCGCCGACGGCCAAGAAAATCATCCAAATGTTTTGGCCGAACACCACCGTGGCTAAAACCACAATCAACGTCAGCGGCAGCGTGCTGATGATATCAATGAAGCGCATGCAGAAATCCTCGAATCGACCGCCGACTTCGGCAGCCATGATGCCGTAAACGACGCCCACCAGTAATGCGACCGCAGTCGCAATCAATCCCACTGAAATTGAAATCATGCCGCCCTGTAATAAACGGGAGAGCAAATCGCGCCCCAATAAATCGGTACCAAACCAATGCTGCACACTCGGCGCCACCGGACCCAGGGCAAGGTTCTGCGCCTTGTAATCATAGGGCGCAATCCACGGGGATAAAAAACACGCGAGCGTCAAGAAACCAATAAAGCCAAGGGCCAACGGAGCTAAACGCCGACGGGAAAATCGACGCCAAGCGGTGCCCGCAAACGAAGAATGGTTTTTCATTTCTTCACTCATGAGATTTTGCGCGACAGACGCGGATCTAAAACGGCTTTTGCTAAATCTGAAACGAGATTGAGTACCAATAGCGCCACCGCATAAATCAGGGTCGTGCCTAAAATTAAAGTGACGTCGCGATTGATAATCGAGGTGACAAATAAACGTCCTAGCCCAGGCACATCAAAAAGCGATTCCACCACAAAGGATCCCGAGACAAGGGCGGCGGCGGCTGGGCCCAGGTAAGTCACCACGGGCAAAATGCCATTACGCAGTGCATGAATAAAGCGGATGCGTAGTGGCGACAGGCCCTTGGCCTGCGCAGTGCGGATATAATCTAAATTATAAATTTCCATTAACTCGCCACGCGTTAAGCGCGCCAACGGCGCCGCGGTGATGAGCCCCATCGTCAACACGGGTAAAACTAAATGGATCGGACTCCCCCAGCCACACGGCGGCAACCAACCCAAGCCCGTCGAAAAAATCAGTGAAAGTATGGGGCCCAAAACAAAAGCGGGGACGCAGATTCCAACTAACGCGAAACCCATGGGCACGCGATCTAACCAAGAATGTGGCTTCGCGGCGGCCAGAACCCCAACGGGCACACCGATTAAAATCGCTAACAATAAAGCCAGGCTTCCCACGGTGACTGAAACTGGAATGCGCGACCCAATGATTTCATTCACCGTCCAGCCTGGATATTTTAAGGACGGCCCCAAATCGCCCTTCGCCAAATTCTTTACGTAGCGCAGCAGCTGCACAGGCAATGGCTGGTCGAGTCCGTAATACGCTTCAACCTTCGCTTTCACTTCGGCGGGCAACGGACGTTCGCGATCAAATGGACCACCGGGCACCGCGTGCGCTAAGAAGAACGTAGCGACGACGACTAATAATAAAACCGGAACGATTTCAACGAGTCGCTTGAATACGTAAGAAATCATCGGGTCGCAACCAGCGTGCAATGCGCATTACGAGTTGCAAGCCTGCTCACTCAAGGGGCCGAACCTTCGGCAGCTTTCACTTTCTTTTCCAACTCTTCCGTCGTGGGCGCAGGCGGTAGACCGCGTGCATCCGGACGAGCCCAACCCATACGATCCGAAACCGCTTTATATTCCTGATCATTCAACGTGCCACTTTCGTGCATACGCGTCTGACGGGCCGCACTGTCTTGGTGCATGCGTTCTTCCGTCTCATTTTTAAAACGTTCTTTATTAAAAGTATTACAACCCGACAACGCACTTAGGGCGACGAGACTGAAGATGCAGATAGGTTTCATAACGAAAATCATTCGGCTAAATCCAGTAGACTCAAGCGTGCACCTAAATGACAGCCACTGAACCTGTACCGGTGGTGCGCAATAAAATCATACACGGCATCGCGCAGGAACTTTGGCACCAGCCGCCCCACTATTGCCAGCCAACGCCAGCCGCCCCCGAGTGCATTCAATAGGGCTAGCACGGCCGTAGAACGAACCAGCCGACGAGATCCATGCCAGACCACAATCGTGCCAGCATCTCCCCCGTCGGGCTCACCTAGAACCTTGGCTACTTCGCCGACGTTTCTTCCAAAAATCAATCTGCCTCTGCCATTGCGACGGCCAAACCAAGCCGCCGCACGGCTACAAAACGGGCATTCGCCATCAATCAGAACGATAAGCGGCGAGGCGGACATTCCGTAAAGGTTGACCTAAATTAACAGGGAGTGAAGGCCTTTTGGCTTAGTTTTTCGGGAGGGACGAAAAGCGGCTCAAATCGTGGGAAAGCGCTTGTCATAGGGGCGGCTGACTGCCAAATAAACCCTTCCTACTGACTGGAAG
>CAIVVQ010000116.1 GCA_903909465.1 uncultured Opitutia bacterium | reverse complement strand
GCCTTACGGATGTCGCCTTGATACGACTCACCAATTAAACGTGAAAGTGCCTCTGTATCCGTATCGGAATCGAACTTATGTCCTTTGGCCTGAAGGCGCTCACGAATGGAACGGTAATTTTCGATGATGCCATTGTGTACGATGCAAATCTTTCGACTCTTATCAAAGTGCGGATGGGCATTGGCTTCAGTCGGCGCACCGTGCGTCGCCCAGCGCGTGTGTGCGATACCAGCGGTAGCCTCTGCATGACGCTTTGCGGAAAGTTCAGTTTTTAATTTATCAACCAACTGAGAAACTTTACCAACCGAACGGAAGGTGGAAAGTCCAGTATGCTCAGCGAGGGCGATACCCGCAGAATCATAGCCACGGTACTCCAGGCGCTTAAGGCCACCGATGAGAATAGGAGTCGCCGGACGGGAACCAATATAGCCAATAATGCCACACATAGTATTTAGATAATATCTTCGGCGACGATGTCACCAGGTTTGGTTGATTGTTCAGGCCATATTTTACGGCCAGGGTAAATGGAAGTATGAATGCCCGTGTGTACGCCGTCACCCACGATGGCTCCGAACTTACGGCGACCGGTGTCGACTAATTCTTTGCCAACCAGGCTGTGCATGGTCTTACCATCATGGCGGAGATTGGAAGTAATCGTTCCGGCACCGAAATTCACTTTTTCGCCGATCACCGAGTCACCCACATACGACAGGTGACCGATGTTGGTCTGGTTAAGAATAACCGTGTTCTTGATTTCAACGGCTTGTCCAATGTGACAATTATTTCCAATCGAAGTCGAACCACGGATGTAGCAATTAGGACCGACCTTGCAGTTCTCACCGATGACCACATCGCCTTCAATAACGACGCCTGGTAAAATCTTCGTGCCGCGACCGACCGAAAGTTTTCCATCCACATAGAGCGAAGCGTGAGCCTGTCCGTGGTTAACCCATGAATCATGGGCCGCCATGGCATACTCATTCGCACGGATAAAATCCCAGCTGTACTGAAGAAGGAAACTTTTAACGGCGTGAACTTTCTTTTTCCCGCGAGAGGTGAAAGTAGCGAGGGTGTTGCCTTTATCATCAAGCCATTCGCCTGCCGTGGCATCATCAAGGAATGCGGTGATCTCCTTGGCATCCATCCACGCCAAAGGGTGTACCTTTAAGTCCGAACCTTCAGCCAAGCGCAAACCAGCGGCGGCTAGAGCAAGTTGTTGGTGAACGCTGAATGGACGATTCGCTAAAGGGAAGTCGGCGATTGCACGCGTCTTCGACAAAGACTCAAAGCCCTTGCTATCCTTATACTTTATGTAGCTGAAAGATGGCATACTTATTTAATGTCGGCCTCAACGGCAGCTTGGAAGCGTTTAATCCAGCGATCCACTTCAGCTTGTTCGCGGTGCTCGACTAGAATGCGGATTTTATTTTCGGTGCCGGAATAGCGAATCAACTGACGGCCCATTTGACCAAAGGAAGCGTCGGCTTCAGCCATTGCTTTTTTCAAGGTGGGGAGTGAATCAATCGGTGGTTTCGATTTCGTTTTGAGATTGAGTAATTGATGAGGGTACTCGTGCATCACTTTCGCTAACTCTGAAAGTTTTTTTCCTGATTGCTTCATAATGCGAAGTACCTGAATCGCACTCAAGATGCCATCGCCGGTTGTGGCGTGATCCGCAAAAATCAGGTGACCTGAATTTTCGCCGCCGAAAGAATGTCTACCCTTGCGTAGGGCTTCGATGACTTGGCGATCCCCCACCCCAGTGGTTTCAACTTTGATGCCCGCATTACGGAGCGCTTCATACAGACCCAAGTTACTCATCACGGTTGTTACCATGGTGTCAGTCTTAAGCAGACCTTCTTCCTTCATGGCTAAGGCACACAGCGTTAAAATACGGTCACCCGAAACCGGGGCGCCCGTTTCATCGCTAAAGATTACACGGTCGGCATCGCCATCGAATGAAATTCCAATGTCTGCTCCCGTTTCTTTAACTACGGCAGCGGCATGTTCAGGGTGCAATGCACCCACGCCGGCATTGATATTCATACCATCGGGGTCGGTACCCAGTTTCTTAACTTTCGCACCCAGCTCACGGAAAATAATCGGCGCAATTAAATACGAAGCACCATGTCCACAATCGATGACGATTTTTAGTCCACTGAGATCGGTTGGCCCAGCACTCTGCTTGGCGTACTCGATGTAGCGTCCGCTAGCGTCATCAATCCGAAAAGCTTTGCCGATTTTAGAGGGCTCAACCAGTTGCTGTTTCTTGTCGGAGAGAATCGATACCTCGATTGCTTTCTCCAATTCGTCGGAAAGTTTATAGCCATCGGGTCCGAAAATCTTGAGTCCGTTATCTTCATACGGATTATGTGAGGCGGTTAACATGATACCTGCACCGCAACCCATCGACTTGGTTAAATGTGCCACTGCTGGCGTCGGCATTGGACCCACCAAAAAGACATCCATCCCGCTCGCGACCAAACCACTCGTGAGTGCGGTTTCGAGCATGTAGCCCGAGATACGGGTGTCCTTGCCGATAACCACGCGGTTATGATTGGCCCCAGCGGACTTAAGCACCTGGCTGATAGCATAGCCCAACTTCAGAGCCACCTCTGAGGTTATCGGGTATTCGTTGGCTCGCCCGCGAATGCCGTCGGTCCCAAATAGAGTGTTTGCCATAATCAAAGTGAGTTGAGTGGGGTAGGTTTGAAATTTACAAAAAATAACAGGATTTGGAAGGACAAAGACACCCTAAAACGTAATTAATTTGGTTCAATTCGATGCGGGTTTGACCCCGCTGGCGTTGCCAATCACATCCCCTATCGATGTCCATTTTTTCGCCAGCCCATGATTCGCCGATTAGGCTTCGTGCTTTTCGGTTTTATCTGAGCGGCATGTTACTCGGCGTACTCGCAATCCAAATTCAAACGGTCGCGGTCGCGTGGCAGGTCTATCAACTCACTAAGGCCGATGACGCCACCGCTGCGCTGGCACTCGGCGGCGTGGGCCTTGCCGAAGTCATCCCCTTCGTCGGCTCAGTTTTATTCGCGGGTCACATCGCCGATAAAAATAATCGTCATGTCATCGCCTGCAGCGCGCTCGCCAGCATGACCGTTCTCGGATTAATATTATTCATCCCCAGCCACCTCGAAACCGTTTGGCTACAATTAACGATTTTATATGGCGTGGTAACTTTGGGCGGGCTGGCCCGGAGTTTTTTATCAACGTCCCGTCAGGCGATGATTGCCGAAATTTTACAACGCTCACAAATTCCAGTCGGCATCCGTTGGCGCAACACCTTATTCGAACTGGCATCAGTCATTGGACCCGGAATGGCGGGATTTATGCTATGGATCGGCGGCGACCAACTTTGTTACTCCGTGATGAGCCTATTAATGTTGGGTGCATTTCTTTCCACACTCGCCGTCCGCACCACCCATAAATTACAATCGCAATCAGACGAATCCATATGGCAGAGCCTAAGAGCGGGAATTAACTTTATGCGTAGTCAGCGTGTGATGCTGGGCGCCTTCACCCTTGATTTGTTTGCAGTTTTGTTAGGCGGAGCCGTCGCACTCCTGCCCCTATTTGCCGAGATGCTTCAGGTCGGCGCCTTAGGCTTCGGTTTACTGAGGGCCGCCAGCTCGTGCGGCGCGGTCATCATGTCGATTTACCTTATCTTCCGCCCACCCTTCCGTCACGCGGGCTATGCGCTCTATGGTTCGTTTGCGGTCTTCGGACTTTGTATGATCGGCTTCGGCTTATCCATACCACTGTCGACTTGGCTAGGTTACGGACTGCAGTTGGCCTTCGTCCTCAGTTTTATATTTTTATTTATATCTGGGGCAGCGGATGCGGTGAACGTCATCATCCGTCAGACCATTCTGCAAACCCGCGTACCGCCCTCCATGATGGGTCGGGTCTCCGCGGTCACGGCGGTCTTCATTGGCTGTTCCAATGAACTGGGCATGGCCGAATCGGGCATTGCCGCACGGTTACTCGGCACGGTTAATTCGGTGGTTATAGGCGGCCTAGCGGTCTTCGGCGTCATGGGCGTCACCGCTATCCAATTCCCCGAACTCGCTAAACTTCGCCATGTGGACGAAGGCTTGAGCGAGTAACGGTTCTTGCAGGTAAGAATTTCGACGAGTTTTCTCGCTTCGCTTCTGTAATTTAATCACACCAAGGGCACATGGCTCTCCTTAGTCTACTCGACGTTTGTATCAGCTTTGGTGGCCCACCCGTGCTCGATCGGTTGAACCTGCAAATTGAAGAAGGTGAACGGGTGTGTCTGCTCGGAAGAAATGGTGCCGGCAAGACGACCTTGATGCGCATTGCTGCCGGAGAAATGCCACCCGATTCGGGCACCATCACGCATCCCGATGGCGTGACTCAAGCGCGATTGACTCAAGAAATTCCAGACTCCCTTCCAGGAAGTGTACGCACCATTGTCGAGTCGGGCCTTAAATTAGATAGCGTGGAAGAAGATTGGGAACGCGATGTGCGTGTCGACAGCCTCATCGAACGTTTAGGTCTACCGCCTGACCGTGCCTTTGATGACCTCTCGGGCGGACTTAAACGCCGATGCCTATTGGCTAAAGCCTTAGCCTCAAAGCCTGACCTTCTCTTACTTGACGAGCCCACCAATCACATGGACCTCGAGTCCATTCTTTGGATGGAAGAATTTTTGTTAAACGAAAGAATACCGCTTCTCTTCATCACTCACGACCGTGCTTTCTTACGTCGCATGGCCAATCGCATCATCGAACTTGATCGCGGCAAACTCATGAGCTGGTCGTGTGATTACGACACCTACCTCGTACGCAAAGAAGAACTCTTCATCGCGGAAGAACGTCAACGTGCCGCCTTCGATAAAAAACTCGGACAAGAAGAAGCATGGTCTCGCCGCAGTCCTGGCGCCCGCCGCACCAAATCCAACGCGCGCATGGAAGCCCTCAAGGTATTGCGTGCGGTTCGCAGCGAAATGCGGACAGTCACCGGTGCCGCCAAAATGGGTATTAGCCAAGCCGACACCTCGGGCGAACGCGTCGTCGAGGCAGAGAACATCGAATTCGCTTACCCGAAGTCGACCCCGATTATCCGCAACTTCAGCCTGCGTCTCAACCGGGGCGATAAGGTTGGACTGATCGGTCCTAACGGCGCCGGCAAAACCACTTTGGTTAAAATGTTACTCGGACAGCTTCAGCCAACCGGTGGAAATATAAAATTCGGTACCAAACTCGAAGTTGTCTACTTCGACCAGATGCGTGAGCAGATTAACGATAACCTCACCGTCGCTGAAAATATTTGTGGTGATTCGGATTCGGTCGAAGTCCAAGGTCGTTCCCGTCACGTCATCAGTTACCTGCAGGACTTCCTCTTTGAACCGAGCCGCGCCCGCTCCAAGGCCAAGGTCCTCTCCGGCGGCGAACGCAACCGACTCCTCCTGGCGCGACTCTTCACCAAGCCAGCTAACGTCCTGGTACTCGACGAACCGACCAATGACCTCGATGCCGAGACGCTCGACGTGCTTGAAGACATACTCGTGGAGTTCAAAGGTACACTCATCATCGTCAGCCACGATCGAGACTTCCTTGATAACGTCGTGACCAGCACCCTTGTCTTTGAGGGTAATGGCATCGTCACCGAACACGTGGGTGGCTACTCCGACTGGCGCCAGGAGGTCGAACGCCTCAGCACGCCCAAGCGCCCCACCGCATCCACCAAGGCCGAACCAGCTCCCCCAGTAAGCAAGGAAACACCCAAGAAATCAGGGAAAATGAGCAACCGCGACCGAAAAGACCTACAAGACTTACCCGCCAAGATTGCCAAACTAGAGGAAGAGCAATCCGACCTCACCGCTCAACTCGCCGACCCCGAACTTTATAAGGATGGACCTACCAAAGCGGCCGAACTTCAGAAGAAAATTCAGGCTATCGAAGCCGAGCACGGCACTGCCCTTGCTCGCTGGCTCGAACTCGAGAGTCGCCAAGGCTAGTTCGCCTTCGTCGGTCGATTGTTAGGCAAACGTTGACGGCTGTTAACGTATGCAAATTCCTAACACAATTATAATGGGTCGCTCCACTATTACCCTTTAAGTGGGTGATACGACTGGGTATGTTTGGTGTGATTTTTACCACATGCGCCCCACCCGTTCCACCCTCATTACCCTCATCATTTTATTCATTATTTCCGCCGCGTCACTGGGGTATTTATTTTATACACCGAGTGATTCAAAATTCGAAAACGACTTAGAAAAAATAAAATTAGAAGCCCTCCGCGGTGATGCCAAAAGTCAGATGACAGTGGGGACGTTTTTAATTTTGAGGGACGGAAAAATCGAGGAAGGTCTCAGCTGGATAAGAAAAGCCAGCGACCAAGGATACCCCAGTGCGCAGTGCTTCCTAGGTGTTACCTACTATGAAGGTAGTTTCCTAGAAAAGGATATGGATAAGGGTGTCGAATTCTACCGCAAGGCGGCGATCCAAGGCTACCAGCCGGCTCAGAGTCGCCTCGCTGATTGTTACCTCTACGGATGGGTCGTTAAGAAAGATCCACTGGAGGCGCTGAAGTGGTATCACTTAGCCGCACTCCAAGGTGACACGCTCGCGATGAATAATATCGGGTCGATGTATTTACACGGCGAAGGAGTGAAAGAAGATTACACCGAAGCATTTAAATGGTTCCATAAAGCTGCCATGTGCGGAAATTGCGGATCACAACTCACCCTTGGACAAATGCTATCCGTCGGCGACGGTTGTGAAAAAGATGAAGTCGAAGCTTACGCGTGGTTTAAACTCTCGTCCGAAGAAGAAGCCGATGCCACCAAAGAGCTGTCGAGTTTACGTAAGAAAATCACCTCTGAACAAATCAGTAAGGCGATGAAACGAGTCAATGAACTCAAGCCTGTTATCCAGGTAAACTGCGAAAACTTCATCAAAAGCATAGTGTCGGAAGAAGACTCGCCCCTCACTAAAAGCGTCAAATTATCTTTGTGAGGCAGAATGAACGGTAACTCAATTCGCCACTGACGGCATCGCGATGGAGGCGTGAGCCCTCCACTCCCGCAAAATCCATTCCGAGTGGGTGCAGGTAAGACGGAAAACATTCCTGGATCATCCGTGTGTACTTCGGGGTGTTCAGCACCATGCCACGTACCACTTCGGGATTAATCAGCCGCATTTGCGCCACCCTCAATTGCGGGTGACTAAACAAGGCGCCCATCCATTCGTCCATACCGCTGGGGTAACGGAGATCGGCGTGGACGAAACTCCCTCCCACTTTCAGCACGCGCGAAACCTCATCCACGAATTTCTTAAAATCCGGATAACAATGCGAGGCTTCGACATTAATCACGACGTCGAAGTTTCCATCCGGAAACGGCAAACACATGGCATCACCTTGCACGAATTCTAAATGCGTAACCGAATGTTTCGTTCGACAGTATTCAATGCCGCGTGGATTTAAATCCAACGCCACATACTGAGCTGGCTTGAAAGTTCGGACGAGGTACGAGGCGCCGCCACCGTGACCGCAACTCACTTCTAAGACTTTAAGGCCCTCGAGCTTAACTGCCGAAGCTACGTGATGATAAAGCTGAATGTTTCCGCGGTTCGGCTCATCGGCCGAGCTTAGGCGGATCGCCATCGGCGG
>CAIVVQ010000115.1 GCA_903909465.1 uncultured Opitutia bacterium | reverse complement strand
TACTTCTGGACGACCCATTCCCGAACCTCGCCTCGTGCCTACCTATACCCGATGAAAAATAAACCACTGCCAGCGATGATCACGGTGATTGATATTGGGACGCACAAGACCGTCGCCCTGGTTGGACAAGTGATCAACGGAAAGGCGCGCATGCTTGGTTTTAGTGAACGGCGTACGGATGGTGTAGTGAAGGGCACCGTGGTCGATTTAGACAAATTACACGCCAGCGTGCACGAAGTCGTGAACGACCTGGAGCGCGTCACGCAGCGTGCGGTACATGATATTTACTTATCCATTGCGGGACCCTCGGTAGAGGGCGAGCGCGTCAAGGGCTTTGTGGCAGTGCCGGCACACGATGGCAAAGTCACGCCAAGGGATTTAGCGGAAGCCGTTGCTTCAGCGAAGCGTTTAGAGCCCCCGCAAGGGCGCATGACGATGTTGTATATGCGTCAACCCACGCTGCTGGACGGACGTGCGGTCGTGAATCCACTTGGACTACAAGGTAAGCGACTCGAGGTGAATTTCTGGCGCATCACGATGGAGGAGGGTAATGTGCGCTTCCGAGTTTCGATGGTGAACGGCATGAGCATGCATGTGCGTGAGTTCATTCTCGCATCGCATGCGGCTGCTTGTGCCGTGGTTAATGACAGCGAACGTCAGGGTGGGGTGCTGGTGATTGATGTTGGAGCGGGTACGACAGATTGGATTCTTTATTATAAAGGACATATTCTCTGTGCAGGCTCGATCCCCGTGGGCGGCGAGCACGTGACGAATGACCTCAGCGTCGCACTACGTATCAGCCGCGATACGGCTGAAGATTTAAAATTACGCTTCGCCTCGGCGATGCATCGTCCGACCGATTTAAATCAAACGATTTGGAAAGACGGCAATCAAGGCGTCGGCGATCAACAATTTAATCGCGGTACCATTACCCAGGTCACCTCATTGCGTTTCCAGGAGATTATCGAATTCGTGCGCAAGGATGTGGTGCGAAACCTTGAGCATATTTTCCCCGGGCATGCGGTGAAGTTTGACCAGAATTTTTTACCATCGGGTGCGATTTTAACTGGTGGTACGGCCAATTTAGCAGATGCGGTAGAGGCCACGCAAAATGTGTTGGGCCTTTCAGCACGTGTCGGACAGACGCAATTTGATACCGAAGCTTTACGTAAACCTGAATACGCCGGCGTCGTGGGTATGATGGTTGCGGCCATTGAAGATGCACCGCCCGTGGTGCGTCGTCCGCGCGGTACCTTCGATTGGTTGCGTGACCTTTTCCGCTTCTAAGATGTCGAACCCTGCACCTATATTACTAGTCGGACTCGGCGGGGCTGGTTGTTCGATTGTCGGTCGCTTGGCGTCGGCCTTACCTGCTGAAGTGAAGGTCGCGTTGATTGATACGGACACCACTGCTTTGCAGAATTTAGAAAATGCCGAGGTCATCCAAATCGGGCGGGCACTGACGCGAGGAATGGGGACGGGTGGTGAGCCAGCGGTAGGTTTGACGGCGCTTGAAGCCGATGAACCGCAGCTGCGACGAATGTTAACAGGGCATCCGCTAGTTGTATTAGTTGCGGGCCTGGGTGGTGGCACGGCGAGTGGGGCGGCGGCATCGTTTACCGCCATGGCCACCGAATCGGGTGCGACCGTTTTGGCTTTTGCG
>CAIVVQ010000114.1 GCA_903909465.1 uncultured Opitutia bacterium | reverse complement strand
CTCGTGGCTGACGATGGCGCGGATTATTTGCACGAAGACGCGGGCACTGAAGAACCGGCAATTCTTAGATGCGGCGGTGGCACTCGGTCAGTCGCGCTGGGGAATTATTAAACGCCACTACTTGCCGAACCTAGCAGGAACGATTGCCGTTTACGCGACGTTGACAGTGCCGGGTGTGATGTTACTCGAGGCCTTTGTTAGCTTCTTGGGTTTGGGTGTGAGGGCGCCGATGACTTCTTGGGGCATGTTGATCAAGGAAGGTGCCGACGTGATGGAGCAGTGTCCTTGGCTCTTAATTATTCCTTCAGCGGTGTTCGGCGTTACCCTGCTCGCGTTGAGTTTCTTGGGCGATGGCTTGCGTGACGCTTTTGATCCGCGTACTTTATCTGAATAAATCATGTCGATCAGGCGCTACATTGTGATTCGGAAGGACGGTGCCGAAGGTGAAGAATTTGAAATCGACTTACCGGCCGACGCACCGGACTTCACGCATCACCCCGTGACTCATGAGCCCTGCCGTCGTGTGATTGTTTCACCGAGTCTCACTGTGCGTTATGGTGAAGGCGCGATGAAGCAGGCTACCTCTGATAAAAAACTTCGTCAGGCAGGGTTTCGAAAATTAGAGAAAGACGGCAACGGCGGCTGGACCGAGATTAATTAAGAAGCACGGTAAGGTTTGTAATACCCATAAACGAATCGCCCCGCAGATTTGCGGGGCGAGACGTCGTCAGGAGGCGTTTCCGCCGTGTTTTGTTTTAGGCCTTCGCGACTGGTGTCGCTTCGCGTGCTCGTTTGACGAGCGACTTAGCGGTGTCGGATGGCTGGGCGCCGAGTTTGACCCAGTGGTCAACTCGCTCAACATTGATAACAAGGGGAATGGCCTTACCACGTGCACGTGGGTTGTAGTGGCCGAGCACTTCAACGAAGCGTCCGTCGCGACGGATACTTTGTTCAGCAACAACCATTCGATAGGTTGGCTCGTTTTTTGTGCCGAAGCGTTGGAGGCGGATGCGTAACATAGGTTGTAGGTTAAAGAGGGCTTGCCGTTGCTCAGGTTAGGTGAGCGAGGGAGGAGAAAAAACGCAGGCGCAGGCAGGGGAGTCAAGCCCACATGGGAAATCTTTTTAGATTAATTCCCGGGCGAATGGGCCTATCGCACATTAAAGTGCTTATATACAACAGGTTGATTTGCCTGATTTCGCTCAATTAAGTGCTGGGCGCTGGGCAGCTCGCCCTATCTACATAAAAAAGCCCCGAAAATTCGGGGCTTTTTTGGAGACCGTGGGTCCGGGCTTACGAAGCCGCTTGTTCCGAAGGATCGTAACGCTTTTCCTTAACCTTGGTAGCCGACTTGCCTTGGCGACCGCGGAGGTAGAAGAGGCGAGCCTTCATTACTTGGGAGACGCGCTCAACCGAGATTTTCTCAATGTTGGGCGAGTTAACCGGGAAAGTACGTTCAACGCCTTCGCCAAACGAAACACGGCGAACGGTGAAAGTTTCTTGGACGTGGCCACCTTTGCGGGAAATCACGATGCCAGCGAAGACCTGGGTGCGTTCTTTATCGCCTTCGCGAACTTTAGTGGAAACGCGTACGCCGTCGCCGACTTTGAAAACGTCATCACCGCGATTTTTCAGTTGTGACTGGGCGGCGTATTGGAGGAGGGGATGGTTGCTCATGGCTGGTTTTATTAGTCTTTCAGTAGGTCGGGCCTTCGTTGCTTTGTCTTCTCGATTTGCTTTGCCCGACGCCATTTTTCGATTTCGGCGTGATTTCCTCCTAGGAGGACCGGGGGCACCTCGAGACCATCATAAACAGCGGGTCTGGTGAACTGCGGAAAGGCGAGCAACTTGCCGTTGTAGCTATCCCCAGTCAAGGAGTTTTCCTCGCCAAGTACCCCAGGAATCTGCCGACCGATGCAATCGACCAAAACACAGGCGGGGAGGGTGCCGTTGGTGAGGACGTAGTCGCCGATGGAGATTTCACGGGTAACCTTGCGATCGCGGAAGCGCTGATCGATCCCCTCGTAGTGGCCAGAAACCAAGATTAAGTGCTTCTTTTGGGCTAATTCGCGGGCCAGGGCATTGGTCAATTGTTCACCATCTGGGCAGAGGTAGATGACCTCGCAGTCGGGGGTTGCGAGGGCGTCGACCGAGTCGAAAAGCGGCTGACAGGTCATTAACATGCCCGGGCCACCGCCGTAGGGCTCGTCGTCCACTTTGTGGTGTTTATCCGTGGACCACTTTCGGAGGTCGTGCGCCTGGTAGTTGATAAGCCCCTTGTCGATGGCTCGGCCAATAACCGATTCCTGCAAGAAGCCGTCGGCCATTGCGGGGAAAAGGGTGATGAGGTCGATGCGAATGGCCACGTTCGGAAGGTCCATGTATCCAACAACCGAAAGCAGCCGGAGTGCAAGCCGAGTTGTCGGAGGCTATCGACCCAAATTGATTTATTGTGGGTGCGAATTGTAAATCGTGCAAAATTCGTTCGAGTGAGGGCTCGAAGCTTAATCGATTCGGCTTCCCCTCAGCCCCCGCTTTCACCTACCTCTCAGTTGAGCCATGCCATCCCCGTTTGATAATCTTTTACCTCGTTACGATGCCGTCGTGATTGGTGCCGGCTTGGGCGGTATGACGGCGGCCAATAATTTAGCGAAATTTGGCCGCAAGGTTTTGTTGGTGGAGCATCACTATCAGTTGGGCGGACTCGCCACATTCTTCAAACGCGCCGGAGGACATATTTTTGATATCTCACTCCACGGTTTTCCGCACGGCATGATCAAGTCAACGCGTCGCTATTGGACGAAAGAAATTTCCGATCGCATTCACCAGTTGAAGGACGTGCGTTTTATTAATCCGGATTTTGACGTGCGGACGACTTTTGATCGCGCGGATTTCACGCGCATCATGATCGAGCAGTTCCGCATCCCTGCCGCGACAGTCGAAGCTTTCTTCGCGCACTTGCGCGAGATGAATTACTACGACAACGACCCGCGTACCACGCGGGAGTTATTTGAACAGTTCTTTCCCGGTCGGCCCGATGTGCAGAGACTGCTGTTAGAGCCGATTGCTTACGCTAACGGCTCAACCCTCGACGACCCGGCTATTACCTTCGGCATCGTCTTCTCAAATTTCATGTCGAAGGGAGTTTTTATATTTCAGGGCGGCACGGACACCATGATTAATATCATGACTACCGAGATGAAGGCGAACGGCGTCGACATCCGTCGTAATGTGCTCGTTGAAAAAGTCGTAGTCGAAAAAGATGCCAATGGCGTGCGACGTGTGGTGGGCGTGAAATTACGCGGCACGCGCGAGGGCGAGGAGGCCGAGGTTGCCTGCTCCGCCGTCGTCTCCAATGCGAATATTAAAGACACAGTTTTAAAACTTTCTGATGCGTCGTCGTTCGACGATGCCTTCTTGGCTCAAGCCAAGGCGGTGCGCGTGAACACTTCTTCCTGTCAGGTGTACATGGGCATCCGCGAGGGGGATTCGATTCCTCACATTGGCGACCTCGTTTTCACTTCGGAAGCTAAGCCATTTTCGAGTCAGGAGCTCGTGGACTT
>CAIVVQ010000113.1 GCA_903909465.1 uncultured Opitutia bacterium | reverse complement strand
TTCATCCTCGAGCAACTCGCGGCCGATCGCCTCCCTGATTTAGCGAAGGACGATCCACGCTTAGCGGCACTCGGTTTTATAACCGTCGGAAAGCGTTTTGATAATAACGATGACACGATTGATGAGCGCATCGATACGACGACTAAGGCGTTCTTGGGGCTGACCGTGGCCTGCGCCCGTTGTCATGACCATAAATTCGACCCGATACCAACAGCCGACTATTATTCCCTGCACGGAATTTTTGCTTCAACGATGGAGCCCTTGAATGAGCCCGAGATTCGCACCACGTATATTGGAACGGCGGCCGAACGAGCCGACTTCGAAAAGCGCATGAAGGAACTCACCACGGCCAATGCGAAGGGGTACTATAATTACACCCGCGACCAGCTGGCCATATTACACAAAGATTTTGCCGGCCGTGCGCTTTCCGCCATCGCCGGCTTGCGTTCCGCTCGCACTGGTGAGCTGCAAAAAACTTATCAATTCGAAACCGTGCGAGAAGTGGATAGCTCGATTTTAATTAATAAGCAGTCGCCCATCACGGCACCATTGGCTTTCTTGCGAGCCATCCCTGCTGATGCCTTTGAGGAAAAGGCACCCGCGGTATTGGCCAGGGCTCTGACCGATTCGAACTTATCGCTTAACCCGCTTGTGGTGGAAGCGCTTAAAGACCTTAAGCCTAAGTCGATCGATGATGTCGCCCTAGCTTATCAGGGCATGTTTAAGAAATACAGTAAGCAGATCGCACAACATATTGACCGCTGCAGCACGCCTGGGCGGGCAGGGGACAAGGATGATAAGGCAATCGCTCAGCTGGCCGCTTGGCCTTGGCCCTTGCCGAACATTGAGGACATCTCAACCACCTCGAATCTGACGCGCTTGGTGCTGACGCGCGACTTCTGTCAGCCTTGGCAAGATAAACCTAGCCTGCGGAATAATGTTATTCCCGCGAATTATTTTTCCTTTGAACGGGTGAATGCGCTAGAGCTGACTCACGCGGGCGGAACCGGTTCGGCCATGGTGGTGGCGGATGTTCCGCTGCCTAAAAATAGTTATATTTTCTTGCGTGGTGATAAAAATAAAAAAGGACCGGAAGTGCCGCGGCAGTTTTTGGAAATTCTTGCAGGGAACAATCGCCAGCCTTTCACCGAGGGGAGTGGTCGACGGGAATTGGCGTTAGCCATCGCCAGTCGGACTAATCCGCTCACGGCACGCGTGATGATGAACCGACTTTGGATGTACCACTTTGGTGCGGGGATCGTGACCACCCCGGACGATTTCGGGAACATGTCGGAAAAGCCTTCGCACCCCGAGTTGCTCGATTGGCTCGCCAGTAATTTCATGAATAACGGTTGGTCGCTAAAGAAGATGCACCGCCTGATGCTCACCTCGCAGGCTTACCGTCAATCGGCCAATCCCTCGCAGAACCCCAATCACGGAAAAATATTTGGGACGGATCCGCTCGTCAAAGATGCCGACAACCGTTTTCTATGGCGGGCCAATCTCCGTCGCCTTGATTTCGAAAGCATTCGCGATGCGATGATTCTATTATCCGGAAAAATGGATAGCGCGACGGGTGGTCGGCCCGTGAATATTACGGACGAGCCCATTAGTTACCGTCGCAGCATTTACGGCTTTATTGATCGCGAGCACCTCAGCGACTTGCAGTCTCAGTTTGATTTTGCAGATCCCGATATGGCTAATTCCCGTCGCGGCTCCACCATTGTGCCGCAACAAGCGTTGTTCTTTATGAATAATGTTTTGTCGATTGAAGTCGCGCGCGCGGTCTCGGCTCGACCTGAAGTGGTCAATGCGGTCAGCGACGATTCGCGTATTACGACCCTTTACCGGATCATGTTCCAGCGCACCCCGACTTCTGATGAGTCGCGTTTGGCGAAAGAGTTTGTGCGCAAGGTGGCGAGTTCCGCGGCGGCACCGCCAACAGCTAAAGCAGATCGAAAACAAAACAACGGCCCTAGGGCTAAGGTGGCAGACGCTAAATCAGCCGAGGCAGCGCCTGCGGGTGCGACCTTAGAACGTGGAGTTTTAAAGAACCCCGGTGAAATGGTTTCGAGAAAACAGCCGATTTCCCCCTGGGAGATGTTGGCCCAGGCTATGGTATGCTCTAATGAATTTGTATACCTAGACTAACCCTCTACACTCTAACTAATGGAAACCCCCAATTGCAGTAACAGCTTACCTTCGGCTCATACGCGTCGGGACTTCCTCCGTCAGACGGGTCTAGGATTTGGATCGCTTGCTTTTGGGGCAATGCTCTCGCGCGGTTTAGTGACCGAGGCACGTGCGGAGCTTTCGGCAAATCTATTAGCCCGTAAGCCTCCGCTGCCTGCGAAGGCTAAACACATCATCCATATTTTTGCAGCTGGTGCGCCGTCGCACTTAGACACGTTTGATTACAAGCCCGGGATGAAAGCATTCGCCGAGAAGTCAGCCGCTGGGCAGGCCGGAGTTTTATTTCCTTCGCCCTTTGAATTTAAACAATGCGGTCAATCAGGCTTAGCCATCAGCGAAATTTTCCCGAAGCTACAAGAAATGGCCGACGAGTTATGCATCATTCGTTCGATGCACTCCGACATTCCGGCGCATGCGCCGGCCAGTAAGCTGATGAACACGGGGTCGGCGATTTTAACGAAGCCATGTTTGGGCTCATGGGTTTTATACGGACTCGGCACGGAGAGTCAGGACTTACCTGGGTTTGTGAGTTTGGGTGGTAGCCCCGAAAGTCGACAGGCCGCATTTCTCCCCAGTATTTATCAAGGTGCAAAGACAACTTTCCGGACCAACGCCCCGGCCAATAAAGTCATCCCTAACTTACAAAGTGAATTCACCAATCAAACAGCTCAACGTCAGCAGTTAGACTTGGTCCACAAGTTAAATGAAAAACACATGCAGAGCGTGCAGAAGGATGAGCAACTAGAGGCACGCATTGAATCGTTCGAGCTCGCCTTCCGGATGCAGACCGCGGCGACGGACGCTTTTGATATTTCAAAAGAGTCACAGGCAACCCGCGACAAATACGGCAAGGGTGAGTTAGGCGCTAAACTCCTATGTGCCCGCCGCTTGGTGGAGCGCGGCGTGCGTTTCGTACAAGTCGAAGCGGGCGGATGGGATCACCACACGAATATTTTTGATGCCGCACGTAAAAGTGGCGCGGCGATTGATTCGCCGGCGGCAGCGCTGTTGGCCGACCTTAAAGAGCGTGGTTTACTGGATTCAACTTTAGTTATCTGGGGTGGCGAGTTTGGTCGCACACCGACGACTGCTGGACAGGTCAGCACCAACAGTGGCCGTGATCACTGGTCGAAGGCCTATTGTGCCTGGATGGCTGGCGGCGGCGTGAAGCGCGGCATGCATTACGGTGAGACCGATGAAATCGGCGGACAGGTGGTCTCGGATGGCGTCGACGTGCATGACTTACACGCGACCATTCTACGCTTAATGGGCTTCGACCATAAGCAACTGACCTACCGTTATAATGGCCGCGATTTTCGACTCACCGATAATTACGGCAACGTGGTCGAAAAAATTATCGCCTAATTTATTCTAGCCGCGCGATGGAGGTCGCGCGATTAAAGGTCGAGGTTATCAATCAACCGTGTCTTCCCGAGGTGGCAGGCGAGTGCGATAGCGCAATGCCCAGCGCTGACCGTCTCCATCACCTCCATACTCTCACGATTCACAATGGCTAGGTACTGCAGGGCGATGGATGGCTCGGTCGCAAGGTGATCACGTACCGCGGCTAAAATAACTGAAGACTGCTTCTCGCCGGCATGGAGGAGTTTTTTTGCTACCTGCAGGGCGGCAGGAATGGCGGCTGCTTTCTTAAGTTCTTCAGGTGTGAGGTAGCGGTTGCGTGAGCTGAGGGCAATGCCGTTGGGTTCGCGCACGGTTTCGTGTCCGATGATTTTTACAGGAAAATGTAAATCGCGTACCATGCGTTGAATCACCGCGAGCTGTTGGAGGTCTTTACGTCCGAAAACTGCAACCTGTGGCTGGACGGCATTGAAGAGCATGGCGACCACGGTGGCGACACCACGGAAATGTCCGGGGCGGAAAGTGCCGCAAAGGCCATCGGAAATTTTTTCGACATCAACCCACGTTGAGGCATTTGAGGCGTAGAAATTTTCGACACTTGGGGCGAAGATAAGGTCGGCACCGACTTTTTCGCAGAGGGCTTGATCGTCGGCCATCGTCCGAGGGTATTTTGAAAAATCTTCGTGTGGGCCGAATTGAGTCGGGTTGACGAAAATTGAAACCACCACGAAGTCCGATTCTGCTTTGGCTTTTTTAATGAGACTCAGGTGACCCTCATGTAAGCATCCCATCGTGGGAACCAATCCGACTGACAGGTTTGCCCGACGCGCTTTATCGAGGGCTTGCCGTAAATCAGGGATGGTGTGGACGACCTGCATCACCCCCACATTGCATCTCTGTCGGTGGGGTGCAAGTGACACTTCATATAGCCACTACAGAAAACCGACTTTTACGAAAGGTTGTGATGGTTGTATGGACGATTAAATCTGCAATCGGCTGATTGCCCGCTTGTATTTAAATCTAAGATAGGCTGACTATGTAAGACCCCATTGTAACCCTATGTCATCTCGTCCGATTACACTCTTCACTGGCCAGTGGGCCGATTTGCCCTTGGCGGAATTATTGCCGAAAGTAAAAGCGATGGGCTACGAAGGCGTGGAGCTCGCCTGCTGGGGTGACCATTTTGACGTGACCCGTGCAGTGAAGGAAAAAGGCTATGTCGAATCCCTTTGGGCGCTTTTAGAAAAAAATGGGTTAGGTTGTTGGGCGATTTCATCTCACCTCGTCGGCCAGGCGACATGTGATCGCATCGACGAACGCCACCAAGCGATTTTACCTGCACACGTCTGGGGTGATGGTCAGCCCGAAGGCGTGCGTCAGCGCGCTGCCGAAGAGATGAAACTCACGGCCCAGGCCGCCCGTAAATTTTTCGATGCCGGAAAAGCCGTGATGGCCAAGTATGCAAAGGGGAGCGGCAAAGCCGTGGTTAATGGTTTCACGGGCTCGTCGATTTGGCATGCCATCTACGCTTTCCCTCCAACCACTCAGGCATTTTGGCAGAAGGGCTTCGACGATTTTGCGACACGTTGGTTGCCGATTTTAGCGGAATTCGAAAAGCAGGACGTTTATTTTGCCCTCGAAGTGCATCCCACGGAAATCGCCTTTGATATCGCTACAGCCGAGCGAGCGCTGCTCGCCGTAAAAAATCACAGCCGCTTTGGTTTTAATTATGACCCGAGTCACCTGGGCTATCAGGGCGTTGATTATATTAAATTTATTCGAACCTTCGCAAAGCAAATTCACCACGTGCACATGAAGGATGCTTGGTGGGGCCATGGCGACGGCTCGGTCGGCGTCTTTGGCGGCCACACCGATTTCTGCGATGCTCGTCGGGCTTGGGATTTTCGTTCCGTCGGACGCGGCGATGTTCGCTTTGAAGAAGTCATCGCGGCGTTGAGTGACATTGGTTACGTCGGTCCGCTTTCGGTGGAATGGGAAGACGGTCGCATGGATCGTTTCCATGGCGCGACCGAAAGTTGTGCCTTCGTGAAACGTTTGGCCTTCCCGCCAAGTGCGGCGGCTTTTGATGCAGCGTTTAATCGTACCAAACAGAGCAAATAATTTTATGACTATCAAAGTCGGCATCATTGGCGCAGGCGGCATGTTGCAGTACCACGCCGCGGGATTTAAACAGGCGGGTGCTAAGATTGTGGCGATTGCGGATCGTACGCCAGGTGCGGCGCAGAAAGCCGCCGAGAAGTGGGGCGTGTCGCAGGCCTATGATTCGGTCGAAGCAATGTTGGCAGGGTGTTCAGACATCGATGCCGTCAGTATTATTGTGCCAAATAAATTACACGCGCCATTAGCCGTGCAATGTTTGAATGCCGGCAAGCACGTCTTCTGCGAAAAACCGCCGGCACTGAGTGCCGCTGAAGTGCGCGGAATCATTGAGGCCTCAAAGAAGTCAGGCAAAAAAGTGATGTTCAATTTTAATAATCGGGCGCGCCCCGAGGCCCAGGCGATGATGAAGCTTATCGCCGATGGGAAGGTTGGAAAAATTAATTCCGCACAGGCGAAGTGGATTCGTCGCACCGGCATTCCGGGTTTTGGTGGTTGGTTCACCACGAAGGAACAATCGGGCGGTGGCCCGCTGATCGACCTTTTGCACATGGTGGATTTAGCCATG
>CAIVVQ010000112.1 GCA_903909465.1 uncultured Opitutia bacterium | reverse complement strand
GATTACTCCGGTCGTTCCGTCATCGTCATCGGTCCTGAATTGAAACTCAATCAGTGCGGTCTGCCTAAGAAAATGGCACTCGTGCTCTTCGAGCCTTTCATCATCCGTCGCCTGAAGGACCTCGGTTTCGCTCACACCGTTCGTGGTGCCCGTAAGCACATCGAACAAAAGAAACCTGAAGTTTGGGATATCTTAGAAGAAGTGACCAAGGGTCACCCCGTCTTCCTTAATCGTGCGCCTACGCTGCACCGTCTTTCGATCCAGGCTTTCGAGCCCGTATTGATTGAAGGTGATGCGATCCGTCTGCACCCACTCGTTTGTACGGCATACAATGCTGACTTCGACGGTGACCAAATGGCCGTACACGTTCCACTTTCGCTCGAAGCCATCATGGAGTGTAAACTCCTGATGATGTCGACGAACAACATCTTCTCCCCTTCGAGCGGTAAGCCGATCTTAACACCTTCTCAGGATATTGTTCTGGGTGCGTATTACTTGACGCTGGAGCCTGCAAACAAGCCAACCAACACCCAGCACTTGCCGGTGATTGGTTCGGTCGATGAAGCGAACTACGCCGAAGCGGAAGGTGCGCTGCACTTCCACGATTGGGTACGTTACGCCAATCCTGACCTCGGACGTGACACTGTGCATGGCGATAAGACCGCGCGCACGATTGTTACGACCGTTGGCCGTATTATCTTCAACACCATCTGGCCCTCAGAACTCGGCTTCTTTAATGAAACCGTGAAGAAGGGTCAGCTCGGCGACCTCATCTTAAAGACGTATAAGAGCGTCGGCAAGGAAGCTTCGATCCCTGTGCTTGATGCATTGAAGGACGCTGGTTTCCGCGTCGCAACACGCGCCGGTATTTCCATCGGTGTGAGCGACATGATTTACCCGAAGGAAAAAGACGGCGTTGTGAAAGAAGCCACCATCAAGGTGCGTGAATTCCAACGTCAGAACGAATCCGGTACGATTACCAACGACGAACGTCGTAATAAGGTCGTTGATACCTGGTCCGCTGCAACGAACACCATTGCTCAGTCCGTTTACAACACACTCGCTGAATCTGCCCGTGTCGCTGGCGTCCGCAAGGGCGACCCTCGTCACAGCCACCGCATGATCATCAACCCCGTTTACGCGATGATGGATTCCGGTGCCCGTGGTAATAAGGCGCAGGTTAAGCAGCTTTGCGGTGCGCGTGGTCTGATGGCTAAGCCTTCAGGCGAAATCATTGAACGCCCGATTCTCTCGTCTTTCCGCGAAGGCCTCTCCGTTCTGGAGTACTTCATCTCGACGCACGGTGCCCGTAAGGGTCTGTCCGATACGGCGCTGAAGACGGCCGATGCAGGTTACATGACGCGTAAGCTTTGTGACGTGGCGATGGACGTGATTGTCACTGACGATCACAACCTCAGCTCGGGCACGGAAGTCATCACCCTCGGCGACGCCGCAATCGGCCGTCACCTTTCACTCGATGTTGCCAATCCGTCCGGTGCGGCGAGGGCATTGGCCAAGGCCGATACTTCGCTCACGGAAGAAGTCGTGGCTAAACTCCGCGATGCTGGCGTAGACCGCGTGGCCGTGCGTATGCCTAACGGTGTTTGGAAATCGACCATCTATGATGGTGACGAAATCCTGGTACCATTGGCTGATCGTATTGTCGGACGTTGCCCATCAGACGATGTCGCTAATCCTTTGAACCCTTCGGAAATTATTGTTCGCTCCGGTGAACTCATTACCGAAGAAAGTGCAAAACTCATTGAAAAAGCCGGCATCGACCGCGTGAAGGTTTTATCGCCGCTCACGCACATGTTGGTGAATGCGATTCCGCCGAAGTCTTACGGCCTCGATCCGTCCACCGGACGTATCGTCGAGCGTGGTACCGCCGTCGGTATCATCGCCGCTCAATCCATCGGTGAGCCTGGTACTCAGTTGACGATGCGTACGTTCCACATTGGTGGCGTCGCGCAGTTGAAGTCTCCTGAAATCAAGGCGAAGAACAACGGTCGTGCGGTCTTCGTTGACCTCAACACTGTTGAACTCGATGCGAAGGTTTCCGTGGCCGTTAACGGCACGGGCTACATTCGGATCTTGAATGACGCCGATCAATCGCTCGAAGAATACCGCATCTTAGCTGGTACCGTTATCAGCGTTAAGGATGGTAAGAGCGTGAAGAAGGACGAGCTCATCGCAGCTTGGGATCCTAACTTCACCTCGATTCTCTCCAACGACTCTGGTCGTATTCGTCTCCTCGACATGATTTCGGGTGTGACTTACACCGAAGAGCGTGACCCTTCGAATAACAGCTTCTTCAAGTATGTCATCGAGCACTCCGACGAACAAAATCCGCAGATCCAAATTGTGAACGAGAAGGGCGACAACCTGGGCACGTTCTCAATTCCTGCGGGTGCACGCGTTGAAGTGGACGAAGGCGATAACGTTAGCCGCGGAAGTATCCTCGCCAAGATCCCTCGCCAAGCTGCGAAGACGCAGGATATTACCGCTGGTTTACCTCGTATTTCCGAGCTTTTCGAAGCCCGTCCTCCGAAGGACGCCGCCGAGATTGCGAAGATCGATGGTGAAGTTGAATTCCAACCTTCGATTCGCGGCAAGAAGCGCTTAGTCATCAAAGACTCGATCGGCCGCGAAGAAGAGCACCTCATCCCTCACGGTAAGCACATCATCGTCGCTGCCGGCGAAAAGGTAAAGCAAGGCCAAGCCCTCACCGAAGGTGCCGTGGATCCACACGACATCCTCGATATTCTGGGTCAGTCTCGCGTGCAGGATTACCTCATCACCGAAATTCAAAAAGTTTACCGCTCACAAGGTGTTGTGATTAATGACAAGCACATCGAAATCATTGTCTCGCGCATGCTCCGCAAGGTACGCATCAGCGAGCCAGGTGACTCCGATTACTTGTGGGGCGAGCACGTTGACCGCAGCATCCTTGCTGACGTCAACCGCTCCATCCACGAGCGCGGTGGCCAGATTGCCGAGTATGAGCCCATCCTCTTGGGTATCACCAAGGCATCGCTGGAAACCGAGTCCTTCATCTCCGCTGCGTCATTCCAAGAAACCACTCGCGTGCTCACCGACGCCGCCACCATGGCCCGTCGCGATCCGCTGACTGGTTTCAAGGAAAACGTCATCATGGGTCACCTGGTGCCTGCTGGTACTGGTCTCCCGCTTTACCGCCGCATCCGCGTCGGAGCGACCCAGCCGGGTGTTTAATAAGTACGTAAGTATTTAATAATTAAGCACTTAATAAAACCCATGAGGTCTCATACCTTCATGGGTTTTCTATTTTGGCCCGCATTGGGGGTTGATGACTCCTTAAATAATCAGTTAGGTTTTATACGGTACCCCTATGCTCACGCTTAGACCTAAATTCCTCTTAGCCGCAGCCTTTCTTACGACGACGGCAGCCCAACTGTCGGCCGCCAGCTTCTTTCCGACTTCACCGCTCATTCAAATCGGGCAGGACACGGACATCTTTTTTACTGCCAACGCCGCGCTTAATATCACGGATAACCTTTATTCTTCAACAACTAAGACCTCAGCAACTTCTTATACCGTAACTCCGGGTTTTGCTTTGGAGTATGCTAAGGACAGCCCGCTTTACGCGACGGCATCAATCTCCCGATCGCTGGTTCGCTACGCGGGTATTTCAAGATTAAATAACTCTCAGGACGTGCTTGATGGGGCCGTTTTTATTGATCTTGGTGGGCCGCTTAAGTTTACATTGCACTCGAATTATCGTGAATCAGCTCGAAATGATAATTTAACATCCTTAGGCATTGATGGTAATGCGATTGGTGAAACTTTGGTGAGGCAGGGCGACTATCAACATAGCTTAAAGCTCGATTACCGGTTGACGGAAAAAATCTCTATCGGGGCGACTTTTACCAATTCCTATAATCGCTACCTTAATCCAGTGACGATTGTAGATCCCGCTGACAAAAACCCGATTTTCGCGGACAGAAATCGCATTTATAACACCAACAGCCTAAACGAATTAAATACTAAGAATATAGTTCTAACGGCCACCTATAACCCGCCCGGCGATTTAATTACCTACGGACTTAATTATTCGCACGCGCTGAACGATTTTTCTCCCGCACCTTATTTGTCTACCAATAACGACCCGCATACCCAGGACATTTATAAGTCCACGCAGGACAACCTTAGTTTCACAGCCAGCGGAAGCTTAACGCGTTCTGGTAAGCTTGGCCTAAGTGGAAGCCTTGGTGCCGTATCTTCAACGACGTTTAGCAGAGTTGCGGCGGAAAGTAAATCGACCGACCTTTCTTACAGCCTAAGTTTAAAACATCAATTGACGGAATCGCTCAATCACTCGATTGACTTCGGACGTTATGTTTCGCCGACACCGAGCGGGATCAATAGCAAGACCACCACATATGGCTACTCTATCAGTTGTGCCGCCGCCGAAAAGGCTACGTTTAGCTTTAATGTCTCTCGGGCAGACACCACCGTGGGTGAAACTAAAATTGTCAGTTTAAATTATGGTGCGATGGCTACTTACCAGATGAATCAACACCTTAATTTTACAGCAAATTTGAGCCTCGCTGATACTAAATTCCCCGCCAACAGCGCCACCAATTTTCAAGCCAAGGGGTTCATTTTATCGGCAGACTTTCGTTACTAAGCCCCCATTCCCGTTCGAACTTCTATGTCCAGTAAGCGCATAATGCATTGCCCGAAGTCGTTGGTCATTCTTTTAGGCCTGTCTATATTGAGTGGATCACTTTCGGTTTCACTTCGTGCGGAAGAAAAAAATGCGACTGTCGCACCTAATGGCGTCCAGAAAAATCGTCAATCGAGTTATACACTACGTCCGAGGGATTTTATTCGTGTTGGGGTGATTAACGAGACTGACACGATGGTGGATCGACGAATTAACCCCGATGGGACGATTGATGTGCCATTCTTAAAACAGTTGGTTCCTGTGGCTGGTATGACGATTACCGAGGCTCAAGAAGAACTAGCCAAACGTTTCCGCCGTTACTTTAGGGAGCCGCAAGTCACGATTAGTATTTCAGCTTACGCGGAGCGTCGCATCTATATTTCTGGCTATGTGGGTCGTGCGGGGCCTATCTCTATTCCTCCCGAGGAAAGTTTAACCTTAGGCAAGGCCCTTTCGATGGCCGGTGGAATTTTAGCTCGGGGACGACGCTCAGACGTTGCCATCAAGCGAATGGTAGATGGAAAACTCCAAATAATCACTAAAGATGTTAGCCGCATTGATAGCGGCGAAGATCCGGACTTCATCCTGGAAGACGAAGACGCCATCTACGTCGATGACAGCCGATTTTAATTTATGAGCGACGACAATACTCAGAGGCCGAGGCCGCCGGATTCGGGACGGCCGGATTCAGGCAGCGGCTCATACGGAAATTATGGAGGGTACCGCGGCTACGGAAATTACGGCAATTATGGGTACTACGGTAATTCAAGGGGGGGCGGGTATGGTGGATATGGAAATTATTATGGCGGCTACGGCGGCACGCCAGGTGCGGCTCGCGAGAAAACCGTTTCACTCACGACCTACATCACCATGTTGCGCGAGCGCATCTGGTGGCTGGTTCTCTCGCTCGTTGTCTTCACGACGGCATCGTTAGTTTATACTTATAATATTATGCCTGAATACCGCGCGACGGCCCGGCTGCGCGTATTCCGATCGGCACCCAATATTTCAAACGCCTCATCGTCGGCTGAAAATAATTTCAATGTCGCCTCGTCTGAAGACTACCTTACGGCGGTTGAATCGATGCGGAGCAACGCGATTATTGATGCGGTTTCTCGCCAGCTGACCATTGCTGAAAAGAAACAAGTCCTCTCCCCATATCAGGGTGGTAATATTTTTACCGGCCCGCTCTCTGAGCAGGAGGTTTTTAGTAAGCAGCGGTCCATTAATCCCCAGCGTTCGACCTTGGTGGTGGTAGTTGAGTTTGCCCACCCGGACCGCGAGCTTGCACGTCAAGTGACTTCAATGTTTTGCAAGGCCATCCAGAAGAACAGTGAAGATGAACGGCTCATCGTCACCAATCCCTTAGTTGAGAAATACCGCATCGATATTGATGCCATTGAAGAGCGCATTCGTAAGCTCTACGAAAAGCGTAACGATTTAATTAAAAGCCAAAAGCTCATGTCGATTGCCCACGACACGAATACTTTGACGTCCGAGAGGGGGTCCCTTGTGCGTAGTCGAGAAGACGCACGTAAGTCGATTGACGAACTAGAAATTATTTGGCGTCTGATATTAGAGGCTAAGGCCTCGGGGAAAAATCTCTATGAGATTTCGCAAGTTAGGGCAGACGAGCGTGTGGCTAATTTGGGTGCACGATTAACGGATTTGCGAGTGGCGTGTAAGACGATGGAAAAGAAGTACACGGATGAACACCCGACGTTGATTCAGACACGGGCACAGTTAGAGCAAACGGGAAAAGAGTTTGATGAAGCAGTCAATAATTCGGTGAGTCGCATTCAGGCCGCGGTACAACAAGCACACTCGAGCTATGATGCCATTGTCGCTAATTTAGAACGAAAAGAAGAAGAGGTTACACGCTTGCAGGCATCAAATGACGAGTTGGAGCGCCTCGATAAAGAAATCGGCGGTCAGGAAGCCTTCTTGGCCCGCCAGAAGCAGAACTTTGAAGAAGCTAAACTTCGCTCGTCGACAACGG
>CAIVVQ010000111.1 GCA_903909465.1 uncultured Opitutia bacterium | reverse complement strand
TGGCTTTCGCCGTAGACGGTGCCTTGAAACGGAGCGACTGCGCCTTCGGCTAAAGTGAGTTTCGGGTCAGGAATAATTTTTTTCCAATCCAGCCCGATGATGCGACCAAAGCCGCGGCAATCTGGGCAGGCGCCGATTGGTGAGTTGAAGGAAAAGAGTGCGGGCGTAGCGTGGCGGTATTTCCGTCCATTCACGGGCGACTCCAGACTCTCGCTGAAACGTGCAAGCTCAGCTCCGCTTTCATCTAACAGTCGCAGCCTTCCGCCGCCCAGTCGGAATGCAGTTAATGCTGCTTCGTGGAAGCGCGAAGAGCCGGCGCGGTTAATTTCTAGGCGATCCTGAATAATTAAGATCTCGTCCGTTTTTTCTGAAACGCTGTCTTCGCCTAAGCGAATGCGTTGTTGGTCGACGAAGGCGCGGGTAAAGCCTGCGCGAGAAAATTCCTCAGTGATGGTCGCCCATTTAAGTCCATCCGGTTTTTGAACGGCGAAGGCGACGATGACGGATTGTCCGGAATATTTTTTAAGACAAATTTCCCAAGCGGCTTCGGGGCCTTGTGGGGCGATGGGTTTACCGCTGGCGGGGTCGATGAGTTGCGCGCGGTGCGCGAACCAAACTTTAAACCAATCGCAAAGTTCGGTCATCGTGCCCACGGTGGAGCGCGAGGTACGAACGGCGTTGCCTTGTTTAATGGCGACGGATGGGCGGACGTTTTCCGCGGAAGTCAGGGCGGGAGCTGGGAGTAGTTCTAAAAATTGACGGACGTAGGGGCTGAAGGTCTCAACGTAGCGTCGTTGCCCTTCGGCGTGTAAGGTGTCGAAGACTAAAGAAGATTTGCCGGCGCCGCTGAGTCCGGTGACGACGACTAATTTGCCAACCGGGATATCGATATCGAAACCTTTAAGGTTATTTTGGCGAACTCCGCGGAGTCGGATGGCGTCAGGGCGAGCGGTCTTCATCGAAACCGCTCAACGGACACGGAAAATATTAATTAGCAAACCGTCAGTGCGTTCTGGCGGTGATTATTTCAGAGGGCGTCGCGACTGCATTCACGCGTACGTCGTGCGGTTCGCAGGGAATCGCTGGGACAACCTGAAAATCATAGCTGTAACCGAGGCGGAAGCCTTTAGACCGGGCGCTGGACAAGAGACGATCGTAGAATCCAGCACCATGACCGAGGCGATTACCTTCGCGGTCGAAGCCAATCCCTGGGACTAAGAATAAATCGACGGCCGTGGGCTCAATCGTTGGAAGTTCAGCGGAGGGCTCGGGGATGCCGAGACTTGAAAGCACAAGACTAGCGGGGTTGGCCACGTGGTGTAGCGTGCAGCGCTGATTTTCGTCAGCGACTCGAGGCAGTATGATTTTTTTACCGGCACGCAGGGCCGACTCAAGGAGTCCGCTGGTCGCCAGTTCGCTTTTAAAAGAAGCATAAAGGCAGACGGTTTGAGCCCGCTTCCATTCGGGCATTTGTAGGATGAGCCCTAACGCCTTGTCGGCCGCTAGCTTTCGCTCGGCTGGAGGCAAAGCGTCACGTTGAGCTTTTAATTTTTCCCGCAGGATGGCTTTAGCGTCGTGCGGGTGCATGACTTTAAAAAAGCCGATTCAACGTGAGAGTCAATAAGACGACTGGCAGGTACAGAATTGAAGCGAGGAAGAAAGGCTTGGCTGCGAGTGCGCGCTTTTGTGGGTTCGCAAAATTTAAACCTAATTTCAGGAAACCTGCGCCCGCGAGCAACGAGATCCAGACGAACGGACTCGTCCAGCTGTGGAAAAATCTAAAGGCGATAAGGCCCGCCACGATGAGCATGGGAATAAGGAAGGCGGTCGACCAGATGGCGGCGCTTTTTCCAGAAGGGTCTTCGACGGTGGCGACTTTGAAGCCGCCACGTGCGTAGTCGTCGCGGCACATCACGGCGAGCGCCATGAAGTGGGGGACTTGCCAGAAAAATAAAAGTGCGAAAAGTAACCAACCCATTTCATCGATCTGGCCGTTGAGTTTCGCGGCGGTGCCGATGATGGGCGGCAAGGCGCCGGGGAGCGAGCCCACCAGGGTGCACCACGCGGTGCGTTTCTTAAGCGGCGTGTATAATAATAAATAAGAGACGGCGGTGGCGGCGGTTAGTAATCCAGCTAGAGGATTCGCACCGTACCAGACCAGTCCAACGCCTAAGGCTAATAAAAATATTCCAAAAACAAAAGCGTGGGTTGGGCGAATGAGCTGAGCGGGGATGGGTCGATTCTGGGTCCGTTCCATGCGAGCATCCGCATCGCTTTCCATCCACATATTAAGGGCGCCACAGGCGCCGGCGGCCAATGCGGTGCCAATCGCCAAAGAGACTAAAACTTTTGAATCTGTATGAGCATCAGGGATTTTAGTAGGATCCTTGCTGCAAAAGTAACCGGCCAGTGCGGTGAGCACCGAAAGAAATGAGAGGCGCGGCTTCGTAAGCTCCCAATAGGCGGCGGGAAGGGATCCGGCTTTAGCGCTCATACGATGGTGGTGACGAGTTTTGACACAGGTTAAAAGGCAAATCGAAGGAAGTTATGTTTCGCTGAGTCGTCCGACTTGTCGGTGGGCGAGGGCGACCTGAATGCAGAGTGTGGAAAATAGGGCTGCACCCACGACTAGGTGAACGGTGCGTACGTGAGGATTGAGCGGTAATTGAATGCTTAAAATGCCGAGACTGATTTGCGCGGCCAGGAGGGCGCTAAGTGTAGCGCCGCGTCGCAAGGGTCGTTCGCCGCTCCAGGCAAAAAATAATATAAAAAATCCGGCGAGCAGTGCACCGCCACGGTGCAGTAAATTAATGAGCCAAGCGGCGCCGTCGCCTTCAGGGAGGAAGATTTTCTCAGAGAAGCCGGAGGACACCCAAGTTGTCCATTGGTTTTGTCGCATGATAGCGCCAATTAAAATTATGGAAAAAACTAAGACTACAGCGACGAGGCCTCGGCGTCGTTCGATAAGCGGTGCTGAGGCGGGTGATGCTTGCCAGGTGCGCGTGTGGGCTAAGGTGATGATTGCGAGCAGGGCGATTGTCAGTTGG
>CAIVVQ010000110.1 GCA_903909465.1 uncultured Opitutia bacterium | reverse complement strand
GGCACGAGTTCGATGCCATGATTGAGGCATTCGCGATCGAGCTGTTCGATTTCGGCGGGCGTTAAGGGCGAAGCATTTTGCCAGACCTCGTCGTGTCCACTGAAAGCAAACGTGTGCTCGATGTAAAGTTGCAGTTGGTTGACGCGTAGTCGACATAGGCTGCGAATGAGTTGACGAAGTTCGGACTGCGTTGGAACTTTGCAGCGAGACACATCGAGCATGAAGCCGCGCACGGCGAGGTCGGGACTGTCCAAGATTTCGAGTTGCGGGAGCTCGTGGGGATTTTGTTCGTGAATCTGTCGTAGCGTCTGACAGCCATAGAGCACTCCAGCGGC
This sequence comes from uncultured Opitutia bacterium, assembly GCA_903909465.1. Classification (GTDB taxonomy): domain Bacteria; phylum Verrucomicrobiota; class Verrucomicrobiia; order Opitutales; family UBA953; genus UBA953. The sequence continues at coordinate 3,458 of CAIVVQ010000110.1, read as the reverse complement.
ATCGCTCGCTTGGAGGTGAATGCCCGAGGTGGTGATTTCTAGGTAATAGGATTCGGCTGCAAGTTTGGGCAGGCGTTCGATGCGACACGCCGTACGTTTGGATTCATCGAGTGCGGCTTGAGCTTCAGCGATGGTTTGCGGAAGTGATTTTAAAAATACGCCAGTCGGGTGAGGTGCGGCGGGGGCGGGAAGGAAGCCGCCGCGCAAATTCAATTCCCGGGGTCGGGGAAAGAGCTCTGGAAGTTGGGCCCGCATGGGTAGAGGGTTAACTTGCCGATGGTTGCGAGCAAGCCCACAGCAAGGGGGAGATAAAGAGGGGTTGGGCCTTTTTCCGGAGATTTATAGTAAATATGAGTAAATTAACGTATCTTTCTATCGAGATAAGTTGATAGATGTTTGCAACCGGCGGGGGAATGGCTTTTGTTTCAGTTCACTTATGGCACAACGCGATACTTATACATTCTCCTCCGAGTCGGTGGGCGAAGGCCACCCCGACAAGGTAGCGGATTCAATTTCCGATTACGTCTTAGATGCTTGCTTGGCGCAGGATCGTTTCTCGCGCGTGGCGTGCGAGACCTTAGTGAAGAGCGACCACGTGGTTATCGCTGGTGAATTAACCACTAAAGCAAAAGTAAATTTCGAAGAAGTCGTACGAGCGGCCATTCGTGAAATCGGTTATGTGAATGACGATGACGTCTTTCACGCCGACAAGGTCTTTATCACTAATTTATTAACTAAACAGTCGCCTGACATTGCACAAGGCGTCGACGAGCGTAAGGCCGAAGGTAAGAAGCACGCTAAGATGGGTGCTGGCGACCAAGGTATTATGTTTGGTTATGCGTCGACTGAGACCGCTGAATTAATGCCAGCGCCGGTCATGTTCGCCCACCGCTTGAATCGTGAGTTGGCGCGTTTGCGTAAATCGAAGGCACGTGGCACCGAGTGGTTGCGCCCTGATTGCAAATCGCAGGTGGCGGTCCGTTATGAAGACGGCGTACCGGTGGAGATTGAGAATGTCGTGATCTCAACCCAGCACACTGAGGATGTTTCGCACCGCCAAATCGAGAAATTCTGCGTGGAGCAGGTGATTCGTAAGGTTTTGCCTAAAGCACTTTTAAATAAACACACCGAGTTTCTGATTAACCCGACCGGGCGTTTCGTCATTGGCGGTCCGCAAGGCGATTGCGGTTTAACGGGACGAAAAATCATCGTCGATTCCTACGGCGGCATGGGTCGTCACGGTGGTGGCGCTTTCTCGGGCAAGGATCCGACGAAGGTCGACCGTTCTGCTGCTTACATGGCACGCTGGGTTGCGAAACACATCGTGGCATCGGGCGCTGCGGAGCGTTGCGAACTGCAAGCGGCCTATGCGATTGGTCACCCGGAGCCTACCAGCTTGCATTTAAATACTTTTGGTACCGGCACGTTGTCTGATGCCGATATTTTGGCCGCGGTTCAAAAAGTATTTTTATTTAATCCCTCTGAAATTATCCGTCAGCTGGATCTCCGCCGTCCGATCTACCGTGCGAGCACGCACTACGGTCACTTCGGCAAGAAGGGTCTTCCCTGGGAAACCACTTCTAAACTAAACGCGTTCAAGAAAGCTCTCCTTTCCTAAAATTATGTATTCACCAAAAATCCAACGGGCTTCCGCTAAGAAGTCTGATTTCAAAGTTGCCGACCTCAGCTTAGCTGAGTGGGGCCGCAAAGAGCTGCAAGTTGCCGAGCACGAGATGCCTGGCCTTATGGCGTTACGTGCAAAGTACGCGAAGAAGCAGCCATTAAAGGGCGTGCGCATCACGGGTTCGTTGCACATGACCATTCAGACCGCGGTCCTGATTGAGACGTTGGCTGCCCTGGGTGCCGATGTTCGCTGGGCTTCGTGCAATATTTTCTCTACGCAGGATCATGCCGCTGCCGCGATTGCGAAGGCTGGTTTCCCTGTCTTCGCCTGGAAGGGTGAGACCCTCGAAGAGTATTGGGAATGCACGATGCAGGCGCTCACTTGGCCTAATGGCTCGGGCCCTGAGCTCATTGTGGATGACGGTGGCGACGCCACGTTGCTGATTCACAAAGGTTACGAATTGGAAAACGGTTCGAAGTGGGTGAACACTCCTTCCGAGTCCGAAGAAGAACAGATTATCAAAAACCTTCTCAAGAAAGTTGCGAAGGAGCGTCCTGGTCACTGGCATAACGTCGTCAAGGATGGGAAGGGCGTTTCGCAAGAAACGACCACGGGCGTGAAGCGACTCTACCGCATGTTAGAAGCCGGCGAACTTTTGGTGCCGACGGTTAACGTCAATGACACCGCTACTAAATCGAAGTTCGATAACCTCTACGGTTGCCGCGAATCATTGGTCGATGGCATCAAGCGTGCCACCGACGTGATGGTTGCCGGTAAGGTTGCCCTCGTGATGGGTTACGGCGACGTTGGCAAGGGCTCGGCGCAATCACTGCGCGGTCTCGGTGCCACGGTGCAAATTGCGGAAGTCGACCCCATCTGCGCACTGCAAGCGGCGATGGAAGGTTACCGCGTCGTGCGCGTTGAAGACACCTTAGGCACCACCGATATTTATGTCACTGCGACTGGTAATCGCGACATCATCACCTTGGAGCACATGCTCAAGATGAAGGATCAAGCGATTGTCTGTAACATCGGGCACTTCGATAACGAAATCCAGGTCGTGCGTCTGAATAATCAAAAAGGCGTGAAGAAGGATTCGATTAAGCCACAAGTGGATCGCTACACGTTAGCTAACGGCCGTCAGCTTTACATGTTGGCGGAAGGCCGACTCGTGAACCTGGGTTGCGCCACGGGCCACCCGAGCTACGTGATGTCGACCTCGTTCTCCAATCAAGTGCTCGCTCAACTGCACCTCTGGGAAACACGTGCGTCTGCTAAGCCGGGTGTTGTGGTCTTACCTAAACACCTCGATGAAGAAGTGGCACGCTTACACCTCGAAAAACTCGGTGCACGCCTCACGAAGCTCACCAAGCATCAGGCCGATTACATTGGCGTTAAGCAGGCGGGCCCGTTCAAGCCCGACAACTACCGCTACTAAGCGAAAAGATTAATCAAAGACTAAGGGCGAATCGCGAAAGTGGTTCGCCCTTATTTTTGTGGGGCCGACTTTTGGGCGGACCACCATTTCAGCGCGCTGATTTCGCCCTCTTGCTGCACAAGCTGTGTGTATTGATTCAGCTCTTCGGGTGACATTGATTCAATCGGGTAGGCCTGTAAGGAATTTAGGAGGCTGTTAATCTCTTGGCCCTTGGTGGCGAGTTCATCGAGGCGACTTTGCACGGTTTCATTGCTCGATCCGAGCGGTGTTGCGGGATCCAGTGATTCGAGGGTCTTGCGCTCAATGGCTTGGCCAACGAGGGCGTTAAGCAACGCGGGGTTAACTTGATTTTGGATATGTTGACCAAGGGTGAGTTCCATTTGCACCGTTGGTTCG
>CAIVVQ010000109.1 GCA_903909465.1 uncultured Opitutia bacterium | reverse complement strand
TAGGGGTGTACCATGAAATCCTTGCGGATGCACGGGAGCGGCTTGGGACGAAGGGATTGATTTTTGACCACGTCGATGAGGTCTTGAAGTTGCCCTTTAAAATATTGGCTCTCGGTGAGAACAGAGAGGCAGTCGGCACCCGCATCGGCATAGAGTCGTGCTTGTTCAACTGCGTTTACATCATCCTTGATGGTACCCACGCTCGGGGAGGCACGTTTAACTTCAGCAATAACGGTCAGTCGGCCGGGGGTGTTCAGGGACTGACGAAACCCAGGGTGTTTAGAATGAACGGCAAAGGCGGCGAGTTCGGTATCTGTGACGGGGCGAGCATAGGGGGCAATTTCCCTGCGCTTGGCGTCCATGATTTCCTGTAACTTATCCACGGCTGGAAGGAAACAAACCATGGCCATCTGGCAATCGTTTTGACTCTCGGCGGGGAAGCGACTCCATCGTGGTATGTCTGGAATCCAACAATTGCTCACCACTACGGCACGGTTACGGGCTCCCGATGGTTGCCCCTGGGATCGCGACCAAACGCATCAATCCATCTGTGATTGCCTAGTCGAAGAAGTCGCCGAGGTGCTTCAGGCGATTGATCGTAACGACATGCCAAATTTACGGGAAGAGTTAGGAGACTTACTCTTCCACGTCGCCATGCATGCCCAAATGGCGTCGGAGGCCGGACAATTTAATTTTGATGATGTGGCACGTGAGGTGAACGAGAAGATGGTGCGTCGTCACCCACACGTCTTTGGCACCGGCGATAAACTCGGTAATGCCGAAGCAGTCGTGCAACAGTGGGAAGAAATTAAATTAAAAGAAAAAGGTGCCGCAAAGCCATCCTTATTCAAGGAACTGCCACCAGCGTTGAATTCAATTTTGCTGGCGCGTGAAATCTGGAAACAGATTCAAAAGAAAAATATAAACATTGGCACATCGGTTGATCGTGGGGCCGTGGCGACTAAGGCCAATGGTTTAACGGAAGCCCAAGCGGGCCAGCAGTTATTTGAACTGATTGCGGCGTGTCGCGATGCGGGGATTGATCCTGACTCCGCGTTACGTCGGTTTGTCGATGGTGTGAAAGTTGCGGCCGAGAGCCAGCAACCCAAGAAGTAAGATGGCAAAGGCCGCTCAGCCCATTGTGATGCAAGTGGCTGGCCGTCGGCTCGAGATTTGGCCCAGGGTATCCGCTCGTTCCAATCGTGTTCGGTTGGCGGTGAAGCCTGGACCCCGAATCGAATTATCGTACCCCGAGCACACCGCACCATCGGTGGCATTAGACTTTCTCAAACAGCACACCGCATGGTTGGAAAAAGTGATGACTAAAACGCGAACCGTGCAGCCTTCGATTTTGGAACACTTTGAGAAATTCCCGTGGGCGACGCTTAATGATCGCATTGTAGCCATCGCAATGGTCTCAGCGTCTCGTGCGAAAATCAAAATTGAGTCTGCCTCAGATGATGTGACCTACTTTTTGCCGGATGAAGATAAGGAATCGGCCGCGGTGAGGGTGACGAGGCGATTAGCTGAGACGGGTTTAAGTTTAGCAGTTGAACGCCTCTCGCAGCGTGTGGGCGTATCGGTGGGCTCAGTGTCTGTTCGCGATCAGACGACGCGCTGGGGCTCGTGCTCGCAAGTCGGCACACTCTCACTGAATTGGCGCTTAGTCTTACTGCCGCCATTGCTACATGACCACGTGATCTTACATGAGTTGGCACACCGCGTGAATATGGATCACTCGGATAAATTTTGGCGTCAGTTGGCTCGATGGGATCCGGAATGGAAGGCGCATGATCGGGAATTAACCAAGCGTTGGAATAACCTAATGGATTTAGGACGCGCATGAGACAGGAGCACGGTCAATCGCCCGATGAGATTTTTGATATTGTCGATGAATCCGACAAAGTCATCGGCGCCTTGCCGCGCAGTGAGATTCACCGTCGGCAATTAAAGCACCGGGCCATTCATATTTTTTGGCTACGGGCTGACGGCAAGCTCGCGCTCCAACGTCGATCCTACGCCAAAGATAATAGTCCAGGCCTATTAAGCAGTTCGTGCGCAGGGCATGTGGACAGTGGCGAGACTTACCTTGTGGCTGCGGTACGAGAGTTAGAGGAGGAACTCGGGGTGAAGGTTGAGCCTGCGCAATTGCAGGAGGTCGACTACGCACCCCCACATGCAGAACTCGGTCAGGAATTTGTTCGCTCCTACCTTCTGCAGGGGGAGTTTCATTTACGCCTGCATCGACCTGAGGTTGATTCGATCGTGTGGCGGACACCCGCAGAAGTAGGGCAATGGGTTAAGGTACAGCCGGCACTCTTTGCGGGTGCCTTCATTCATCTACTCGACCGCGTGAATGTTCAAAAAGCTTTAGGGTGAGTATAAGTGTTTGAGTATTTTCAATTAAGGTGAGAGTAATCTCCCGTGTCAGAAACTAATACAGAATGGCCAGAAAACCCCGTTGTCGTGCCATGGTACCATTGGACATGGGCCTACCCTGCGGCTTGGGTGCTGAAGTTTTGGCTGGCGACTTTAAGGATTAATATTTCTGGCTTAGATAAAGTATCAAAAGATGAAACCTATTTGATCACGCTGTGGCACGACCGCTTATTTTCTTCGGCGGTAATCGCCAAGCGTTTTACCAATCGGCCAATTACGGCGCTCATCAGTACGAGTAAAGACGGTGGCTGGTTGGTCGCATTTTTCAAATTAATGGGGATCAAGGCCGTGCGTGGCTCATCGAGTAAACGCGGGGCTGCCGCTTTAGTGTCCCTCACACGCTCGGTACGAGCAGGGGATTGTGCGGGCGTGACGCCTGATGGACCGAAAGGACCACGTCGCGAATGTAAGGTCGGGGTAGTTGCTTTAGCTAAACTCACGCGACGACCATTTTTGTTATTGGGAATTTCTTATCGTAATGCGATCCGGCTCCGCAGTTGGGATACCTTTGCGATTCCATTACCATTCAGTCGCGTTGACGTGATCATCGAAGTGGTGCCGGTGCCGTCGGAGAATCAAACCGACGAGCAAGTGGCACTCACCATTCAGCAAAAATTATCGGCGATTTCGGGAGACTAACTTCTTTGCAGAAGTTTCTCAGTATACTTTGCCAGCAAGTCGGATTCTAAATTAACGCGGTCGCCTGATTTGCGCTGCTTAAGATTGGTGGCCGCGAGGGTATGCGGAATGATCCAAATACGTAAGCCACCTGGAATTAAATCGGCAACGGTGAGCGACATGCCATCAACGGCGACGCAGCCCTTGCGTACAATGTGACGCAGGACAGTTTCGGGGGCTTGGATATCGAGCTTCCAGTCGGCACCATCTTGTCCGAGGAAGGCCACCGTACCGCAGCTATCGATATGGCCAGTAACAAAGTGTCCGCCCATGCGATCCGTTGGGCGTAGGCTCGGCTCGAGGTTTACCGTGGAGCCAATTTTAAGGTCACCCAAGTTGGTTAGTTTTAAAGTTTCAGCTAAGAGGTCGAACGATGCTTGTGGGCCTTGAGGGTCAGTCACGGTGAGGCAGCAACCGTTGACCGCGATGCTGTCGCCGGGCGTAGCGGATTGAATGAGGGACGAGCGCAGGGTAAGGCGGGCGCCGCCTTGAGCGCGTGGTGTTATGGCGATGACTTCACCGGTGGCCTGAACTAATCCCGTAAACATACCAAATAAGAGGGGCCGTATTATCGGCCCCGAGGGTTTAGTTTTGTTTTCCTTCGTTGTCTCGCTTGAGGCGCTCTTCGGCTTCAATCTTCGCACGAATGCGGGTGCGCTCTTCTTCTTCAATCACGCGAAGGCGGGCCTTCTTGCGTTCGTCTTCTTCGACGGCGTTTTTAACTTCATCTTCAACTTCTTCAGAAGCTTTCTTAAATTCACGCTTAGCTTTGCCGAGTCCACGGGCGAGCTCGGGTAGTTTAGTTCCGCCAAAGAGGAGGATGGCTACAGCTAAAATTGCCCAAAAAACTGGGCCGTCGATAAAGGCGAGGGGGAGGATCATGGGCTAGGTTGATTTGCGATTGCGATGAAAGATAACGTGGTGAAGATTCCCCAGAACGTTAAAAATGTCAACCCATGTCTCCCATCGAGAAGTTTGGTACTCAGGTCACGTCCAAGGGGTTGGTTTCCGTGCCCAAGTGCTTGGAATTGCCCGCGGGTATGACGTAACTGGCTTTGTCCAAAACCTCACCGATGGACGTGTTTACCTGCACGCCGAGGGCGCGGGCAAAGAAGTGGAGGCCTTTACCGAAACGATTATCCAGTCCCTCGATGGCCATATTCGTAATATAGAAATACGGGACTTCGCCGGGGTCCGCACCTCGACGCAATTCAACATCAAACGATGAGTGATGAAATCGCCATTTCGGTACAGGGACTGACGAAAGATTTTCGTGTGGGGCTTGTCGGTCATAAACTTCGGGCCGTCGATAACCTGAGTTTAGAGATCCCACGTGGCCAGGTGTATGGTCTACTCGGTCCAAATGGTTGCGGCAAAAGCACCACGCTGAAAATTATTCTCGGTCTCGTACCCGCCACCGCAGGTAAGGTTTCGATTTTAGGTTTTGGTTCAGCGACCAGTGAGGCACGTCGACGCGCCGGGTTCTTGCCCGAGGCTCCTTACTTTCATAAATTTCTCACCGGTCGTGAACTCGTCAGCTACTATGCGCGTCTAAGTGGTGTGGCAGAGGTTGATTTAAAGTCGGCCGTTGAAGTTGCCTTGGATGCAACAGCGATGACCGAAGCCGGCAACCGTACCATCGGAACCTATTCAAAGGGGATGTTGCAACGGATCGGACTCGCCCAAGCCATCGTGCATCAACCCGAGTTAGTTATTTTAGATGAACCCACGGCGGGAGTGGATCCCGTGGGCGCTGCGGCCATCGGTAAAATGATTTTAGCCATGCGCGCACAAGGTAAGACGGTAGTGCTGTGTTCGCATTTATTGGGACAGGTCGAACAAGTCTGTGACCGCGTCGCGATTATGGACAAGGGCAGGCTGGTGCTCGAAGGTCGGGTGGACGACATCTTAGCCCGCCGAGACCGCCAGGTGATCACGGCAAGTGATTTAACCGACAAGGCTTGGGCAGCGGCGGAGGCAGCCCTGTTAGCACACGGCGCAAAAGATGTGAGCCTCACGCACCCTCGACGTTCTCTAGAGGAATTGTTCCGTGAATTAGTGAAAGGAAGTCGCGATGCTTAACCTCATGAAACAGTCTCTTCGTCGCACGACGTGGATTGCCCGCATTACTTTCCTCGAGGCAATCAGGCAGCGCTTCTTTGCCTTCCTGATTTTATTATCCGCAGCGCTGGTGGTGTCATCGGTCTCTTTTCGCTTTCTTGATTTCGGACACGGTGAATTAAAGTTTGTCGCCGACTTTGGCTTTGGTGGCATATTTTTCTTTGGATCGATTCTGACGCTGGCGATGACCGCTCAATTGTTTTTTGCTGAAATCGAAAATCGGACCGCGATGACCTTGCTAGCAAAGCCCGTCAGCCGCTGGGAGTTTCTGGTAGGAAAATTTATCGGAGTCTGGGCAGTGTTAGGCATATTTATTTTTACCCTCACCTTAATTCTCGGATTAATCATGTGGGGTCGGCACCAAGAATTAGTCGCACTGGCCGAAGCTGCTGGCCGGGTGCCACCCGATTTAAGTGTCAGCGGAGTGGCGGCCTATGCTTTACTGCAATGGCTCCGCTTGGGCGTCATTGCGGCCATGGTATTAGCAGTTTCCTCTGTCGCCCGTAGTTTTCTCTTTGCGATTGTGGTGGGCGCGATGGCCGTGCTGGCGGGTCAGCTGCAGTGGATTGCCGAAGAAGCATTACTTAAAGAGAAGCAGATAACTACCGTATACCAATCGTTCCTCTGGTTAATCACGCGAATAGTTCCCAACCTGCAACAGTTCAACATCGGCGACGCGTTGGCGTTGGATGTCGCATCCGTTTCGAACGGGGCAGTGTGGGCTGCAAGTTTATCGGGATGTATTTATATTATCGTGTTGCTAATTTTAGCCGGCCTCGGTTTTCGCCGGCGTGAAATCTAATCATGGTCCGAGGGCTGACAATTGTGGGAGTGGCCGTCGCAATATTCATCGCGGGATGCTTTGCAGAAAATTCGTGGCGATTGGTGCGGACATCGATTCCCGAGATGGGGAGAAAAGAGATTGAGCCAACGCTGGGACAGGGCGTCCTCCTGGGTATCCTGGGTGGCCTCAGAACCGTCATCGCCGATGGCACATGGTTGCGTAGCTACGTGGCCTGGGAGAAGCGGGACAGGGCTGCCTGTGAAGGTTTGATGCGTACGGCCTGTGCCTTGGACCCACGTGCCCGGTATTTTTGGGAGAACACGGGCTATGTCGTCGGGTACGATATGGCTCACTGGGAGATTCGCCGTCGTGGTGGCTACGCGAAGGTCAGCCCCGAAATCCAAGATGACCTCTTTAAAAGTTACGCACGAAAAGGTTTAGCCGTTTTTGAGGACGGATCGAAACACACAGGCGGCAATCCCGGGATTTTAATTTCAGCGGGTCAGATGGCGGAGATTAAGCTGAAGGATAATTTACTGGCGGCGTCATATTATAAACGCGCTACCGAGTCGGCCAACGTTCCGTGGTTCGCTTATTTCCTGTGTGCACGATCACTCTGGGAGGGCGGACAGAGAAAAGAAGCTTACGCGTGGTATCGAAATCAATGGTTGGAAAAACTCCGAGGCGTCGGCGACAGTTCGCCGGACGACTTGGAGCACCTGCGTTACTTCGAGGCCGAATTAAACCTGCCCGTCTTACAGCGCATCCCTCGTCAGACCTGGGAGAAGTGAACTAGAACGGATTACCGTCTTCGGCCTTCGCTTCACCAGCAGCGGCTTTTTTAGGGCCCTTAGGTTTGCGTGGGGGGAATTCAAACCACCAGCCCTTATCTTTATCAGCGACCAGGAAAGCTTCGAAGCCGCGATTGGTGCGACGGGAAATAAATTTCTTCAGCGGCGTACGACCTTGATTGAGCAAAGCCTTCACGTCATCGGGGCTAATGGGCGCTTTCAACATTTCAGTGTTAAGGCTGAAAGTCTTCTTCGCACCGGCGGCAATCGCTTTCTGAGGGCAGACGCGGTAACCAGCGGTGGGCGTTTGTTGCACGGGAAGTCCGGAGACTGGGCAGTTACCCAGAACTGGCCAATCGGCATCAAACGCATCAGGATTGCCATCGATACCTTCGCGCGGAGGTAGGAACAGGACGGCCTTTAATCGCCCCGAAGGTGCCTTAGGTTTAGTCTTACGCTTAGGCTTCACTTCGGCGTCGGTCGCGACCGGTGCAGCTGGCGTTTCGACCTTGGTCTTCCATGAGACGATGGAATCCTCGTCCATCAGATCAATGTAACCAGTGAAATTCTTGCCCGACTTCATCGAGCGGAAATCGTTAAACGGTCCGATGCGACGTTTCTCAATGAGCTCGGCGAGTTCGGCGGGCGTCACCGTGTGTCCATTGATACCTTTATAAACAATCATCATCGGCTTCTTGCCGTCGGCCGAACGATCTTGAGAGAAATAACTTTCGCCGTTGGTGAGAACAGGTTTTTTATCGGTGGGTGAAAGCACTTCGGGCTCAACCACAGTGGGGGCAACTTCAGCGCTGCCTTTTTCAACCATCTCTTTGACCTGAGACTTGATGTCTTGAATGAACTTTTTCACCGACAACTTGCCGTGTTCAATTTGTTTAAGTTGATACTCCCATTCGCCTGTGAGTTGTGGCTCGGAAAGGAACGATAGCCCCTTGGCGTGAATGAATTGATGGAGCTGAAAAGCTTTGGCCATGGGCACGAGCTCCTTGCCTTGGCGTTCAATGTACTGCTGGCCGAGAAGGCCTTCAATGGTTTGGGCACGGGTGGCGGGAGTGCCGAGTCCGCGCTCCTTCATGGCTTCTGCGAGGGCTTCATCATCCACGAGCTTGCCGGCGTTCTCCATGGCACCGAGCAATGATGCTTCATTGTAGCGTGCAGGCGGCTTGGTGGCATCTTGACGCATCGAAACGTCGACTACCTTGCCTTGTGGTGGAGTGCCATCGGCGGTGTTGAGATTAGGTAAATTGGCGGCACCTTCTTTATCTTTATCTTCTTCGGAGTCGGCTTCTTGACCCATCACTGAGCGCCAACCTGCAACCACGAGAACTTTACCGGTCGTGCGGAAGGTGTGTGGGCCGACCTGTGTAAGGCGTACCGTTTCCTCGAATTCAGCCATCGGGAAGAAGACCGCCACGAAGCGTCGAACAATTAGATCGTAGATTTTACGCTCAACATCGGTGAGCTCAGATGGAATGGTACCAGTGGGGACGATTGCAAAGTGGTCACTGACCTTCTTATTGTCGAACACGCGCTTACCGGCAGAGTCGACCCAGTTCTTATTGAGTGCCTCTTGGGCGTGGGTGCCGCTGCTGTGACCTTGGACGAGTGATTGAAGAACGGTCTTGGCAGTCGCGACGTGATCTTCAGGGAGGTATTGCGAATCCGTACGAGGGTAGGTGAGTGCCTTGTGGCGTTCGTAGAGTGATTGTGCCGCGCCGAGGGTGGTCTTCGCGGAGAAACCGAAACGGCGATTACCTTCGCGCTGTAAAGTTGTCAGATCGAAGAGGCGCGGGGCACTTTCCTTTTTAGGCTTACGCTCATCGGTAATGGTACCGACACCGATTTTCTTGGTCTCATCGGCAACGTTTTGAGCGGCGGCTTCGACAAAGAAACGTTCGGCTTCTTTACGGTCGGTGACGCCAGGAACTTGTGCGACACCTTGGTATTCGCCAGCGGATACCTTGAAAGTAGTTTCAATCTTCCAAAAAGTTTTAGGCTGGAAAGCGCGGATTTCTAATTCGCGTTCCACAATGAGCATGAGGGTGGGAGTTTGAACTCGACCACAGGAATAAGATTCGCGACGGCCACCGCCGATGCGAATCGTTGAGAAGCGGCTCGCATTCATGCCCACCAACCAATCGGCCTGGGAACGTCCGACGGATGAGTCACGTAGTCCGGCCTTTGCTTCGTAAGAGAGCAAGTTATCAAAGCTGTTTTGGATGGCCGTGTTCGTCATGCTCGTCAGCCAGAGACGCTTAATAGGTAATTCACGTCCGATGAGAACGTAGATGTTGTGTAAGATGAGTTCGCCTTCGCGACCGGCGTCGCAGGCATTCACAATCGCCCCGACATCTTTACGGGTGAAAAGCTTCTTCAGTAATTTATAACGGGAGCCGTCGTTACGGTTATCGACGATGGCCTTTAAGATATCATCACAAATGGTGCCATCGAACTTTTCGGGCAGAATGGGTAGGTCTTTTAAGGTCCAGCGCTTATATTTTTCGTCTAAGTCTTGCGGGTCCTTTAAGCGTACGAGGTGACCAATGGCGGAGCTGATGATCCACTGATCGTTCTCAAAAACTTCACCCAGCTTAGGAACTTTTAGAACCTTGGCGAGGTCCGCCGCGACGGAGGGCTTCTCGGCAATCACCAAGGTCTTGGAACCTGGGGCTGCAGTTTCAGTATTTTCTGACTTAGATGATTTCTTGCGCATGCGTAGGATTATAACCGATGGTCAAGCTCGGTTACATTCCCTGCTCAGCGAGTCCGTCATTCAGTGCGGCAATTAAGGTGGCAATTGTAGCATCGGTTTCGTCGCCCATGTTGGAGATACGGAAGGTCTTACCTTTTAGTTTTCCGTAACCACCATCGATGACGAGTTTGTGACGGGATTTGAGAATCTTGTTGAGGCGCTCGAGGTCGACATTGCGGTCGTTCTTAAAGCAGTTGAGTCCGCGAGTCGCAAATTTCTCTTCAGGCAGAAGGGAGAAGCCCTTTCCGAAAGCCCATGCACGCACTTGGTCGTTGAGGCGACGGTGGCGCTCGAAGCGATTTTCTAAACCTTCTGCTTCCACTTCGATCAAGCGCTGCTGCAGTCCAAAGAGCAGGGAGATACAAGGGGTTGAAGGCGTCATGCCCTTGGTGTGGTTATCGTGGAATTCGATAAGATCGAAGTAGTAACCACGGTCGGTCATCTGTTTAGCACGTTCACGCGCACGCTCGCTGACGGCGAAGATGGCCAAGCCAGGAGGCAACGCTAAGGCCTTTTGGGAGCCAGTGAGGAGGATATCCACGCCGAGTTCGTCCTTATTAATAGGTAGAGTGGAGAATGAGCTCACCGTGTCGGCGATCGATATCACGTCAGGGAATTCACGGACGACTGCCATGATGTCGGCAATCGGTGAGAGGGTACCTGTCGAGGTTTCGGAGTGAATGAAGGTAATGCAATCGAACTTACCGGTCGCGAGGGCTTTACGCACCGCTTCGGGGTCAACGGGTTTACCCCAGTCGAATTGCAGGGCTTCGGCGTACTTGCCGCAGCGCTTGGCAACGTCGTTCCACTTGTCGGAGAAAGCACCGTTCATGCAATTGAGTACGCCCTTGCGGCAAACATTACGAAGTGCGCCTTCCATTACACCCCATGCCGAGCTGGTGCTCAGGTAAACGGGGTCTTGGGTCGCAAACATCTTCTTCAATTTAGGCTGCATGTCTTCGTAGAGGGCTACGAAGTCTTTAGAGCGGTGGCCGACCATGGCCTTACCCATGGCCTTAGTGATGGATTCTGAGATAGTCAGAGGTCCAGGAATATAAAGACGGTAGCTCATGTTAGTTAGTGTATTATTTAGTAAGAAAGGTTTTTAGAAGGTCAGGAGAGACGTCGGGGTTTTCAAGTCGGACCAGGCGTTTATTTTTCTCGGAGAGGGTAACGGTCTTAGGCTTCCAACTGCGGGCTTCGTCGGCCGAGGCTTCGGCAAAAGTCATGACAACGAGTAGGTCGCCGATCTTACCGAGGTGGGCGGTGGCACCATTGAGGCAGACCTCGCGGGTACCGGCTGGGGCAGGGATGGCGTAGGTCTCGAAACGTTCGCCGTTGGTGATATTGCCTACTAAAATTTTCTCATAGGGGAGCATGCCGACTAGGGCCATCAACTCGCTATCGATGGCTAGAGAGCCCTCGTAATCGAAGCGAGCACCGGTGACTTCGGCGCGGAGCAACTTAGTGCGCAACAGGTGGTAAAGCATGGCCCAGAGTTGTCCCTTCTCAATCGGGTTGCCTGTCTGCGTCAAACAAGTTTGCATCTTAGGGCAATATGACGGCCAACCACCGAGGATTTTTTTCGACCTTTAAAGACGCGTTAATGGCCTACGCGGTAGAGGTCGTTTATGAGCGTGAAAAGGGCCTGTTCCCTTCGGTGTTAAGGGTCTTTTTATTAGTGTTATCGTGGATTTTTGGTGGGATTGTCCGACTGCGCCTATGGCTATATCGTAACCGCCTATTTCGCGATACACCCTTAGGGTGTAAGGTCGTGGTGGTGGGTAATTTAACTGTCGGAGGCACGGGGAAGACCCCGGTCGTGATGAAAATGGCCCAAGTCTTGGCTCGGAGGGGTCGAAAGGTAGCGATTTTATCACGTGGTTATAAAGGTACTTCCGATTCAATGCCGAAGCGTTTTTGGCGTTGGTTGACGCAGGGGCAACGTCCGGAACCCCTCGTGGTTTCCGACGGAAAAAATGTTTTAGCGGGTCCAGCAGAGGCGGGCGATGAGCCCTTCATGTTGGCGACCAACTTGGTCTCGGATGGAGTCGTGGTGGTAGTAGACCGAGATCGAGTCGAAGGTGGACGCTTTGCTTTGCGACGCTTCGGGGTGGACACAATTTTGCTCGATGATGGTTTACAGTACTTACCGCTGCGCGGTCAGATTAATTTATTATTAGTCGATAGTTATGATCCGTTTGGGAATGGAAAACTTCTGCCGCGCGGTATCTTGCGCGAGCCGATTCAAAACCTCAGTCGCGCCTCATATATCTTTGTAACGAAGTCGAGCGGGCCTCCCGCACCAGAGTTAGTGGCGCAGTTACGTCGCTACAACTCGAAGGCAGAAATCATCGCGTGTGCCCACAGTCCTAAGGAGTTGGTGGAGATTGATGGACCGCAGCGCCTGCCGCTGACTTTCTTGGACGGCAAGCGAGTCGCATCATTTTCAGGAATCGCAACGCCTGAGCGTTTCGAAGACACGCTCCGCAAACAGGGTGCAGTCTTAGTGTCCAACCGTCGATTCCTCGATCACCACTCGTTTAGCGATGAAGACTTGGATGAAGTTCTAGAGGCAGCCATCCGCACGAAGGCGGATATGATTGTGACGACAGAGAAAGACGCCGTCAGGCTTCAGTCCCGCTTCCGTCCACCTATTCCTCTTATGTATGTGCGATTGGAAGTTGATATCCTGGGCGATACCGAAGGCTTTAACGCTGCGGTCGAACGGATTTGCCTGGGGGCTTCAAACTCACGCTCTTAATTGCAGGCGAGTTCTTGATGGCAAGTTGTAGGAATGATTCTTGAGCTTGAGGTCCGCGCCTTCCGGTGGGCAAACGAGCGGAATACGTGCCATCGGACATTAACTCCTTGGAGTCGCCGAGATTGCTGGCGTACGTCTGAATGATTTCTTTTTCGATGCGTTTGCAAAGGTGCTTATCCCGAAGTGGGAAAACACATTCCACCCGTCTTAGGAAATTACGCTGCATCCAATCGGCACTGCCGAGTAAGATCACGGGCTCGCCACCCGAATTTTCGAAGCGGAAGATACGACTGTGTTCAAGGAAGCGACCCAGCACACTGGTGACACGGATATTTTCGCTGATACCCGGAACTCCCGGAATCAAACAGCAGATACCGCGAACGATGAGTTCAATTTTAACGCCAGCCTGAGACGCGAGGGTGAGGGCTTTAATTACTTCCGGATCTACCAGGCTATTCACTTTAGCAAAGATGCTGGCCTTGCGACCAGCCAAGGCGGCAGACGTTTCAGAGGCGATTAAATCCAGAATGCCGCGTTGCAGGTAAAAAGGGGCGACGAGTAGGTGCTTGAATTTCGGTTTAGAAAGATTGCCCGTGAGCACATTAAACAGCAGGCCCACATCGGCAGTGATTTCATCGTCCGCAGTGAAGAGCGAGAAGTCGGTGTAAAGCCTTGCCGTCTTCGGATTGTAGTTACCCGTACCGAGGTGAGCATAACGACGTAAGCCAGACTTCTCCTGACGTACAATCAGACACGCTTTACAATGCGTCTTCAATCCGGCGAGGCCATAGACGACGTGTGCGCCGGCTTCTTCGAGTTGGCGGGCCCACTCAATATTATTGAGTTCATCAAAACGTGCGCGGAGTTCGACTAACGCAGTGACTTGCTTTCCATTACGAGCGGCCTCTTTGAGTGCTTCGACGACGGGGGAGTCGCCGCTCGTACGATAAAGCGTGAGCTTAATGGCAACCACGCTGGGATCGCTGGCAGCTTGTCGAATGAAGTCCACCACCGGAGCGAATGACTCGTAAGGGTGGTGCAGAAGAAGGTCTTGTTTAGCGATGCGACTGAATAATTTAGTCGGCTCTGCAAACTCAATGGGCGTTGTCGGCGAAAAATGCGGGTCAAGTAAATCGGGTCGTGAGATGAGATCGATTAAGCTACTTAATCGAACCATGTTAACTGGGCCGTCAGTCTTAAAAGCATTTTCGGATTTAAGTCCAATGGACTTGAGCAACCAAGCTAGCACTTCGGCGGGCGCGCTAGACTCAATTTCGAGTCGTACAGGAGCCCCTTTTCGCAGATTTCGAATTTCTTCTTCAATCGCTTCGAGCAGGTTGCCTGACTCTTCTTCGTCGACATACAAATCGCTGTTTCGGGTGATGCGAAAAGCCCACGAGCCACTGAGTTCAAGGCCAGGGAATAGTCGGTCAATAAATAATTGAATCACATGACTGAGCAAGGTGAAGGAACGCTCGCTGCCGTTGCCCAATGCTAAGATACGTGGCAAGACACGTGGGATGGGGACCACGGCGTAACGGGTCTCTTGTGTTTCCGTATCACGTAAAAGCGCTAAAAGGTAGAGTCCTTTATTCGTTAAAACCGGAAACGGGTGCGATGGATCGATGGCTAGGGGCGTTAACGCCGGCAAGATATCGCGGTCAAAACGTTGTGACAGTTCCCGTTGATCTTCTTTACTGAATTTTCCGTTCAACTTAAAATTAATACCTTCCTGGGCAAGTGCAGGTAAGATCTGACTACGCCAACAATTCTGTTGGGCATCGACCAGCTCATGGGCACGACGGAGGACTTCTTGTAAAAACTCTCGGGTAGCTGGATGACTCGCCGATTCCTCTTGTTGCATGATACCGGCCACCCGAATTTCGAAAAATTCGTCTAGGTTCGAGCTGACGATGGAAAGAAAGCGAACGCGCTCGAGCAGCGGGACAGTATCATCCTCGGCCAACTCGAGGACGCGTCGGTCAAAACTAAGCCAGCTCAGTTCGCGATTAAACATGCGAAGTTAAGCCTAAGCACTTTAATCAGCTTTGTCAGTAACGAGTCGGCCCCCAAAGACCGAAATCATCAATTATACCGTCAAAACGAGTGATACTTAGGTGTCAAAAGTGACAACCATGTGACGCTAATTCGAGGCGGTGCGCTGACCTGACCAAATGACCTGTAGCGAATCAAAATCTGGGAGGCGTACCTTACTTGCGGGCGGCAGTGTATGTGCGACGGTGTCACCGCGTTCGAGCATCGCCGCTCGCGCTTTGATGTCATGCTTCGACAGCCCGCGTGTCGAAACCTCCACCGTCTGCAACGCGCCATGACTGATTCCAATAAAACGAACCAGGCCTTTTATAATCTGAATATCAGAAACAATGCGAATCGCCTGAGTTGGAATCGGCGGCAGGGCTTGAGTCGAAAAAGAAGAGAACGAGAAACGGATTTCGCGGAGGTCGCGATGGAGTTGGCGGTTAATGATTTCGGTGGCGATGGGAATAGACCAAGCCCTGACTTCATGCGACCAATGCACGCCGGCTGCCAATTGCGGACAGGGAGCATCGTCGAGGTCAGGTCCGATGCGTGGAATAATTTTATGGGCGACCACCGCGTCGCTCAATCTCTGGAGACGCTCCGAGGTGATTTTAAGTGCGGGTTCAAGAATGAGGATCAATCCACCGGGGGCTAAGGCATCGGACATGGATTGCATCCAATCGAGAAGCTCTTGGGGGCCTAGGCGGGACATTTCGTTCAAGACGAAACCGGCGACAATAATATCATACGGTCCGCTCGGCCAAGTTTCGGGCCGGCTGGCATCGCCAATACGCGAAGAGACAGGGGTGTCCTTTTTTAAGACTGCATGGGCAAAGTTTTCAGCGGCAGCGAGGGCAGTGGGTGAGCGATCAACAAAAGTTAAGTCGGTGGTAGCCGAGTGATACGTTTGAAGTTGATGGGCAACGGAGGTGCCGCAGGAACCTGGACCGGATCCGAGGTCGAGTATGCGCAGCGTTTTACCTGGTGGCTTCCACTTACGGAAATCAATGGCGTGCGACAGCGCAAAACCGGTGCGCACAAAACTCTGCGGTAAAAAGAAAAGTCCGTAGGCGACTAATTGATGTGAGTCTGAAAAATAATCAGGGAAGTTTTTCGCTGGACGTTCCGTTGTGAACAAATCGGAGAGCTGAGCGACGGAGGGCGTGAGGCGTTCGAGTGCCTCCGCATCATTAAGCAGGGTCAACTCCTGGGCCTGTTGCAGCCAATAGGCTTCAGCTGACGCCGGGTACTGTAAACGGGGATTAGTTACCAACATCACGACGTCCCTCTAAAGCGCTGCGCAGGGTGGCGGTATCGGCAAAAGTCAGGCCACTGCCGCTGGGGAGTCCAAAGCCAATACGTGAAACCTTGATCGTACCCCTTATATTAGAAATACAATCGCGTAGGTAATGGCAGGTCGCTTCGCCCTCGATGTCATTACCCAAGGCGAGAACGATTTCATTAATAGGCTCGGACTTAAGGCGTTGCTCGAGGCTGGCCAGATTGAGGGCCTCGGGGCCGACGCCGTTAATCGGGGAAAGACGTCCATGTAGCACATGGTAGGTACCACGATGAGCCTGTGCGCGTTCGATGGCAAAGAGGTCGGGCACCAATTCAACAATACAAAGCGAGTGAGGGTCGCGCTTGGGGTCGGCACAGACCTCACAGAGTTGCGCTTCAGCTAGGCTGCCACACCGCTCGCATCGTTTGACTGCAACACTTGCTGCTTGGAGCGCTTCGAGAATGGGTGCCAGGGTTTGAGGCTTTTCGACGAGTAAGTGCAAAGCCAGACGTTCGGCCGAGCGATGACCAAGGCCAGGAAGTTGGCGTAAGAGTTGTCGGACTTTTTCGAAGGTAGGCGTCACTGGGATACTGTCTTCACACTTTTCATAGGGGAAGGGGAGTCAAGGTTGCACACGATTCTTTCTCCCTGCTTGCGGGGGGCGGTGCCACCGACCAACTTGATAACCATGTTGGCACCTAAGGATATTCAAATTGTCGGACAGTTCGTGGCGATTACATGGCCTGACGCGGTGGAACATTTTTACACGGGTGAATTCTTACGCGAACGTTCACCCAGTGCCGAAAATATGGGGGAAGTCGATATCCTTGGTCAGCGCTGGGGTGGCGATGGACCCAGACAGTTTCCCGGCGTCACCGTGCTCAGTCTGACAAGAATTGGTAACTACGCTGTGACATTTGAGTTTAGCGACGGGCACAAGACTGGCATCTACAGCTGGGAGTACTTACGAAGGATTGCGGAAGATTTAAAATAATTTTTCCTTATTGCGGTGCCACGGTAATAAGCCGAGAGTCATGGTGTGAGAAAAACCTACGTTCTGGATACGAATGTTTTAATTCATGACCCTGAATCGCTTTTTAAGTTCGATGAGCATACGGTCGCGATACCAGTGGAGGTTTTATCAGAGCTGGATCGATTAAAGACGCAACAAGGTCAACTCGGCGCCAGTGCACGACGGGTGAATCGTTCCATTCGCTCATTATTTGAGAATCGGACCTTAAAAGATATTTCAGAGGGCGACCCCACTAAGCCAGGGGCATTGCATGCGGACTTACGTGACGGGGGCGAATTACGCATTGTCATTAACGAGTCGCTCATTCGCGAACATTTTGAAGGTCCACGGGCGGATCGGCTGCGGGCGGTCTTCATGCAAATCGATGCACCCGACCACCGCATTATCGCATCGGCCATTTACATTCGAGACACCTCGAAAGGTCCGGTCATTTTAGTCACTAAGGACGCATGCATGTCACTGAAAGCCCAAGCCTTGGGCCTAGAAGTGCAAGACTACCGCAATGACCGTATTGAAACAAGTGACCTCGGCGAGTACCGCACGGTCACGATCACGGCAGCTGCGATGAAGGACTTTCGTGATGTCGCACAAGTGGTAGTACCGTTTGGTAAGAGCGAACCCGCTCCAATGATTAACGAGTATGTGATGTTGGCTTCGGATTCGTGGAGTGAACCCGCTCGTCACGTCGGTGATGGGGCGTTTGTGCCACTCGGGCTGTACCGCGAGTTCATGTCGACCGCCAGCGGTGCTCGCAAAGGATTGCAGATGCCGCGAGGCATGCGCGTGATTCCAAAAAATTTCGAGCAGTGGATTTTCTTGGATGCCTTATTGAATCCCGAAATTAAATTGGTGACGTGTTTTGGAAGGGCTGGCACGGGTAAAACTTTTATTTCGATTGCCGCTGCATTATCTCAGGTGCTGAGCGACTTCTCTCCCTACAAGAAACTTTATGTTTCACGTCCGGTCGTGCAAATCGGCAAAGATATCGGGGCCTTACCAGGCACCAAAGAAGAGAAGCTCTCGCCGTATATTCAGCCATATTTCGACAACCTAGAAGTGCTATTCTCGCGCAACGGTGCGCCTGCCTCCTCGCAAGTTCCGTTGCCCTCAAAAACTTCGGTTTCAACTGATTCGCAGCGTAAACAAAAGAAGGCCCAAGCCTTGAAAGCTGCACAGCCGATTTTCGGTTCTCAATTCCAGCAAGTGGGTCAACCTCGCAAACCCTATCAGTGGCTAATCGATTCTGGTTTAATTGAAATTGAGGCTATGACCTTTATTCGCGGACGCTCCATCGGGCATGCATTCATGATAGTGGATGAGGCGCAGAATATGACACCGCACGAAGCCAAGACCGTGATTACTCGAATCGGCGAAGGCTCTAAAGTCGTCTTAATTGGTGACTTGGATCAGGTCGACACCCCTTACCTTGACGGAAAATCGAATGGCCTGATTCACACACACGAGCGCATGAAGGGTCACAGCATTACCGCCAACGTTCGCCTGATTCATGGCGTTCGTAGCGCACTCTCCGAATTAGCATCGCAGGTGATGTGAGCAACTTTCGGCCGAATTGCTAATCAGGGACGAATCTGTCCTTGCCGATAATCAGACTGCTCATTCGCTGATACGGGTGGAAAAAGAAACCCCCATGCAGCGTCAGTACCGCGAAATGCGGGAGAAACTCGCACCAGGGACGATCTTATTATTTCGCCTTGGGGATTTCTACGAAGTGTTCGGTGAAGACGCCGTAGTAGCCTCAAAGGTCTTAGGCCTAACCCTAACCAAGCGCCACGAGACGCCGATGGCGGGGTTGCCTTACCACGCAGCTCCCGCGTACGTTAATCGTTTGCTGGCGGCCGGCTGGAAGGTCGCGATTTGCGATCAGCTGGAAGCGCCGACCGTGGGCAAACTAGTGCGCCGCGGGATAACGCGCATCCTCACGCCCGGAACCGCAATCGAAGACTCACAGCTTGATTCGCGACGGGGCAATTACCTCCTGGCACTTTACTGGGATAAATCAGGGTGGCATGCCGCGTGGCTCGATGTTTCGACGGCGGACTTCCGACTCAGCTCCGACTCTTCCACTCAGAATTTACTGCCACTACTTTACGCACTCAATCCACGGGAAGTATTATTACCTGAAGGCCTAGAAGTTTCGGACGCTCATCGTTCAACGCTCGAAGCTTTCCTGGAAGGCCGATCCGTGACGCGACTCCCTGGATGGAATTTTGATATCAGTGGCGGTGCGCGATTAGTCTCACAAGTTTTAGCCGTGCATAGCTTGGCTGGATTTGGGTTGAAAGATGAACACGCCGCCTTGGGAGCGGCCGGAGCGGTCTTGGGTTACGTGACCGATTCGCTCTGCGAGCGCCCCAAGAACCTTTTCCGAATTTCCGAAGTTAAACTCGGTGCCGCGGTGTTATTGGATGCAGCATCCTCAAAAAACTTAGAGTTGTTCGCATCAACACAAGGGTCGCGTGAAACGTCGTTACTCGAAACCATTGATGCCACTTCCACTCCGGGTGGGGCACGGTTACTAGCGATGTGGCTAGCGGAACCATCGACAGACTTAAAAGTTATCCAAGACCGACAATCGGTGGTCGGGCTTTT
Organism: uncultured Opitutia bacterium; assembly: GCA_903909465.1. Lineage (GTDB taxonomy): Bacteria > Verrucomicrobiota > Verrucomicrobiia > Opitutales > UBA953 > UBA953. The sequence continues at coordinate 7,384 of CAIVVQ010000109.1, read as the reverse complement.
CCACAAACACACCGGTGCCTCCACCCGATTAGGTGAAGCATTGCATACGATGAGCGACTTACCGCGCATCATTGCCCGACTTCAGAATCGCTTAAGGAATCCCCGCGAGCTGGGCGGCATACGCGACACCTTGAAGGTTTTACCATTGTTGCGTGAAGAACTGGAAGGGCTAGCTAGCCCCATTCTAAAAGCTTACGCGGAGCGCATTAATACTGAAGGGGAACTTCACCTGCACTTGGTAAAAGCCTTGGCCGATGAATTACCTGTCGACCTCACCGCCGGCGGCGCCTTGCGCTTGGGTTATGACGGCGAACTGGATCGTCTACGCTCATTGGCCTCGAACAGTAAGCAATGGATTATTGATTTCGAAAATCGGGAACAACAACGCACCGGCATTAAAAATTTAAAAGTACGTTACAACGGCGCGTTCGGTTATGCCATTGAGGTGACTAAATCGAATTTAGCACAGGTGCCCGCTGATTATATTCGCAAGCAGACGATGGTGAATGCCGAACGTTTCACAACGGAGGAACTTCGGGTCAAAGAAAGGGAAGTGTTACGCGCGGATGAACTCGCGCTCGCCAGGGAACTCGAGTTGTTTCAGGAATTACTGGCTACTGTCTTGGCGCGGACGGAGTCGTTGTTATCGACCGCTCAAGCCCTTGCTGAAATTGATATTTTACGAGGTTGGGCAGAATTAGCCCGCGTGCACAAGTGGACCTGCCCAGTCGTCGATGATTCAGACGTTTTAGAAATCATTCAAGGCCGTCACCCCGTGGTGGAACGCATGCTACAGAGTCGCACCGGCGCAGGTTCATTCGTCCCTAATGATACACGCCTCAGCAGCACGGGAGAGCAGATTGCCCTCATCACCGGACCAAACATGGCTGGCAAGTCGACATACATTCGTCAGGTCGCACTAATCGCCCTCATGGCCCACCTGGGCTGCTGGGTGCCAGCACAGTCAGCCCGCATCGGCTTAATTGATCGCATCTTCTGTCGGGTCGGCGCATCCGATGAACTGGCGCGCGGCAATTCGACTTTCATGGTCGAGATGAATGAGACCGCTAATATTTTAAATAATGCCACCGCTCGCTCGCTCGTGGTGCTGGATGAAATTGGGCGAGGTACGAGTACTTATGACGGTATCAGCATCGCCTGGGCTGTAGCTGAATACTTACATGGCACCGGAGAAGCGGGAGCGCGTACGCTCTTTGCGACGCATTACCATGAGCTCACAAAATTAGCCGGGGAGTTGAAACGTCTACGAAATTGGTCAGTTGCCGTCAAAGAGTGGCAGGACGAAATTGTCTTTGTGCGTCAGGTTGTGCCAGGCGCGGCGGATCGTTCATACGGTATTCAAGTCGCTCGACTCGCGGGCATGCCACCGACGGTGGTGAAGCGGGCGCGGGAGATTTTACTTGGACTCGAAGATGCCGGTCGATTGCCAGTGAACGACAAAGTGCCGATTGCGGATTTGTCGAAGATCGAAAAGAAGCCAGATGATGTCGTTACTAAAACAAAAACGACCAAGGAACCGAAGACTGGCCCGGGCCCACAGCTCGATTTATTTAGTTAAAGCCTTTGATTCCAGGCGCTGGAATTAAACTTTGCCCACATGCCTTCGTGGTCAGACTGATCGTAAATGGGAGACTTAACAACAACGGGTGGACTATTGAGTGCTTTGCCTAAAGCGCGCGGAAAATCCTCTTCGAATTTATTCCAGTTACAGCCCGCAAGCAGGGGGCGGGAAATATAACCCTCTAAAAGTAATCCATGTTTGGTTCGACGCTGGGCGGCACCTGCGACTTTTCTGCCGTCGGATTTTAAGACAAGGTCATGAGGCTCGGCATGGGCTTCACATTGATCGGGCGCCTTAAACGGACGTGGCGATAATGGGTGCAAAACTAATTCAACCGGAAGTTTTTGATTCAATAGGCATTCAAGCAGCGCCTGGTGCACAACCGCATATGCTAAATTGGTATCCGCTTTATAAAGTTCATGCTCAGCCGGAATGGCGATCGCGAAGGTCCAATCCTCTAAATGCGAAACTAGACCTCCACCGGTGCAACGACGAACCAAGTGGATGTGATGTGGGACGACTTCACGGTAGGTGGTCCACTTTTGTGAAACACCGAAAGTGTAAGCGTGTTCTGACCAGGCAAAGGGCCGATACCGAATCCGATCTTGCTGAGGGTAGTGCTCGAGCAACAAACAGTTGTTGGCCATATTGGCGACCGCGGTACAAGACTCTCGGGGTAAGACGTCCATATTAAAAGTCTACGCCCTTTTCCAGCAGACGCACGACCTTTCGACCGGTTTCTTTTTCGTACCATGTTTCACAACCTTTAGGTATCCGCAGCTCGCTGAGTTGATCAACGAAGGGCTGGGCAGGCGTACGCAATTTACCAGCCAAGGGATGGAGTTGGAGGCTTAAATCACGGGGTCGTTGGGCTGCGCTTGGGTGGTCGATATGCTTTCCGCTTTTTATAAACTTTTCGGAAGCGAGTCCGAAGTGCTGTGCAATGGCAGTACCGATTTCATGTCGACTGATGGGCGCCAGCCCAGCCCAGTGGTAAACGCCGGAAAGGTTAGGGCGCTCACAGAGTTCAACGGCAACGTCTGCAAGATTACTGGCGGAAACCGGTTGGCGAATTTCATCGGTAAAAAGTGTCGAAGTATTTCCGGCTGCCCAATCTCGCATCAGTCGTTCGTGAATGCCGCGATCGCTCGACGGTGAATTACCATTGAGTAATGATGTACGAATGACGGCGGCGTGCTCACGACCGTACTTCAACGCTTCCACTTCACCGGCAGCTTTAGTTTTTCCGTATAAGTGCAGAGGGTTAGGCTGATCGGTGTGACCATAACTACCGCGTACACCATCAAAAACCATGTCAGTTGATAGGTGAATGAGTTTCCCGCCTACGTGAAAACAGAGTTGGGCGAGTTGAGCGGGGAGGTCGGTATTCAGTCGACTAGCCAGGGTGGCATCGAGGTTGCAGGCCTCAATCGTGGCAAGTGCGGCACAGTTGATAACGGCCTGAGGAAATTCATCTAAAATCAATGCTTCGATTTGGGCTCGATCGGTGAGGTCGATGTTCATCACGCGCTTCAGCTCGGGGGCACGAGGGATGTTTTTACCGCCAACCGCCAAAACCTCATGCCCGCGCCTTAGGGCAGCCCGCACGACCTCATGTCCGGCAAAACCAGTTGCCCCTGTGACAATGATACGCATGCCAAAAGTGACATATAAATTTGGCCATTAGGCAAGAGGGGAGGTGTCAGCCACGCTTGCCAAGGACGGAAAACTATCCTTGATGTAATTTTATGCCCAGCTACTCGGAAATGGCTAATCGACCCGTCCTGTCGCAACCCGTCTATGAGGCAGGTCGTCCGATTGAAGTGGTGGCACGCGAATTCGGCTTGGACCCACAATCGGTAATAAAGTTGGCCTCCAATGAAAATCCTCTGGGGCCATCGCCACTTGGATTAGCTGCCGCCCAAAAAGCGTTGAACAACTGTCACCTCTATCCCGATGGTGGATGTACATTTTTAAGAGAGAAGTTGGCGAAGGTTTGGTCGATGGAACCCAACCAGTTCGTGGTCGGCAACGGCTCCAACGAAGTGATGATTTTACTCGCTCAGGCTTTTTTACGCGCAGGCGACGAAGTCATTTTTGGTTCACAAGCATTTATCGTCTACAAATTAGCCACGCTGTTACAGGGTGCGACCCCCGTAGAAGTGCCGATGCCTAATTATTGCCACGACCTCAAGGCGATGCGTGCGGCCGTAACCGAGCGTACTCGCATTTTATTTCTAGCTAGTCCTAATAATCCCACCGGTGGGACGGATAAGCCAGAGGACATTGTGGCGCTCGCGCAATCGTTGCCCGACCATGTGATCTTTTGCTTAGATGAAGCCTATACCGAGTACTTAGATGATTCGGCTGACATGCGGGCGCTGATTAAATCTGGGCGCAAGGTAGTCGTCACCCGCACCTTCTCGAAAGCTTATGGCTTAGCTGGCCTAAGAGTCGGGTACCTAATGGGTTCCACTGAAGTCTGCGGACTTTTGAATCGAGTTCGTCAGCCATTCAACGTGAATTTACCAGCACTGGCAGCGGCGGAAGCAGCCCTCGATGATCAAGCTTTCCTGAAACGCTCTAAAGCAGTCAACGCAGCAGGCGTCAATCAGCTCAAAGCTGGGCTCAATAAGTTAGGATATAAGTTTATCGACGGTAAGGCGAATTTTTTGGCCGCAGAGATTCCCAATGCCGATGCGACCTTTAACTCTCTACAAAAAGCAGGCGTCATTGTTCGTCCATTGCGTGGCTATGAGATGACTGGGTGGTTACGAATCACGGTGGGCACCGAAGCCCAGAACACCCGTTTATTAAACGAACTCGCCCGACTCAAATGATGGATTTCGAAGAAGCCATTCGGCAGCTTTGCCAAAAGGACAAACGGTATACCGCACAGGCGTATCAATTAGTACGACTGTCCCTAGATATAGCCCAGAAGAACGTTCACGGTGAAATTAAGAAGAGCAAAGTGCAGTTGAATCGACATGTCACGGGCCCACAACTGGTGGAAGGTTTCCGTCAACACGTCATCGAAACCTACGGTCCCATGTCCTACACGTTATTGCACAACTGGGGCATCAAGAAGTCGGTCGATGTCGGAAACATCGTCTTTAATATCATTGAGACTGGAATGTTCGGTCGATCGGAAGAAGACCGTATCGAAGATTTCGAAAACGTTATCGATTTCAAAGAGGCCTTTTTACGACCCTTTGAGCCGGCACTAAAGGCTTAGGCATTAATCAGCGCAATCGAACGGATCACCTGGCAACCAGGCAATTGCTGGATTTTTGCGAGCATGGTTTTGGCGTGAAACTGTACTTCGGTTTTTACGATGCTGTTTTCGCATTGAATAATCAATTTGCCGTCCGTTTGAACCTTTTGCGGTGCACAGCGACGAGCCAACTTCAACGGCAGCAGGGTGTGCCACTGTGCAATCAACGTGTCTTCAGGTGTGACACGATCAAAGCGGAATTTTTGGAAAACTTCGGTCAGTGCATCATCGAGCGACTTACTACTGCGCGACGTTGAGCGGCCGCGATCTTCTGGCACGCCACGTAAATTCGCTAGCAAGTTTTGGACGCTGCGAGAGAACTTACCCTTTTGTTTTCCCTCGGTCAGGTAGGCGCGCACCACATAGGGCAGGTCGCTAATCTTTTCAGCCCGTAAACAGTGAGTGGGCGCGTGCCGTCCACCAACAATGATACCAACGGCACCCGCGGTAATGGCGCCCTGCCCATCTTCCTCAGGATTGTCGCCAGCGTGAGCCATGGCGCTGATGGCAACGCCAAGAGTGCGGGCGCAGTGTTGATAGGAGCGTGGATCTGGCTTGGCGTGACCGGTGGACGACGAAAGGAAAACCTCATCAAATAGCGGTGAAAGTTTTTTCGCTTGGAGAACGCTCAAAAGCCGAGAATCGGCATTGGATAATACCGCCACCTTGAGCCCCAGAAAACGCAGCGCGGTCAGCGCACTGATTGTTCCCGGTGCCACCTTCCAGGATTTCTCATCGGCAAATGCCAACCAGCATTCCTTAACGACTTGATCCGTTTTTTCGGGCGGTAATTTATCGGCAAAGGTACGCAAGACCACCGCACGCCAAAAAGCTTCGGGTTTAGAATTTTTAAGTGTGTGCGCGTATGCATTATGAAATTCCTTCTCAAGGATTTCAGCTGAAACGTGAACGTCGTGTTGCAAGGCACACCGCGAGTAGATTGCACCCACCGACGGGTGAGGAAAAAGTATGGTGCCAGCCAGATCCAGGGTAATGGCTTTAAGCTCAGGCATGCGTCGATTAGGTTTTAATCGACGGCATATGTAAACCACCACTAAAACTCGTTTTATTCACATTTCAGTGTGAAAAAGTTATCAATCGGCCTGCCGCTCGTATCTCCCGACTTGTGAATGGAAGGGGCATGGGTCATACATCGCACATGAGTTTACCCCGACGAGCTTGGCTCGGATACCTAATTTTGGGCCTATCTTTGGTCGGATGTGTCAACGCCAACCGTGCACAGGTATCGAGTGTTAAGCGCGTCTACCTTGAGAATACAAGGTTATCAACCAACTCAACCATCGAGATGATCACACCTGGAGCAATTGAGTCAGCCGCAATCGAACTCACTCGACATGGCTACGTGGTAGTGAGTTCTAAAAATCTTTCTGAAGGTGTTTTGAGAATCTCCTGGCAGACTAATGAGTTTGCATCGAAAAACCCTGGTGACTGTCCGATGTCACTATCGATGACCCTTTTTAATCAGAAGGGGAAAAGAATTTTTTCCGGCAATTCAGGGCCAGCACTTCCCGTATCCTTTTGGACCGTGTCACGTGCCAGTGCAGAGGTTGCTTCGATTCTTGCCAGTATGCCCTCCGCAGTCGCCGCGACACCGTAATCGACTTACCCTCGGTGGTTTTTTCGAGCAGAGAGTTTGGAGTTAATTTCGCCAATCAGGCGATTTAACTCGGGCATCTGCGCACCTGCCGCCAAGCCGCGACGCAAGGGAATCCCCCAAATAGAATCCACCTCTACATCCCGCCCGTCGAGGTAGTCGATCAGGCTAGATGGACGGTAAGCACCCATGCCTAACGTCACGGCAAATTGCCTTTCAATGTGTTTCTCGGAAAAGGGTACACCGCAAAGTTGAGCAGCTTCACGGACTTCCTGCATCAATCGGTGGGCACGTTGATTGAGTTCGGTGTCACCTAAAATTAAATCAGTGGTGATGCCGCCGCCCGCAATCGCCAAACCATTGAAGGGGATATTCCAGCAAAGTTTCTTCCATAGGACAGCATCAAGCGAGGGCTCACTGTCACATTCAACGCCCGCAGTTCGAAAAGCCTGGACGCAAAAATCAACGGCCGGATTGGACTCACCCTGAGCGGCGGCAAATCGAATGTAGCCGTGCATGGTATTAGAAATAACTCCAGCGGCGGTGCGATTAATACAAACAAAGCATAAACCTGCCACCACCCGACTATCCGGCAGAAAGGACGTGAAGGTCTCAACATTCCCCATGCCGTTTTGTAGCGTTAGCAGTATAGTGTGAGGACCCAGCAAAGGCTTAATAAGCGGGGTAATCGTTGCATTCGCAGTGGTCTTGGCGGCAACGATGATTAAGTCGCAAACGCCAATCGAGGATGTGTCGGGCCTTGCCGATGCAACCATGACTGTGCGCTGACCTTTGGTGTCTTGTAAGATTAACCCACGCTCTTGAATGATGGCGTGGTCGGAGCGTGTGACGCAATGAACCTCATTTCCGGCCAATGCCAAAAGTCCCGCATACCATCCACCCACTGCACCTG
>CAIVVQ010000108.1 GCA_903909465.1 uncultured Opitutia bacterium | reverse complement strand
GATGAAGCCGATTTCATCGAGCCAATCGTGCAGGTCGTTTTCCTTAAAGCCCAGCCAACGGTCGGCATAAATTTCACGGGCCTTTTCAAAGCGGTGCGCGCGTAGGTCTAAAATCAGTAAACGACCACCGGGTTTTAAAATACGAAAGGCTTCGGAGAGTGCTTTCTTTGGGTTCTCGGCGTGGTGGAGGGCTTGGCTGAGTAGCGCGATGTCGACGCTGCGATCAGGGAGCGGAACTTTTTCAATGTCACCTAAAACGTAATCCACATTTTTGAGCTGTTCCTTTTTCGCGAGGGAACGTCCGAGCTCGACCATGCGTGGAGAATTATCGATGCAGTGCACAAACTCGGCTTGGCGTGCGAGCAAACGTGAGACCGTGCCGTCACCCGCTCCGAGGTCCGCAATTTTCACACGTGGTGTGAGGAGCAGGAGCATTTGGCCGATGGATTCCCAGGAACGACCGGGGCAGTAATTTTTTCCAAGACGCTCAGCGACGAGGTTGAAATGTTGTTCGGTGCGGCGGCGACGTTTCTCGGCGAGGCGTTTGAGCGAGCGTTGATCCGCTAAGGTGAGAGGGTCTTGAGCGGTGGCTTGAATGGCGGCCTCGAGGATTTTTTGCACGCCTGCGGGCAGGCTTTCGCTTAAGGCGTAGAAGGAGTTTTTACCGTCGCGACGGTCCAGGGCTAGACCTGCTTTACGTAGGAGGGAAAGGTGAGTGGAGATGCGCGACTGGCGCATGCCGAGAATCTCTTGGAGTTCGCCCACGGACAGTTCGCCGCGGCTGAGCAGAAAAATAATCCGTGCCCGAGTGGGGTCGGACAGTAAGCGCATGGATTCCCAAGGGTTGGGCATGGGCAGACTGTGGACAGCCCGCGCGAGTATGTCAAAAGAGGAAGCCCCGAATATCGGGGCTTCTCGAGGTCACACTTGGCGACTTTTACTTCTTATCCACCCAGCGGCTGATCGAGAGAACTTTCCAGGTCTCGCTCTTGCCGTTGATATTGGTCGTGAAGGTTTCGCCGAGCTTGTGGTTAACGAGCTGACGAGCCAGAGGTGAGGTGTAGGCCAGAATATTGATTTCAGGCTGACCGTCCCAGGCACCGAGGATGTCGTAAGTAATTTCCGAGTTATCGGAGGAGCGGTGGAATTTAACCGTGGAGCCGATGGTGATGGCGTCCTTGGTGGCTTCAGTGAAGTCGGTCACGCGGGCCTTCTTCAGCATCGATTCCAATTCAGCGCGACGGGCGGTGAGGGTGTCGTGGTCTTGGCGGGCCATCTTGTACTCAGAATTTTCCCGTAAGTCGCCGTGCTCTTTGGCCACTTGAATCGCTTCTTTGGTGGTTGGGAGTTTGACCTTCACGATGTCTTCAAGTTCCGCTTCGCGAGCGGTCTTGCTGGATTTCGAAACCACCAATTCTTTGTCGTCGGCGGCAGAGTCAGGCTGACGGGACTGCACGAGGCGTTGTACGTGTGGTTCGATTTTAGCTAAGCGGGCCAAGAGGGAATTCTTGGTCATCTTATCGAAGCCTTGATTGCGTAGCATGACGCGGGCGATGTCGAAAACGGTTTCGCTGTCTACTTTCTTGCCGTTAGGGGCAAGGATGTCGGCGACGAGGGCTTTGTCTTTAATTAATTCATTCGCGAGTGGGATACGTGCGGTCGAATTGGATTCGAGCGCTTCGGTGTCGATGCTACCGAGGATGGCACCAAGTAAACCAGGGACGATGAGAGGGGTGACAATGTCCGCGTATTTCTTGGAATCGCGATTCTTGATAATCCAGATGATAACGGGAGGACGGAGTTCGCGGGTTTCGAGCCACTGGAGGAGGCGCTGTCCGATGAGTTCAGAGAGACCAGCGTCACAGAGGTAAGCGATGCATTCGGAAACGAGTTTAGCCGAGCCACTCTTGGTGCCGCCGATGTCGCGATTGCGCAAGAGGTCGAACGCGCGTTCGGACCACTTGTCGCCGTGATGGGCGCGTACGAGGTCGAGCAGACTACGAATTTTTTCGGAAGTGTGAGGAATGTGCAGGGCGATGTTCGCGAGATCGGCTTCGTTGCAGAGTGCGATGATATCGGAGGCGGTAGGGCTGAAGGTTTCGACCGTTTCAACGGCGCTGCGGAAGAACTTATCGCGATTCCAGATGGCGCAGAGAATCTTAGGAAGGTTGATATTGCGGCGGCTACCGGAGAGTCCCGCGACGGCCTTGGAAAGGTCGCTGCAAACTTTGGCGAGATTCGCTTCATTGGCGGCAGAGCGCGTTTCGGCGGTGGAACTTTCGCTGAGTTCTTCGAGGAGGGCTAATTTACGTTCGAAGTTAGGAGCCATCTCGTACTGTGCGAAGAGGTCTTCGCCCACATCTTGTGGCGCTTCGAGGAGGGCGTAGAGTCCGCCTTTTTTCTCAGGGATCAGAATGGAGCGATCCTTGCGGATGATGGCACGACCCTTGGTCCACCAGGCTTTGAATGTCGTGGCGCGATCCTTGCCCGCGGGCAGGGAAGCGAAGAAAATGCGATCGAGGTTGGCTTCTAAAGCGTAGGAGGAACATTCGCCCGTTGGGTATTCGGCGAGGATGTTTTTGATGAGTGTGGCGACGTCGTCGGCCACGAGCTTTGCAATTTTTTCTTTAGCGGTGTCGGAGTAAGCTTGGGCCACAACACTCTCAGGATTAATGAGTTCGATTTTACCGGAGAAGAAGGCGACGTCCATGGTGTGACCTTTTTTGGACTGCTCAGGGAAATCGATGGTGAAGCGTTTGGTGCTTTCGTCGAAGCTGCGGATCACGCCGATGCCCCAAGCTTGGTGTAAACAGAAACCGGTTTGTCCGGCCGAGACCTTGGAGATAGTGTCTTGGAGGTGGAGTGTTTTACCACCTTGTGGGTTGAGGGCCTTGTTACTCATTGCAAAAAGTGGTTTTGAGGATAACAAAACTCACTTGCAAGCCGGAAGGCAGGACCCTTGTCCTTGTTTACCGGATTTGGACTCAATACACGTCAAACCCATGGTCTTTAAGCCCAATAAACCCTCAATTCACGGCGAAACCCTCGACAGCTTGGGATTGCGTCTGGCTGAGGCGGGTCACCCTAAATACCGGGCCGCGCAGGTCTTTGAATGGCTTTACCCTCGTCGGGCCGAGTCGTCCGATGCGATGACAAATTTGCCGGCCAATTTCCGCGAGTGGCTAAAAGAGAATTATGATTTCACGGCGACCGATGTTATGGGCAAAAAAACGGCGACCGATGTGACGCAAAAAGTCCTACAGCGGCTGCGCGATGGATCCCTGATTGAGACGGTGATTATTCGTGCACCGATGGAAGGCGTGGGTCAGGAAAAGTCACGCCGCACCATTTGTATCTCCACACAAGTGGGCTGTGCGTACGGTTGTAAATTCTGTGCCTCGGGTCTCGAGGGATGGAAGCGCGATTTATCGATCGGCGAAATCGTTTCGCAGTTGGTGCAGGTTTGTCGAATTGAAGATCAAACAGACCCCGCGCGGGCGGCGGAAGGCCTCGCCTCATTTGATAACATCGTGGTCATGGGCATGGGCGAGCCTTTGGCGAACTATGATAATTTGTTAGCCGCGTTGCGCATTGTGAATGCGCCTTGGGGTTTTGGTTTCGGGGCGCGGCGCATCACCATCTCTACTTCCGGGGTGGTGCCTAAGATTTTGAAATTAGCCGAAGAGGAGATGGGTTTCCGTTTGGCGATTAGTTTACACGGGGCGACCAATGAGGTCCGCGAGAAAATCATGCCCGTGAATCGGAAGTACCCGCTCGAGGAACTGATTCCGGCGGCGAAGGTTTTCGCCCGTAAACACGGGCGAATGCTCACCCTCGAATTTATTTTGATTGAGGACATTAACGACTCACTTGAGCAGGCAAAGAAGCTTGCGGTGATTGCGCGTGAGCTACATGCGCACGTGAATTTAATTCCTTATAATAAAGTGGAAGGCCTACCCTGGGTGCGTCCTTCGATCACGCGTCAGGACCGTTTCGTGAAAGAGTTGCGTGCGCTCGGTGTGACGGCGACGTTGCGACGCGAGAAGGGGCATGACATCGATGCGGCGTGCGGACAGTTGCGTCTGCAAAAAGAAAAAGCGCTGGGCGTCGACCCGCAGCCCCCAGCAGCAGCTTAAGCGTTCAGCTGTGCGATGAATGCCTTGCGGTCAGGTGCTTTATAAAAGGCCGTGCCTGCTACAAAAGTGTCGGCTCCCGCTGCGCGGCAGAGTCGGCCGGTCTCGACGTTGATGCCGCCATCCACTTCGATACGATAATTCAGGCCACGCTTCTTGCGTTCGGCGCTAAGAAATTCGATGCTCTTCAGGACGGACGGAATGAAAGCTTGTCCGCCGAAGCCCGGGAAAACGGTCATGCAGAGCACCAGGTCGACTGATTCCAAATAAGGTAAGAGTCGAGCGGGGTCGCAATCGGGATTCATCGCGATGCCTGCTGAGATACCGGCATCCTTGATGGCTTTAAGTGTTTGAGCGACGTTGTGATCGGCTTCAACGTGTACCGTGAGTCGATTGGCACCGGCCTTAACAAAGGGGGCGACGAAGCGATCGGGGTTTGTGAGCATCAAGTGCACATCGAACTGCAATTGCGTGCGCGGACGGAGGTCGGCCACGACTTGTGGGCCAAAGCTGATGTTGGGCACGAAGTGCCCGTCCATAATATCCAAGTGTACCCAGGTCAGGCCGGCTTCTTCGATGGCCTTAATGCCAAGCGCGAACTCGCCGTGATTGGCGGCGAGCAAAGAAGGGGCAACAATGGTGGAAGGCATGATTTACCAGGAAGTCGTTGCCGCTTCACGAATCTGCGCGGCGATTTCGGTGAAAATTCCAGGGGCAATGCTACGTTCTTCGGAGGCCGCATCGCTTTGCGTTTGCAGGGTGGCTGACGCGCTGAATTCGCGATCTTTAAATAAAACTTTTTTTCCGCTCTGGGTGGTCAGCGTGCAACGGACTTTAATTAAAATATTATAGCTCGTGTAAGTGTAGGCATCGACCGAGCTCGTGGTGAGACCGTTGTGTGTGTATTCCACCACTTCGGTTTCGAGTTTAGCGTCACCCGTCCCAAGCTTTAGACGCGGATCGGAAAGGAAGCTCTCACGCAGTTTTTGTTCCAGTGGCAAATGCATGCCTGGACGCGTGGATGAATTACGAACGGGGCTGATTTCAATGGTGCTGAAGGTGGGTTTGGGTCCGCCTAATTTATAAGCTGAGCAACCGGAATGGACGAGGCCAAGGCTCAGGGCGACGAAGAGAATGGTGATAAAGCGGGACATTAGTGACGTTCGGGTTCGGTGGCGGGGTGGATGGGTTCTTTTTGGAAACCTAGAGAATCTAAATCGTCATTAATCACAACGGGTTTGGTTTCGTCGGCGTTCGAAGGTCGTGGGTAGGCACCGAGTAAACGGTCGGCGATGGTGGTGGGCGGATTGGGGTTGGCGGCGATTTCAGCTAAGAGTTTTTCAGCTTCTTGGGCTGCTTCGGATTCAGGAGAAATGCTGCGACAGGAATTAGCCATTAATTTTGCGGCCACTGGATTGTTGCGGCTGTACCAGTAAAACTTGCCTAAGTTCAGTCGGGCACGGGCGGCACGATCGCGCAGAATTTTAATTTGTTCCGGTGCGAGTTTCGCACGCGGGTCATTGGGGAATTGATCGGCCAGGGTGCGCCAGTGGTCGGCGGATTCCATGGCGGTCGCTTGATCCCAATCGGCACCTAAGGATTCTTCGGAGCGAAGGTGGGCGAGGGTCTCGAGTGCTTCGGCGGCGTATTTTGAATTCGGGTAGTCGCTGATAATGCGGGTGAGGTCGTCGATGGCCTCAGGCTTGCGATCGTTGTCGTGATTGAGTCGTGCCATGCGAATCAGTGATTCGTCGGCTAGGGGGCCATTAGGGGCACATTTCACAACTTTTTCGTAGAGCGAAATCGCGTGCAGGTTATCCTTAAACCAGGGGAACCATCCGCCGAGGTAGGGGCGTTCGCCAGCGGCAAAAAGATTGGCGAGGTTGTAGGTTAATTCCACTGCTTCGCCGTAACCAGCGTAGTTGGCGTGACGTTTAAAGAATTCGTCGAGGTCTTCTTTTTCGGCGACTTCGAGCTGGCCGCGTTCGATGTGAATGCGGGCGGAGTTAATTAAAGCAATGGCTTCAGCTTCTTTGCCTTTTTGTATTTCTGCGAGGTCGGCCCATAAGCTCAGTGCGGAAGAATAATTTTTTGCTTCAGTGGCTCGGCTGGCGGCGTTGAGACGCATCATCACCTTGGGGGTAAGGCTCTCGGGGTTCACGTCACAGGTGGTCCCCGCTTTAATTTTCCACTGGCCATCTTCGCGGATGAATTCAGCGGAGGCGTTGACGGCGAATAATACGCAGGCAACGAGGAATAAAATTTTATTTTTTGGGTTCATGCCAGCGTAAGAGGGTTGCGCCCCAGGTGAGTCCGGAGCCAAAAGCGACGAGGAGAATGAGGTCTCCATGTTTGATTTTACCTTCGCGCCAGGCTTCTTCAAGGGCCAGCGGGATGGAGGCCGCCGAAGTATTTCCGAAGCGATCGAGGTTGGAGGGGAAGCGGTCGAGGCCGACGTTTAATTGGCCGGCAACCGCTTCTAAAATGCGTGAATTGGCTTGGTGCGGAATGAACCAAGCAACCTCATCGGAACTCACGCCACATTGAGCAAGAACACGCTGACAGGATTCGGACATCACGCGGACCGCCAGTTTAAAAACTTCTTTTCCGTTCATGCGCAGGCAGTGCTCACGATTCTGGATGGTCTCAGGCGTGTGAGGTTTGGCAGATCCGCCAACGGCGCTGTGGATGAGCTCAGCATTATTGCCATCGGAACCTAAAATATTTCCTAAGATGCCGACGTTAGGAGTCGTGGTATTTTCAATAATGACTGCACCTGCGCCATCGCCGAAAAGCACGCAAGTCGAACGGTCTTGCCAATCGATGACGGAAGAGAGTTTTTCCGAACCGACGATCAGCGCGCGTTTATAATTTCCCGAGCGCAACATGTCGGTGCCCACTTGGAGTGCGAAAACGAAACCCGAACACGCGGCTGAAATATCAAAGCAAGGGATGTCGCGACGCAGCCCGAGTTTGGCTTGCATCAGGCAGGCAGTCGACGGGAAGGGCACATCAGGCGTCATCGTGGCCAGAATGAGTAGGTCGATGTCTTCGGGTTTTAAGCCCGCGTTTTTAAGGGCATGGATGGCGGCCTTGGCTCCCATGTCGGACGGGTTTTCGTCGGGGCCCGCAATGCGACGTTCGGAGATCCCGGAGCGGGTCTTAATCCACTCATCGTTCG
>CAIVVQ010000107.1 GCA_903909465.1 uncultured Opitutia bacterium | reverse complement strand
GCCTTGCACACCGAAACTCAGGTCATGGTGAAGCGCGAAGATGAACAAGCATTCGCCGAATTAAACGGCGCCTACTCTAAGTTTGTCGAAGATGCGGCCCGCTTGGTTTACGAGCAATTTGACCATGACGCACGTGTGCGCGACTTCGTGATTGCGTGTTCGCATTTGGAATCGCTGCACTCGCATGATGCGGTTTCGGTGATCAACAAAGGCATGCCGAGCGGACTTTCGGCGGATTTCAGTCAGTTCAGAGACCTAATTTGCTAACGCTCTGACGGCTTGCCCATTTCCTGGCAGCCGCCTAAGTTGGCTGTCATGAGGGGGTAGCTCAGTTGGATTAGAGCAGCAGCCTTCTAAGCTGCGGGTCGCGGGTTCGAGTCCCGCCCTCCTCACCACTTTAATTGCAAACTAGGCCCGCTCGGGCTTGCCCGAGGCTTCGTTGTTCGGCATAAATTAATTATGCAAATCCACCTGGCCCGACAATCATCGCAACTCGGAGTTTTCAGCGCCGAGGAAGTCGCCCAAGGTTTAGCCAGCGGCAGATTTCTGCCGACTGACCTTGCCTGGCGATCGGGTATGCCAACGTGGACCGCTTTGTCCGAGTGGCACGAGTTTGAAAGCAAGGCAACTGGCCCATTGGCCAGCGATGATTTCGGTACGCCGCAAGCGGTTACCGTCCCGTGGGAGTTGGGTCGCTCGCTGCAATCGTATTGGGCGACCGTCAAGGGGGCGATTCTCTCGCCGGCTCAAACCTTAGCAGCGGGTAAGTATTCCTTCGTCGACTATATTTTATTTTCTTATATCACGGTCTTGCTGACTTTGCCGTTCACGCTTTTTGCTCAGGTCCAATCGGTCGAAGCCAATGCTCAGTTGGCCGATTTTTTCCGTAGTTTGAATATGGATGAATTTAACAAGGCGGCGGACAATTTAATGTCGCAACCCGTTTTACCGGTTTGGGCGCGTGTGGGCTCGGGACTTTTCTACGCGGCGATTTACCCCTTCGCGATTGCGATTTGGGGCTTCATTCAGTGGGTTGGCTTACGGATACTCCGACAGAAGGTGACCATTGAACGTTCCATTGTGGCGACGATGATTGGGGCTTCGCTCTCTAATTTAATCGTGGCCCCGCTGATGCTCTTGTCGGGTGAATTTATTATCTATCTTGTGTTAGTATTCGCGACGATGTTCCCGCTCATGGCTTTATCCTGTCGAGCTGAGGGTGTAGTGATGCGAATCAAACCATGGACTATCTTCGGCTCATGGATGTTGCTGGGGCTTATTAGTTGTTGTTGCTGCTCCTGTTTTGCTGTCGTTCTCGGAATGCTCAGTAAATCTATAGGCCTAAAGTGATCCGCTTTACTCGCAGACCCCCTTTTCCCGGTGAATGGAATCATGAGTTGATTTGGCCATTTGGGCTGCTCGTCGGCGTGGCGGGCGGGTGGGTTTTTTTTTACTTCGGACTGGAAACGCCCGGCTGCATTTTTCACAGACTCACACGCTTACCGTGCCTCGGTTGTGGCGGTACGCGTTGCGCTCGGGCCTTAGCGCATCTCGAATTTTGGGATGCATTTAAATTCCACCCGGCATTCTTCGTCTTCTTTGCGCTGACAGTTCTTTGGTCAGTGTACTGCGCACTTTTCTGGCTGCGACGAGACCCGTTGCGCCTGCGCTTTTCGATTCAAGAGGGCCAACGTCGTAAGTTTATCTGGTTAGCGGTCATTGCGGTCGCCATCCACTGGGCCTGGCAGTGCTATTACTTGAGCCGTTCATGATTCGCCGTTTCCTGAAATTCCTTTTTTGGATTGGGCTACTCTTCGCCAGCGTCGCGCTAGTTTTGGTCGCGTATTATGCATTGAGCGATCGCCCGCAAAAAATGGCGGTCGAACAGAGGGTGCTCAATGTCGTCGACCTCGTGCGCGAGGATGGCACTACGCCTGACCCCGTCATCGGCCTGCTCGACAAGGCGGCCGATAAAACTGAGGTCATTAAGGGCGATATTATCCTGGCGCCTACGCCCGATGCTCAAGCGGTCGCGCCTTACGGTTTGCCCGTAGACCACTGTGGATTAAAAATTTTAGTAAACCACGGTTATACGGTAGGCTACGACGATTCTTTGCCGTCGGCCCGCTGGTCTTCTTACCGAGTTTTTCCGTATCGCGATGTACACTTGCCGCGTCCCGCTGGTTTTTTTGTCGATAAGCGCACGGATGCTAAAGTGGCCACGGCAGAATATGTGCATTCGGGGTTATGATCGCGGACACTTGGCCCCGAATTATGCTATCTCGGTCTGCTATGGCGAAGAGGCACAGCGTGAAACATTTTTACTATCCAACGTCGTCCCGCAATTGCATGCACTGAATGCTGGTCTGTGGAAGGATCTCGAATTGCGTATCATGAAGCGTTACGTTGAACGCTATGGCGTGGTTTGGGTGCAGGTCGGACCCGTGCTCAAGAATCCGTCCGACACCAAGGTGGGCCGGCTGCCCGTGCCTGATGCCTTCTGGATGGTGATTTCGGAATACGAAGCGGAACAAAACGGAATTCGTGCCATCGCCTACTTGATTCCGCATAATGAGATTTGGCGCGACAAAGATTTAACCCACTACGTTGTGAGTATTCGCAAGATTGAAGCACTCACCGGACTCAACTTCTTCCCTAAGCTCCCCGCTAAGACGCAGGACTTACTCGAAACTTCACCGGCGCCGCGCGCGTGGTGAAGGCTTGGCTGGCGATATTAAATCAGCGGCTCGAATCAAAACGACGCAATCGAGCCCATCGTTTGTCGAGAGCCAGGTCATCGACATTTTAGGCCAGGCCTTTTCCATCGCTCGTCGCAAGCCGCCTACCTCGATGACGAGCACGCCTTCAGGATTTAAAAGTTTTTTGGCCTGACTCAGGAGTTTTCGGATAACGTCGAGACCATCTTTACCCGACACGAGCGATTGC
>CAIVVQ010000106.1 GCA_903909465.1 uncultured Opitutia bacterium | reverse complement strand
TTCAGCACGTGGCAAAAAATCTTCTTGGCGGATTTGGTAGGGCGCCCAGCCGGACTCTGACAACATCGCCAATCCTTCCCCGATTTTTCCGAAGTCACTTAGATCAATCGCAAAACAAAAGACACTGTGCGTGAAAGTGTTTCGCTTGGGCCAGAGCCGTGCGTGCATCACCTCCGCATCGTAAAGTCTAGCCATGGCTGAAATGTGGAACGAATCGGGCTTAGTGCAAGCCTACGACAGGTTAAGCCTGAGCCGCCGACCACGCATCGCGACCAAGCAGGTGACTGCATAGGCGGTGGGCGGACCACAATCCGTCTTCGTGAAAGCCGTAACGCTGCCAGGCGCCGACAAAATGAATGCGTGCACTTGAGCGCTCGTTGAGCCCTTGCATTTTTCCTTGGGCCGCTACGGCCTCGAGGGAGAAGAGTGGGTGCTCGGTGGGAATACTTTGGATAACTTTATCCGACTGAATTTGCTCGGGGTAGTTAATCGTCACGAAAAAGTTCCCACGATCGGTGAGGCCTTGCAGGGCGTTCATCCAGTAGTGCGTAGAAGTCGCTTCCTTTCCGCCCACATTCCAGGTGCGGTAATTCCAGGCCGACCAAGCCGCGCGGGTTCGTGGCATCGGCGAGCCGTCGGTGTGTACCGTGGCGATATTTTTATTATAAGCGAAGGCGCCCAGCAGTTGGCGTTCTTCGCTATTCGCATCGCTGAGTAATTGCAGGGAGTGATCGGCATGCGTGGCGAAGATGACGCGATCAAAGGTTTCTTCACGTGTCGCCGTTTTTACCATGACGCCTTGGGGGGTGCGGTGCACGGACGTGACGCCTTCGCCGAGGTGTTGAGCGACGGGGAACTGTTTGAGTAGTGCTTTAACGTAGGTGCGTGAGCCGTCGACGGGCGTGAGCCACTGGTGCTGTGTGTCTAGTCCGAGAAAGCCGTGATTAAAGAAAAAGCGCATGAGAGCGGCGGCAGGGAAGCCGAGCATTTTCTCGGGTGGGGTCGACCACACCGCGGAGCTCATGGGAATGAGGTAGAGGTTTAAGAAATCTTCGCCGAAATTATTTTGCGCGCACCAATCGCGCAGTGAGGTTGTTTCTGCTTCGGGTGTTTGCCAGGCCTTTTGAGCGAGCTTGTTGAAGCGATTGATTTGGAAGAGTAATTTCCAAAAGCGTGGGCGAAAGAAGTTGCGACGTTGGGCGAAGAGGTGATTGAGAGACGAGCCGCACCACTCGAGTTGCGTGGGGTCGTGACGCACCGAGAATGACATCGAAGTTTTTTTCCAACTCACGCCGAGCTCACGAAACAATCGGCAGAGGTGCGGGTCGGTCACTTCATTGAAGACCATAAAACCTGTGTCCATCGGCAGAGCCCGACCCGTTTCGGGCTCGGTGACATCGATGGTGTGGGCGTGGCCGCCGGGGCGGGTGTCGCGATCAAATAGGGTGACGTCGTGTACGGGACTCAGGAAGCGCACGCAGCCCAGTCCACTGATGCCGGAGCCAATGATGGCGATTCGTTCACGCACGCTCTGCGGCAGCTTTCTCGAGTCGGGTCTGTTCGGCTTCGGCGTAGACGGATTCTGGAACGCCCTTTAGTCCCCAGATGAGTCCGGTCCACGACAACACTTTCAACATATAATAAGTCGGATCAAATTCCCACCAATAGAAACCTTGGCGCGTCGTCGCTTGGTAGCGGTGGTGATTATTGTGCCAGCCTTCGCCGAGTGTGATTAAAGTGAGGATGAATGAATTACGTGATTCATCTTCGGTGGTCTTGAAACGTTTGGAGCCCCAGACGTGTGCGAGGGAATTGATGCACGAGGTGCCATGGAACAGAACGGTCGTGGAAATAAATAACCCCCAGACGACCATTTGCATACCCGACGTGCCGTAGCTTGCGGGGAGCAGGGCGCCAATCACATAGAGGCTGATGGCGAAGAGGGCGGGGATAAGGGTGTCGAAGCGATTGAGGAAAACTAACTCGGGGTATTTCGCGAGGTCGGTAATTTTTGTATAATCGGTTGGGAAATTTTTCTTACTGGTGATCCAGCCGATGTGCGACCACCAGAAACCGTCGACTACGGGCGAATGTTTGTCGTCTTCTTCATCGGAGTGTTGGTGGTGGTGGCGGTGCGTGTAGGCCCACCAGAGTGCACCGCGCTGCACCGCGAGGCCCGTCCAGACGGCCATCACGAATTGGAAGGCGCGCGATGTGGAAAAAGTTTTGTGCGAGAAGTAGCGGTGGAAGAAACCGGTGATGGCGAACATCCGGAAGAAGTAGAGTCCGACGGCAGTCCAAACGGCGACGGAGCTGGCTCCGACCCAGATGACGCCAAAGCAACCTAGGTGAAGGATGACGAAGGGAATGCTGCGTGGCCCGTCGACCGACTTCGGGGTATTGCGGAGGGCTTCGGCACCTTCGGGAATATAGTCGGAATCAAACCACCGGATAATTGAGCGAAAGAAGCCGCTTTTAGGGGCTGGTTGGGTCGTCTCTGACATAAGTAAGGATAAAACCGTATTTCCATAATTCGCAACTGCTTTGACCCATTACTGTTTAGGTGTAGAATGCAATTTAGACAGAACTCTCACCCCACTACGCTTACTTAATAGCAGGATGTTCGACGCTCACTCCGATCAAGACTGGAAAGCCTGGTTTGCCGATAATGGCGCCCGGCTTCGGTTGATTGCGCGCCAATGGACGAGGTCAGAGGCTGATGCGGATGATGTATTGCAGGAAGCTTTTGTGCGTTTTTGGAAACACCAACGCCACCTCCCCGGTAACCCGAATGCCTTAATCGTCACATCGATTCGCCGGTCAGCGATGGACATGCACCGCCGCACAGATCGTCGCACGGTGCGCGAGAAGGCGGTCGCGGCGGATGCGGATACGACGGCGTGGTTTGAGCCCGAGGCGGACCCTCGCTTGCAGTCGCTCGCACAATCGCTGCCCCTTTTACCGGAAGAGCAACGCGAGGTCGTGGTGCTTAAAATTTGGGGCGACCTCACCTTTGATGAAATTGGTGAACAAATGCAAATTTCTCCAAACACCGCAGCCTCTCGGTGGCGCTATGCAATGGAGGCTCTAAAGAAAAATATTATCGCCCGAACCCATGAATGACGAACTGCCAGATTTTGAAGCTGAATTGCGCGCATTGCGCCCCAAGGCCCCGCGGGGTCATGTCACCGCTGCGATTGCTCGCGACATGGATGCACATGCTGTGTCGAAGGCTAAGCGTGGTCGTGTCATTGCTTGGGCGTCAGGCTTTGCTTCGGTAGCGGCGGTAATGTTGGGCGTATTTTTCGTGGCACAGCGCGATGAGATTGGTCCGATTCGCTACGAACTCGTCAGCGCTGAACAAGCCCCTGCAAATTTAGATCTATTGGCACCGGTAGAATTAGCGGACGGATCGTATGCACGTCCGGTACGCTTACGCTGGAATAACACGACGCACTGGGCGGATGCGAAGAATCAGACGCACCTCATTGATTACCGCCCCGCGGAACAATTGGCCCTTATTCCGCTCGAAACTTATTAAACAGAAATCTCAAGCGCCCACGCTTACTATTATAAGTTAATTCTTTTATGAACTCCCTCCGTCAAATCCCCCTGCACATGTTGATGCT
>CAIVVQ010000105.1 GCA_903909465.1 uncultured Opitutia bacterium | reverse complement strand
GACGCCGGAGCGGGCGAGGGCTTCGACGGTCCAGGAACCCACTCCACCGAGACCGATGACCATGAAGCTACTTTGAGAAAGGTGCTTTAAGCCCGCTAAGCCGTAAAGTCGGCCAACCCCGGCGAATCGATTTAAGTAGTCGGCCTCCATCGTTACAAATTGAGCGACTCCTTTATATAGTCCAAGGCGTAAAATGCGTTCATCCAGGCTTGAAGATTTGTCCCACGGCGCAAGGATATGGTCACGTTATGGCTGATCCCGCGCCAAAAGAATCTGAAGTAATCGTAGTATCAGAGGTGCCGCTTTGGATGCGTGCCATTCAGGTGGCCACATTGGGCTTGTTGATTGGGCTGGGGATTACCTTTGGGTTAATTTATAATAATTTCCAGCAAGCTGGGTCGGTCGCTGATATTTTCCGACAGAGCCGTCGGCCCATTCTGCAGTACCGACTTGAGAAGGGCGCGTGGCCGAGCAACTTCGACTTCGATAAAATTCCTGCAGAATTGGAGTCTTACGATTTTAGTTCAATCGCACGTGGCACGCGCGAGCTCGATGTGCGCGGCTCTTGGCAATTTGCGACCGAAGAAGTCGACGGGAAGGCTGTCCCCAAGATTATTTTTAAGCCCGAAGATAAAAGCCTTAATGGTCTCCGCATTTTATCTGCGGTGGATGCGCAGTTGGACGACGGGCAGGAAAGTACGGGTCGACTGCGGGTGACTGCCGACCAAGCCGAGTTTACGCTGATGGGCGAGTGATGGCTTCGGCGCGACTGCGCAGGTCCGCTTCGTAAAGTGCATCCACTAATTCATCTAAATCGCCTGCGAGTACTTGTTCGATGCCGTGTACCGTGAGGTCAATGCGGTGATCGGTGATGCGGTTTTGCGGAAAATTATAAGTGCGAATGCGTTCGGAGCGATCGCCGGAACCAATCATGTTTTTGCGTGTGTCGGCGCGGACCTCGCGTTCTTTGGCGCGGGTGAGGTCGAGTAACCGTGAGCGCAGAACACGCATGGCTTTTTGGCGATTGCGTAACTGCGAGCGTTCATCGGCACAGTAAACCATGAGCCCGGTGGGCTTGTGGATAATTTGCACGGCCGATTCAGTTTTATTAACGTGTTGGCCGCCGGCTCCGCTGGCTCGAGCGACGGACATATCGAGGTCTTCGGGTTTGAGAACAACTTCTGCTTCTTCGGCTTCGGCGAGAACGGCGACTGTGGCAGCGGAAGTGTGGACGCGGCCGGAGGCTTCGGTGGCGGGAACGCGTTGCACGCGATGCACGCCGGCTTCGTGACGGAGTAGGGCGGTGGCGCCTTCGCCTTCGATGAGGATGACGGCTTCGCGGACGCCGCCGAGGTCGCTGTGCGACAGCGACATTAACTCACACTTCCAGCCTTTCTTTTCGGCAAAGCGGGTGTAGGCGCGTAAAAGTTCGGACGCAAAAAGTGAGGCCTCTTCGCCGCCGGTGCCGGCGCGAATTTCCACCATGGCGTTGCGTGAGTCGTCAGGGTTGGGCGGAACGATGGAGCGGATTAGGGCTTCACGGGCTTTTTCGATTTCAGGGGTGATGCGTCGGATCTCATCGTCGGCCATGCGACGCATCTCGGGGTCGGATTCTTTGGATAGTTCGTTGGCTTCGGTGAGCTCCTTTTCGAGTCCGGCAAGGATGTCGTCCGCCTTGACTGCTTTGGAGGTAAAGCGGAGTTCGGCCCCAAGGGCTGCCGCACGGCGGCCGTCACCAAAGGTGGAAGGGTCAGCCATCAGACTTTCCAGCTCGGACAGGCGTCGTCGCAGGTTAGAAAGGTCGGGTCTGAGGGGGGTGTCGGACATTGGCAGGTTAGGAATCGGGCTTGGACAGAAGGCGTCTGTCGGTTAGTTAATGGAGGCGTGGGGTTGCCCTCCGCAAGCCCTTACCTCAACCTCTTTAATTATATGCCGTCTAAGGAACCCGCGCTTCGTGGCAGTCACGTTCTCACCTGTATCTGGGATTTTGATAAGACCCTTTGTCCTGGCTACATGCAGACGCCTTTATTCCGAGCTTTCGGTGTGGATGAAGATCAGTTTTGGAGGGAAACGAATTTGCTGCCTGGCCTGTATGCGCGGAAGGGTATTCGTACCTCGAAGGACTCAGCTTACCTGAATCACTTAATCAGTTACGTTAAGTCCGGTGCGATGAAGGG
Source organism: uncultured Opitutia bacterium (assembly GCA_903909465.1). Lineage (GTDB taxonomy): Bacteria > Verrucomicrobiota > Verrucomicrobiia > Opitutales > UBA953 > UBA953. The sequence goes on along the minus strand of CAIVVQ010000105.1, from coordinate 2,029 downwards.
GCTGACGAATAAGCGGCTGCGTGAACTGGGGGCCGAGATTGAGCTTTGTCCCGGCCTACCTGAATTTTTCCCAGCGCTTAAGGAGTCGGTGCGCGAGTTGGGCAAGAAACATAACTTAGAAGTTACCCTCGAGCATTACGTCGTCAGTACCGGTTTAGCAGAAATGATTCGCGGTACGGCGATTGCCCCACACTGCGACGGGATTTACGGCTGCGAATTCTTAGAGCACCCACTCCCGCCGCACTTCACTAAGCAGGATGAATTGAATCTCGAGTTGCCGACGGAAATTTCCCAAGTCGCTTCGATGGTCGATAATACGATCAAGACCCGTTTTATTTTTGAGATTAATAAAGGCTCGAACAAGGATACCTCGATTGACGTGAATGCCGTTGTGCAGTCGGAAGACCGCCGAGTGCCTTTCCAAAATATGATTTATATCGCTGACGGACCCAGCGATGTACCGGCGTTTTCTCTGTTAAAGAAAAATGGCGGTAAAGCTTTCGCGGTTTATGTGGCGGACAATGACGCGGAGTTTGCGCAGAACGATGCGCTGCTGCAGTCGGGCCGCGTGCATGGTTACGGCCCCAGTGATTACAGTGCCAATGCCTTTGCGCCCAAGTGGATTCGTCATGCTTTAGCAGGGATGGTGGAGCGCTTAGTGCAAGAACGCTCGCAGGCCGTCGCCTCTCGGGTGACTCGTCCACCACGCCATTTGTCGACCGATGCCACTTTGCCGAGTGACGAAGCAACGTCTCAAGGAAATCTTTTTGGTAATTAATTTCTCATGCCTTCACCTGCCCGTAAACGTTCCACCACTTTAGCCCGTCCCGCCAGCGAGAGTCGCCCCATCTTGGCGGTGTCGCTGGCTTTAATCGGCTTATACCTTTTGGCGGCAATGGTTTTCCATACGTCAAATGATATCAATTGGTTTGGCACGACCGATACAGAAATAAAGTTGGATGCGGAAAATTATTGCGGGGCTTTTGGTGCCACCGCCGCCGTCGCCCTCTTCCATGTTTTTGGTTACAGTGCTTTTTTAATACCATTCTTTCTTTTTGCCACTGGATGGTTTTGCTTAAACAACCGTGCGCACACCATCTGGCCGACGAAGGTCGCGCTGATGTCAGCCTGCGTGTTATTTGGTGCACCAATTGTTACCATGTGGCTAGGGACTGCGGGTACAGGTGCCTTTGATCCTAAGGGTGCTGGCGGAGTTTTGGGCGCGTTTCTCTACCTGAAACTTTGTCAGCCAGTGTTGGGTGATTACGGAACTTGGATCTTAATTTTCCCGTATGGCTTTTGCTTATTAGGCGCACTTGCAGACGACCCTAAGGCCACCTTGGCGGCTTGGATTGCTGAACTGCGCGATACTTTTGGAGCTTGGAATGCACAGCGCAAGACTGAGGCGAAATTGGCGGCGGATGAACGCAAGCGAAAGTTGGCCGCGTTGGCTGAGATGCGTCGCGTGCAAGTGCAGGTAGCGGGCGTGGAGTTGGCGGTTCCGCCCAAGCCTGCGGCAAAAGTTGCACCCGAGCCTGCGCCGGTTGAGGTTCCCGCGGTAGCCACGGTGAATGCTAGTAGCTTAACCATCACTCCCGCTGCTGAAGTGAAAACAGAAGTTGTGCCGCCAGCTAAGCCCCCGCGTCCAGCACCTGAGCCCTTGACGGGTTATAGCGGCGGAAAGGTAGTGGTCGTTAAGCCTGAGACGATTGAGCGTGCGAAGGCATCGCAGCAGTTGAAGCGTCGCGGTGAGTACACTTTCCCGACGGTCAGTTTACTGAGTGAGCCAAAGTCGGGTTCATCTTTGCCGCAGGAAGATTTTAAGAAGCGCGCCAGTGATCTGATTCAGACTCTGACGCAATTTAAAGTATCGGTTGTGCCCGTGGATCCCGAAAACGGTATTGATGTTGGCATTCAGCAGGGACCATCGATTACGCGTTATGAAATCAAGCCCGCCCCTGGGGTGCGCGTTGAGAAAATTGCCAATCTTTCAAACAACATTGCGATGAACCTGGAGGCCGAGTCGGTG